>CAMLYM010000032.1 GCA_946491705.1 uncultured Clostridia bacterium
ACCTTCATGTCCTTGGTATACTTGTCCAGGTTGACGCCGCAGACGAAAGTGGGAGTCTCCTTGTCCTTCGCAGGAGCAGAGATGACAACCTTCTTCGCGCCGCCCTGAATGTGCAGCATGGCTTTTTCCTGTGCGGTGAACACGCCGGTGGACTCTACCACATACTCGACGCCTTCTTTGCCCCACGGAATATTCTCCGGGCTCTTTTCGGCATAGACGCTGATGGCCTTGCCGTTGACGACCAGCTTGCCGTCCTCTGCCTTGACACAGCCGTCAAATTTGCCGTGCATGCTGTCATACTTGGTCATGTAAACCATGTAATCTACCGGGATAAACGGATCGTTGATGGCAACGACATCGAATACGTCCGGCTGAGCGACTGCCGCGCGGAAAACCAGTCTGCCGATGCGGCCAAAGCCATTGATACCAATTTTAATTCCCATTGTCTTTGAACCTCCCAAAAATAGTATGATTCTATTTTATATCAATCCACCCCAATTTACAAGGCGTTTGTTACAAATTTAACCCCTGGGTCACAATTTTACCTTTTGCACGCTTTTCGCAGAAAAGCAAAATTTGTCCTTGTGCAGTTTTCCGCTCTCAAAGCGGCCTTTCCCAGGTTTTCACCCGGATGCCTGAATTCACCAGCGTCAAAACAAGAAAATTCGGACATACTAGGGCAAAGAAATGGACAAAAAGGAGGGATTTTTTTGCTGACTGCCGCGCATCTGCCGGAAATTCAGGGCGCCTATGAGGACCTGCCCATCGCGGCCGCCACCGCCGACCGGCAGCTTCGCATCCAGTGGCTAAATCCCGATGCCGCACGGCGCTTTCCGTTTCTCAAGCTGTCCGACGGCATACAAACCCTCCTTTATCCCAGCTCGCCTGCCCAAGTCCTGCAAAGCCTGCAAAAAGGGGAAAGCGTGTCCCTTGCCTGCGGCGTGCCGCCTGCGGTGGGGTGCACCGTCAGTCTTATCCCCGCCATGCGGGAAGGCTCTCTTGAGCAAGTTCTTCTGCTGATTGCCGACGGGTTCTGCGCAAGCGTTCCCATGCGGGAACCGGCCCTGGCAAGCGGCATGTTCTTTTCCCGGCTGCGGGCAAACCTGGCCATCTGCTTCGGGGTGACCGAGGCGCTCAAAAAGCAGGGGATCAGCCGGGAACATGGGGTTTATCTGGACATCCTCGACAACCGCTGCCAATGCCTGCTGCGGGAGTTTCAGAACCTGTCCGCCCTATCCCGCTTTCTGCAAGGCGCTCCCCGGCCTTCTCTTTGCTACGCAAGCTTGACCGGCTTCTTGCAGGAGCTAAGTGCCGCCTGCGGCACCCTGCTCAGCCCCCTTGGCCTTTCGGTGCGTTACCATGCGCCTGTCGGGAGCATCTGCACCCGGTTCGACGAGGATTCCCTTTCTTTAGCGGTGCTCAACCTGCTGTCAAACGCTCTCCTTTACGGGGACGGAAGGGCGGACCTGACGGTATCAGAGTGTGGAAATCGGGTTTTGATCGGGGTAGGCAGCCGCGGATTTCCCCTGAAAGGGGACGCGCTTCTTCGTATGTTCGACCCCTTTTATGCCTATCATCCGGCCGGGCCTTCCCGGGCGGGCTCCGGGATCGGGCTTACGGTGGCGAAACTGGCCGCCGTAGCCCACCAAGGCACCGCCTTCGCCGAGCATAACCAGGGTGTCACCCGGGTCTATCTCAGCCTGCCTCTTCGCCGGGAAACCGGCGTCCCCCATCCTTCCCGAACCGCCGCCGACCATCTGCAAAACCGCTTTTCTTTCGTGCGGGTGATGCTGGCAAACGTACCGGGTAAGGAATAATCCAAAACAAAAGAATGCGAACCACAGAAGTGTGGTTCGCATTCTTTATGGATTTCTCGAGCCTATTCCGTTACGAAAATAAGTCTTTTCTTATCATAACAGCCGCGCAGATGAGACCGGCGCCGCGTACTTACGCAAGCTTAGTGCCGCGCGTCCTTCTCTTTGGCGGAAAGCTTGGCCTGGGCACGCTGCAGAAATTTTTCCCCTGTCACGATAAACCGCTCATGAGTGCCCGCGCCGATGATACCCGCTTCATCCTCAGCGACCACGTCAAACACCAGGCGCTTGCCGTCCACTTCGGTGAGGGTGGCTTTGGCGCATACTTCCATGGAAACCGGCGTGGCGGACATATGCTTGACCGAAATCATCGTCCCCACCGTTTCGCTTCCTTCGTCTAAAAACTGCGCCGCGCAGCTGGTGGCCGCTTCTTCCATCAGGGCAATCATCGCCGGCGTCGCAAACACCGCGAGATTTCCGCTTCCCATTGCTTTGGCCGTGTTGCCGTCGCTTACCATAGCTTTCGCCGTCGCATTCGCGCCGAGCTTAAATTCTTTCATATCAAATACCGCCTTTCCCTATCCCGGATGATTCGGGGCTATTGTAGCATACTTCCCCCGGGAAAGGCAATGGGCTTTGGTAGAAAGAAAGCGGAAGTTATTCCTTCCGCTCTCCTGAAAGAATCTGAATGACCATGTCGCCGACCTTCTGCCGGTCTTCCTGGGCCAAATTGCGATACAGCTGAATAATATTTTCCTCCATATCCGACAACGGCTCCACAGAAGATGAGCGGGTGGTATAGGCCGCCCCTTCGTTGCGCAGTCTCACATTGTTTTCCGCAATATAATCTATAGAAACATGAAAAAGGTTCGCGAGCTTTTTCAGTGTCTCAATATCCGGTCTGGTTTTCCCCGTTTCGTAATATGAATACGTAGACCGATCAATATTCAAAAAATCAGCTACCTTGCGCTGGGTGTAGCCGTTCTTTTCGCGTAGGTAGCGAAGCTTATCCCCTATCATCTTGGCACACCTCCTCTTAGTAAAGATTATAATACTTTTATTATTTTTTTACCTTATATCGTGAAAAACATTCACTGTATATCGACCGGTAATTGTTACCAAACAAAAAATCTTCTATTTTATCCTATATTCTCTAAGAAAGATACAATTTTGGCCTATTTCTGTCATGTCATCTGGTTCCGATTGAAAAGTGCTTGACGAAGCGAAGGCAATCCAGTATAATAAAACACTGTTAGCAGAGATATCCTTAATGGATAAGAGCCGCGGCGGCGTGTGTTCGTCACCGGTCTCTTCCTTTTATGTGCTGGTGTGGCTCAGTCGGTAGAGCAGCTGATTCGTAATCAGCAGGTCAGCGGTTCAAGTCCGCTCACCAGCTCCATGATGGCGTGACAAAAAGATGTCACGCCATTTTTGTTAGGTTCCATGCGGGATTGCGGGCCTTTTGGAGCGAAATCCGAAAAACCGTTTTACCGTGGATGTCCAAACCTAAAAAAGAAAATAAACCCGTATGAGCGGGACTTCCGCCTGATTTTTTAGGTAGGCAACCCCGCTTTTTTCGTTTTGCAACCTTTTCCCCGCTCAAAAATATGTAGAAGTTTCCGCCAGAGAAATGGATAGATTGACGAAACCGAGAATCAGGCCTCTTTTAAGCCTTCAAGATACAAGGAGGCGCCCTTTTTTAGAATCTGCAAATAGAATTTTGAACGCCTTTGTAAGTCACATAGATACGTTACAAGCACCAATGTAATTGGAGAAAAAACGAAATTTAAGGAGATAAAGCGCAGCGAGTATTTTCACCTTTTAAAATATCTTATCCATTATGGACACGTCGGTAAAACCTATGCATATGATATCACCTACTTTTGTGAGCATAGCCCTAGCCGTATTGATAATACATTTTTGCGCAGTGTAACAGATAAAAGCCAAGGAATACACTTATCCATTAAACAATCCACGATTAGTAGTTTCTTACCTTAAATCAGAGGGCTTTGTTCGGAAGAAATTTTTAATTTTGACCTGCTCACATATTTGCTGCATACGCAGTCCCAGATAGAATATCGCAAAGGGTTTATTGACCAGCTTCGAGACTCAAAGAATTTTCAGTTTATGTAGATATTTCAACGGAATGGCGTACTTGTATTTCTAACGAAAATTGTGATATACTGCCTATAAGATATTTGAAAATATTCGCAATGCTCCTAAGCAGTGAATGTAGGCAAAACGTGAGCTGAGTGGGACAGGCGTGCCGTTAAACGGGCGTGGGTGGAAAAGTGCAGGTTGGGCATCGGCTGCATTACGCCGCATTACGTCGGTTTCGGGCATGGTGTTTGGCTCTTGCAGGCAAGACCCATAATATTGGTCACGCAGCTGGTAGAAAACAGAAGGAGGATTTTTCTGTGAATCTATTGATGAGTGATATCCCGCTTCCCTTTCTTCAAATGAAAGGAGAAGACAACCGATATATCGATCTCTCGGCCCTGCGTATTGCCAACTGCGTGGGTTGCTTTGGCTGCTGGGTGAAAACGCCGGGCAGGTGCGTCATCCGAGATGACGCGGTGAAGGTGTACCCACTGATCGCGCGCAGCGAGCGCCTGATCTATGTAACAGCGGTGGAGTTCGGCTCGTACGGCAAGGTGATGAAAACGATGCTGGAGCGCGCCATCCCTATCCAGCAGGCATTCATCCGCTTGTATCACGGCGAAGCGCACCATGTGCAGCGCGCTGTGCGGGAGAAGGATGCCGTCATCCTAGCATATGGAGATATCCCATCCGAAGAGCAGGCGGTGTTTGAACGGCTGGTGGAGCGCAACGCCTACAATATGATGTTTCGCACACACCGTGTGCGTTTTATAGCGCCGCAGCAGCTGGAGGCCGCGGTGAAGCAGGAGGTAACGGCATGGGAAGTCTAATGATCGTGAACGCAAGCCCAAGGGCTCCGCGATCGAACTCGAAACAGTATATACAGATGTTCCGAGAATTTTTCGGCGCAGATGTGTACGAATATGAGGTGACGAAAAAACAGGATGCCCGGGCATGTGCTCAGGCGGCTGGGTGCACTGACGTGTTGCTTGTGTTCCCACTGTATGCCGACGGCTTACCGGTGACGCTGATGTGCTTTCTGAAGCAGCTTGCACAGCAGGAATTTCTAACCCGGCCCATCGTGCATGTGCTGGTGAACTGTGGCTTTCTAGAGCCGCGGCAGAACGACGTGGCCTGTGACATGGTTCGCCTATTTTGTGCGCAGAACGGCTTTTCCTTTGGCAGTGTGCTGCGGGTTGGCAGCGGCGAAGCCATCCTCACCACGCCCTTTGCCGGGCTTGTGAAGAGGAAGGTGAAAAAGTTGGCGCAGGCGGTGGAAAGCGGCAGCCCATACAGCGGCAGCGTTACCATGCCGCTTCCGACCTGGCTGTATGTACGGGCCTCTGCGGGGTATTGGCTGCAATACGGTGCCAAAAATGGCCTGAGCAAAGAGCAAATGGCCACGATGCAGATAGAGGGCAGGTCGGAATAGCGCCTTTATTTGACAAGAGGCCCCTGGGGAGTATCATAAACTAGAAGAAACGCGAGTTTCTCAGTGCCTCTTTGTGCAGGTACGTGGCCATATATTTCCATATAAATTCATAATAAGACATTTTTCTAAAGAGAATATCTTTTTTGTAGCGTAACCCCAACAGGCTGAGCCTGCACGCAAATCGCGCTCCTCACGTTTGTGGGGAGCCGTCTTGTTCTTACCCGCGTTTTCAACGGGTATCTATTTTGTAGCGTAAACCCAAATGCTGCGGGATGCGTATGGCATGCCGCAGCGTTTTCTTTTTTAAGAAAATAGCCGGGAACTGTTTTTTTGCTCCCGGCAATGGAAAAGGCGTTGAAGGAGCGGCTGCTTCAACGCCTTTTTGTTTTCATACATGTTTTCTCTTAACAAATCAAAGCCTGCGGCCAAGGCGAGTCCGCCGCGGGTTTGCCTCAATTGAGGCCCCGTTCCCCTACGTTCTCAAATAGGGCCGTGACCGCTTCTTTCAGCCCCGCATGTTCCGGTGCGGACAGGGCGGGATCCTGCTTTAAAATCGCTCTGGCGGCCTCCTGGGCGCTGCGCAGCACCGCCACATCCTCCGCCATATCCGCGATGTGAAGCTCGGGCAGGCCATGCTGGCGCTGTCCGAAAAAGTCACCGGGGCCGCGCAGCTTTAAATCCTCGTCGGCAATGCGAAAACCGTCACTGGTGCTGCGCATAGCTTTGAGACGCCGTACCGCCGCGTCGTTTCGCGCGTCGGAAATGAGGATGCAGTAGGACTGGGCGGTGCCGCGCCCCACCCGGCCGCGCAATTGGTGCAGCTGGGAAAGGCCGAACCGCTCGGCGTTCTCAATGACCATGACGGCGGCGTTGGGCACGTCCACCCCTACCTCGATCACGGTGGTGGCCACCAGGAGAGACAGTCTTCCCGCCTTAAAATCCGCCATGACCTGGTCCTTTTGCTTAGGTTTGAGCTTACCGTGGAGAAGCCCCACCGAATAAGCCCGGAAGGGGCCTTCCGAAAGGGTTCTCGCATACTTCTGGGCGGAGGTAAGCCCCCCGTCCCCTTCCTCCACCAGAGGGCAGACGATATAGGCCTGCCTGCCCGCGTCCATCTCCTTCTTTAAGAACGCATAGACCTTTTCCCGCTTGCCGGTGCCCATCACCAGAGTCTGTACCTGCTGGCGGCCGGGAGGAAGCTCGTCAAGGATGGAAATATCCAAGTCCCCGTAAATAATCAGGGCCAGGGTGCGGGGAATGGGGGTGGCGGACATGACCAGCATGTGTACCTGCTGGCCCTTGGCGGCCAGCACCGCCCGCTGCTCCACGCCGAACCGGTGCTGTTCATCCGTGACCACTAGGCCCAGCTTGGAAAAGACCACGTTTTCCTGTAAGAGGGAATGGGTCCCTACCAAAAGGCCGATTTCGCCCGCCTCCAGCTGCTGCAATACTTGCCTTTTCTCCGCCGCTTTGGTAGAACCGGTCAAGAGGGCCACCCGCACCCCCGCAGGGGCCAGCAGGGCACAAAGAGACTGATAGTGCTGCACAGCCAGGATTTCGGTAGGCGCCATCATGGCCGCCTGCCACCCGTTTTTTACCGCGCAATAGCAAAGGGCCGCCGCCACCGCGGTTTTTCCTGCGCCCACGTCCCCTTGCAGCAGACGGTTCATGGCACGGCCGCTTTTCATATCCCTGACCGCCTCCTGCACGGCCCGGCGCTGGGCGCCGGTAGGGGCAAAGGGTAGGAGGGAAAAGAAGGCTTCCGACGCGTCCTCCTTCAGGATCAGGTTGGTTTTCACCACCGTGCCCATGCGCAGGCGGAGAAGACCCAGCTGCAATGTGAGCAGCTCCTCGAAAATAAGCCGCTGCCGGGCAATGGCCAGCGCTTCGTAGGATTTGGGGAAGTGAATGTTTTCCAACGCATAGCGCAAATGACACAAGGTGTATTCCTGGCGCAGCTTGTCCGGCAGCGGGTCTCCTAACCCGTCTCCCAGCGCCCGAACCGCCTGTTTCATAGCCGATTCGATCATCTTCGAGGACAGTCCCTGAGTTTGGGGATAGACCGGGTGGATGCCCTGGCCAGTGGATGCTTTGCGAATAGCCGGCGCGCTCATCTCCCGCTTGCGGGGCGTCCCGGCCATTTTACCGTAAAATAGGTACTCCTCCCCTTCCCGCAGAGCGGAGGCGGCAAACCGGTTGTTGAAAAGGGTGATCTGCAAAAGAGATTCCCCATCGGTAGCCTGGGTCTTGTAGAGAACCATTCCAGCCCGGATGCGGTGTTCCTTCACCGGAGCGGCAATGGTCGCCTTGACGCAGCAAACCTCGTTCATGGGCGCGTCCTGGATCAAATAGGGATGGCTCCAGTCCTCATAGCTGCGGGGATATAAGCGCAAAAGGGCGCCGACGGTAGGGGCGCCCAGCTTATAGAAAAGCTGGGCCCGCTTCTCGCCGACACCCTTTACATATCGAATATCGCTTGTACTGGTCAGAGACATGCTATCACTCAACCGACATAATGAAATAATAGATGGGCTGGCCGCCGTGGATGACGGTGACCTCCGCGTCGTCGTTGAGCCTCGCCTGGATGGAGGCTCTGGCCTCCTCCGCCTGCTCCTCGGTGACGCCTTCGCCGTAGATGAGGGTGACGAAGGAAGTATCCTTCTTAATCATAGCCTTGGCCAGATGCACCACCGCCTTGACCGGAGTCTTATCGGTGTACATCAGCTTGCCGTTCATCAGCGAGATGATCTCGCCTTCGCGGATTTTATGCCCGTCATAATCGGAGTCCCGCGCGGCAAAGGTGACCTGCCCGGTACCGACCCGTTCGGCGGCCTTGAGCATATTGGCCTGGTTTTCCTCGTCGGAGTCATCCGGGTCAAATGCCAGAAGCGCCGTCAGGCCCTGAGGAATGGTACGGGTGGGCACCACCACCACCTTGCGGTCGGCAGCCAGCGCCACCGCCTGCTCGGCGGCCATGATGATGTTCTTATTATTGGGGAAAACAAAGACAGTTTTCGCCGGCGTCGCCAGCACCGCTTCCAGAATGTCCTCGGTGGAAGGGTTCATGGTCTGGCCGCCGCTGACGATTTGCTCACAGCCAAGGTCGGTAAAGAGGTTACTGAGCCCGTCGCCTACCGACACCGCCACAAAGCCGTAGTCGTTGACCGGGTCGACCCGTTCGGGGCCCTTCTTTGCCGCGGCCGCCGCCTCCTCAGCCTTGCGCTTTTGCTCGCGCATATTCTCAATTTTCACCGTCAAAAGCTGGCCGAAGGCAAGGCCCCGCTGGAGCGCGTCGCCCGGCTGCTCGGTGTGCACATGCACTTTGATGATCTCGTCGTCGTCCACAACCACCACACAGTCGCCGATAGACTCAAGGAACGCACGCAAGGTCGCGGGGTCCTCTTTGATTTCCGGATCCCGGCCCACGATGAACTCGGTGCAGTAGGTGAAGGTGATTTCCCCTTCCCATTCGGCAACCGCGTTGCCGGGCGTCGCCGTCTCCTGGGTTTCCTGGGCAGAAAGATCGACGGCGGGGATCAGCATACCATCGGCAAACACCGAACGCATCCCTTCAAAAATCAAAGCAAGTCCTTTTCCGCCGGCGTCCACTACGCCCGCTTTCTTCAGAACCGGCAGAAGGTCCGGCGTGGTGGCCAGCGCCTTCTCGGCATTGTCACAAATGGCGTCCCAAACCACCAGGGCGTCCCGGTTGATGGTGGCGGCCGCACGGCCCTTTTCGCCGCTGACCCGGGCCACCGTCAAAATAGTCCCTTCGGTAGGCTTCATGACCGCTTTGTAAGCGGCCTCCACACCCAAAAGCAGGGCGTTTGCCAAATCGAGCCCGTCGGCTGCCTCCTTGTCCTTGAGACCCTTAGCAAAGCCGCGGAACAAAAGAGACAAAATAACGCCGGAATTGCCCCTGGCACCCCGGAGCATGGCGGACGCGGCCTTCTCGGCACATTCTCCGATCGAGTCGGATGCAAAGCCGGAAAGCTCCTTGGCCGCTGCACCGATGGTCATGGACATATTGGTTCCCGTGTCCCCGTCGGGCACGGGGAAGATATTCAGCTCATCCACCTGCTTGCGGTTGTTATGAATATGGTTGGACGCCGAAAGAATGGCATCCTTCAACTGTGTGCCTGTGATCACAAAACGCACTCTCCCCACTCGGTATTTTAGCTAAAAACAAAATCGCGGCGTTACCGGCACACCTTATGTTTTCAGCGAATCGACATAAACGTTGACCTTCTTGACACCAAAGCCGGTGACGTCCTCCACCACATACCGCACCTTATGCACGATGCTCTTGGTGATGGCCGCGATGTTCACCCCGTAGGTGACGACAATGTGCAGGTCAATCACCAGGCCTTCCGGCTCTTCCTTGATGCGCACACCCTTGTCGGGAAACTCCCGCTTTATCATGGCCTTAACGCCTTGCATGGCGCCGATGGTAGACATCTGAGCCACGCCGTAGCAGGAGGAGGCCGCGTCCCCGATCAGCTTGGCAAAGTATTCTTCGGATATTTCCACCGTACCCAGCGGATTCTCTGT
Organism: uncultured Clostridia bacterium; assembly: GCA_946491705.1. GTDB lineage: Bacteria > Bacillota > Clostridia > Oscillospirales > Acutalibacteraceae > Solibaculum_A > Solibaculum_A intestinale. The sequence goes on from CAMLYM010000032.1 coordinate 9,898, forward strand.
CTTAATCAACAAAGAAAACCTCCTTTGCTCACCTGCCCAACCTCCAGCCTATGGTGCATACGATGGGTAGATAAGTTCATTGTATCAAAAAAACAGGAAATTGCAAGGAGTTCTTTGCCAATGCCGGATCTAACGGACCGTTTCATCTGTATGCACGTCCCTGACCCGACTATTCCCCGGAAGCCGCAAGATTCTATCCGCCGAAGGTCCAGTCTTTCGCGCCCCGGTAAGGATCGGAAAAGGCTGGGGCAATGGTTCCCTTCAGGTCCCGGGTAAAAGCCACTGCGCCCTGCCGGTAACACAAGGGGACCATGGGCTGCTCCTGGGAAAAGGCGGTCAAAAAAGCCTGCAGGTCCATCTCGCCTTTCTGGTACTGGCTGTATGCATTGGCGGCTTCCCCCGCGGGCAGCACCTTTTCCAGATTCATGTCGGCGGTCAACCGGATTTCCCCGATATAAAGGTCGTAATTACCCTTTTGAATGGCGGCGCTGTATTCCTCAAAGGGAAGCTCGGTCAGGCTCGCGTCGATCCCTGCTTTCTGAAGCTGGGAAACCAGGTCCTTCCCCAGAGACACCCGTGCTTCGTTGTCGCTGTTGACGAGAACTTTCATCGGCAGGGTGCGCCGGTTTTTGAGCACCAGGCCTTCCGTGGCACCCTGCGCCCGCTGATACCCGGCGGCGCTCAGGTAGGAAAGGGCGCCGGTCAGATCCGCCGACGCGCTGGGCAGAGTCAGCCCGTCCAACGCCTGCCAGGCTGGGTAGAAGGGCGTGACCGCCGGCTCCGCGAAGCCGAGAAACGCTTTTTTGGCAAGCTCCTCCCGGCCTACGGCGGCATTGACTGCTTTGCGGATATTCACATCCCTCATATTGGCGGATTTCAAATTGATCCCGGCGAACACCAGATTGGTGGTCAGGTACTTCTCCGACACCGACGACACCCGCTGCCCTGCCGCCTGGGATGGCTCCATCACCAGCATGCTGACCATCCCCATGTCCAACGCGTGGATCAGCGTGTCGCTGTCTGGGACGTTGGTAAGGTAGATGGGCTCGATGTTCGGGTATTCGTCCCCGGAAAGCTGGGGATTGGCGGTGAGTTGGCTCTGGGCCGCCTGATAGACGTAAAGCCCGCCGCCCACCGGCACGGCGCCTTCCTCGCCAGTGCCGTTTTTGAGAATCGGAAAATCCAAAAGATTGGCGAAATTGCGGTTGGGCGCGGCCAGGGTAAAGACCACGCTGTTCCCGGCGGCCGCCGCCGATTTTACCCCGGCGAACCGAGCCTGGTAAGCGGCCGAGCCTTTTGCTAAATTATAGGAATACACCACGTCCGCCGCGGTCACCGGTGAGCCATCGGAAAACACCTGTCCCTCCTTGAGGGTAACCGTACAGGCAAGGCCGTCCAGGGTAATCTCCTGGGCCAGCTCCTTCTGGGGCTCCAGGGAAGGGCTCAGGCGCACCAGCGACCGGTACAAAAGCCCGGACAGCTCCAGATTCGTGCGGGTGGAGCAGCGGTAGGGGTTGAGAGAATCGCCGGACTCAAGACAGAGGGTAAAATTTCGTTCGATCAGCGTGCCGGAGGGTTCCTGCGAGACATCTTCCTGGGAAGGGGACGCGCTTTCCGGCTGGGCGGAAGAAACCGGGCTTAAATCAATGATGCCGCAGCCGGTCAACAGCAGGCAGGCGGACAAGAGCAGCAAAAGCGTCTTTCTCATGGGTGATTCGGTCCTCCGTTTCATCAGAGAAGGCACGCCGGATTCCGGCACTCCTTCGTTTTGCTTTATTATAGCCGGTTCCTGCCCGCTTTACAATCGTCCCATCTTCAGGAAACCGAAATGCGTTCGATTTTGCGGCATATTCCCGATTTCTCATCGACCTGCATCAACACCCCCTGCATGATGCAGGGACCGTCGGCGTATTCGAAGAAAACCGGCAGCTTATCCTTCATTTTGCGGATGGACAGCTCCGCCTTCACGCCCAGCACCGAGTCACGCGGGCCGGTCATGCCGATATCGGTCAGAAAGCTGGTTCCCTTCGGTAGTATGGTTTCGTCCGCAGTGGGAACGTGGGTATGGGTGCCGTACACGGCGGACACCCGGCCGTCCAAATAATACCCCAGCGCCTTTTTTTCCGCCGTGGCTTCTGCATGAAAATCCACGAGCACGATTTTCGCTCCGTCGGTCCGGGTAAGGAGTTCGTCGGCCGTTTCAAAGGGGCAGCGCAGGCTTTCTAAAAACACCGTGCCGGAGAGGTTTAGCACACAGACCTTTACATATCCCTTGTCCACCACGCAGATTCCTTTCCCCGGCGCGGAGGAGGGATAGTTCGCCGGACGCAGAAGAAACGCGTCCTCCTCGAAACGCTCATAAATATCCCTGCGGCGAAAGGCGTGGTTGCCGGTGGTGATTACGTCCACCCCACTTTGAAAGATATGGTCGGCGGAGGAGGGGGAAATGCCGTTGCGGTCGGCGGAGTTCTCCCCATTGGCAATGACCAGATCCACCTGCCTCTCTTTTTTGAGCCGGGGCAGCACCCGGCGCAGATGCTCGCAGCCTACTGTTCCCACAATATCCCCGATTGCCAGAATGTTCATCTCGCTTCTCCATCCTTCCTTATCGTCGCGTTGTGCCGCTGAAAACTACAAGCCGGTTTTTCCGGCAAGAAGCGCGGCCTTACGGCCGCGCTTCGATTTTCCATGAAACCGAAAACGATGCAGCACGCATAGGGCGCTGCATCGTCTGCACGTTCGATTTATTTCGCGTATTCGATCGCGCGGCTTTCGCGGATCAAATGCACCTTGATCTGACCGGGATAATCCAGGTCGTTCTCAATGCGCTTGACAATCTCGCGGGCCACCAGCACCATCTTGTCGTCTCCCACGGCTTCGGGCTTGATGATGACGCGGATTTCCCGTCCCGCCTGGATGGCGTAGGAACGTTCCACCCCGTCAAAAGAGCTGGCGATTTCCTCAAGCTTTTCAAGACGCTTAATGTAGTTCTCCAAGTTCTCGCGCCGGGCGCCCGGACGGGCGGCGGAAATGGCGTCGGCCGCCTGAACCAGGCAGGCGATGACCGTCTTCGCTTCCACGTCTCCGTGATGAGCGTGAATGGCATGCACCACCGCTTCGCATTCCTTATACCGCTTGGCGACCTCCACACCGATTTCGATGTGAGAGCCTTCCATCTCATGGTCGAGAGCCTTGCCGATGTCATGCAGCAGGCCCGCGCGCTTGGCCAAAGCCGGGTCGAGCCCCAGCTCGGCGGCCATGATGCCGGAGAGATAGGCCACCTCCAGCGAATGCTTGAGCACGTTCTGGCCGTAGCTGGTACGATAACGCAGGCGGCCCAAGAGCTTAACAAGCTCCGGATGCATACCGTGCACGCCGGTTTCCAACACTGCACGCTCGCCTTCGGCCTTAATGGTAGCGTCCACCTCGCGGCGGGCCTTCTCCACCATTTCCTCAATGCGCGCCGGGTGAATCCGGCCGTCCGAAATCAAGCGCTCAAGCGCGATGCGGGCGATTTCCCTGCGCACCGGATCAAAGCAGGACAGGGTAATGGCCTCCGGCGTATCGTCAATGATGATATCCACGCCGGTAAGGGTTTCCAGGGTGCGGATGTTGCGGCCCTCCCGGCCGATGATGCGCCCCTTCATTTCCTCGTTGGGCAGGGCGACCACCGACACCGTAGCTTCCGCCACATGGTCCGCAGCGCAGCGCTGGATCGCCTGAGAAATCAACTCTCTGGCCTTTTTCTCCGACTCCTCCCTGGTCTGCTGCTCGATTTCCATGATCTTCAGGGCTTTCTCGTGAACCAGTTCGTCCTCGAGGTTTTTGAGTAAGTATTCCTTCGCCTGTTCGATGGTGAAGGAAGAAATGCGTTCGAGCATTTCAAACTGGCGTTTTTTGATTTCGTCCGCCTCGGTGAGCCGAACCTCCACCTCGCGTACCTTGGAATTGAGGACCTCGTCCTTCTTTTCCAGGTTTTCAAGCTTGCGGTCCAATGACTCTTCTTTTTGCAGAATGCGGCGCTCCTGACGCTGCACCTCGGAGCGGCGTTCCCGCATGTCCTTGTCTGCCTCGCTGCGCAGACGGTGAATTTCATCCTTGGCTTCCAACAGGGTCTCTTTTTTCTTTGCTTCTGCACTCTTAATAGCGTCGCTTACAATCTTCTTGGCTTCTTCTTCCGCCGAACCGAACAGCGATTCCGCCGTACGTTTTCTATGTGAAACGCCAAGATTAAAGGCGATTATAGAACAAACAATTACCAAAGCTAACGCGACTACGATCAGAACAACGATCAACCATGGTTCCACTAATTTCTGCACCTCCTGTTTCTAGTTTTTTCTTGTACCATTAATTGAAATGCATAAAAATTGCATTATGTAGATATTTTATCCTTTGCGGGTCCACCTGTCAAGGTGTTTATTCTTTTTGCTCGAAAAGCTGCGTTGAAATCCCACTTTTTTGCAGGAATGTCCACAAAAATCCCCAGGGTTCCCCAAACCCTTTTGTTTTGAGGAAACCGCTGGTATAATAGAGAAAACAAATGAGCCGGAGCTTCCGGCGGGTAAAGAAGGCGGATGCGGATGAAAGAAAGAATCCTCACGCTGCTGCAAAACGCCGACGGGTTTCTCTCCGGCGAGCGCATCAGCGAACAGTTGGGGGTATCCAGGGCGGCCGTGTGGAAGGCGGTAAAAAAGCTCAGGGAAGAGGGCTATGGGATTCAATCGGTGACCAATAAGGGCTATCGGCTGGTCTCTTCCCCGGATCTGCTTACCGAGGGGGAGCTCTCTCCCCTGCTCACAACCGCGTGTCTGGGGCGCACGGTCTTTTCCTATGAGGTGACCGACTCCACCAACCGCCGGGCCCGGGAGGAGGCCGACCGGGGCGCGCCTCACGGCAGCGTGTTTTTCGCGGAGGAGCAGACGGGAGGCCGGGGCCGGCTGGGACGAGCTTGGAGCGCCCCCAGAGGCGAAGGCGTATGGATGTCGGTGCTGCTGCGCCCGAAGCTGGCGCCTGCCGACATTGCGCAGATCACCCTTCTCACTGGGCTTGCAGTCTGCGACGCCATTCGGGAGGTGACCGGGCTACCCGTGCAAATCAAGTGGCCCAATGACATTGTTCTGGACGGAAAAAAGCTGGTGGGCATCCTGACCGAAATGGCGGCGGAGGAGGACCGGATCTGCGCGCTGGTGGTGGGCATCGGCGTCAATGTCAACAACCCCGCCTTTCCAGAGGAACTAAAGGACAAGGCGACCTCTCTCCTCCTTGCGACGGGCAAGCCCGTTTCCCGCAAAGAGCTGGCTGCCCGCATCCTTCTGCGGCTGGAGAAGGAATACGAGACCTTTCTCCGGCAGGGAGCAAATGCGGCCTTCCGTAAGCGCTACGCCGAGCGCTGCGCCACCATCGGCAGCCTGGTAAAAGTGGTCATGGGCAACGAGGAATTCGCCGGGACGGCAATCGGAATCAGCGAAACCGGCGCGCTGCTGGTACAGACCGGGCAGGGAATCCGGGCGGTGAACTCAGGGGAAGTATCGGTGCGGGGAATGCTGGGCTATTGCTAATTGTAAACCATATTTAAATTAAATGTTTACAATTTAATTTTTTTATGTTATACTCCTTTGCAGAATCTAGCAGGGGTTCCCTGCCTCAAAGGAGAAATAACGCATGCAGGAAAAGACGGTTTCTTCCGTAAAATGGAGGGTCTCTCCCTTAAGCATCGCGCTCATCGGCTTGTTCGTAGCGCTGAGCACGGTAGGCGCCTATGTGAAAATCCCCGGGCCGCTGGTTCCTTTTACAGCGCAGTTTTTCTTTTGCACCATCGGCGGAGTGCTGCTGGGTGCAAAACGGGGATTTGCGGCCCAATGCATCTACCTAGTGCTGGGGCTTTTGGGTCTTCCTCTCTTCACGGGGGGCGGCGGAATTGGGTACGTATTGCAGCCCACCTTCGGCTATCTGATCGGCTTTGCTCTGTCGGCCTTGCTGGCGGGCCTGGTTTGCGACTGGCTGATGAAGCGAAAGGGTAAAATCACCTTTCCGGCCATGCTTTTTACTGCCATCGGCTGCCTGGCGGTGGTGTATCTGTTCGGGGTTTCCTATTATCTGCTGCTGCAGAACGTCTACTTCGGGCAAAACGCGCAGTTGGGGTATGCGCTGAGCGTCTTTGTCCTTCCGTTCCTGCTTACTGACTTTCTCTGGTGCTTGCTGCTGGCGGGAGTAGCGCCCCGTATCCGCAAAGCGGTGCAAAAGTATTTATAAGCACGCGGTGAAGGGGCTGGAATGAAACCTTCTAGAATCTAAAAAGCCGTAGGATGGAAAAATTTCATCCGAAAGCTTTTTAGTGGGATTCTTTCCACAAAAACACCGCATGGGGTGCCCGGTGCTCTCGATGGAAATCTTTTTAACTAGAATACCGGCAAGAACCGCGCGTTTGCAGAAATCAGACGGAATGGGACAGCGGACGCACATTCTGCAATGGATCCCAAAAGGGTATAAGGGTAGCCTTTTGCGTAAAGAATGCCGGCCGAAGTAGCCGTAGACCCTCCAGACAGCCTCAAGGAACCGCTTTCCGTGATACGCCAATGTTTTCCCGGACGCATCGCTGCCGCTTTCGCCGTCGAAAGCGACGGATTCTTGTCAAAACAACAGAGAAAAAGGCCCGGTGTGTATGATACCCGCCGGGCCTTTTGACAAACGGTTATTTTGCCTCGGCTTCCCCACCGCGCAGCTTTTTCTCTCTGAACTGCTTCCACATAACCCACAGCGGGCCGGTAACACAGGTAGAAGAATAGCAGCCGGCAATGATGCCCACGAGCATGGGAATGGAGAAGGAAAGAATGGAGGAAATGTTATAGATGACAGCGAAGACGCTGACCGTACCCACTGCGATAACCGTGCTGATGGTGGTGTTGATGGTACGGGAAAGGGACTGGTTGATGCTGGCGTTGACCACCTCGGCGATGTTTGCCTTCGGGCCCATCAGACGGCGGTTTTCACGAACGCGGTCGTAAATCACGATGGTACCATTGATGGAGTAACCGAGAATGGTGAGAACGGCGGCAATAAAGCTGTCGTTAAGCGGAATCTGCAGCACAATGAAGGTGAAGTAGACCAGAGCTATGTCATGCAACAGGGCCAGCACCGCGAAGATACCGGCGGACAGACCGCCGATCTTGCGAAAACGGATGCCGATGTAAAGAATCATCAAGAGCGCCGCTAGGCCAACGGCCACCATGCTCTTCTGGAAGAACTCCTGGCCCATGGTGGGGTTGACGGAGTTCGCCTGCAAAAATTCAATGCCGGTGTCCGCGAACTTTTCGGCAAGCGCCGCGTTCATGGCATCCATCTGCTCGGTGGTGAGCTCAGTGTCGTTGGAAAGGTTGACCACCAGCTTCTGGGATTCGGTCATCCGGTCCTCCGACGCCTGCACGTTGACCGGCATGCCGATGGCATCCTGGATGACGCTGTCGGCTTCGTTGACGTTGATGGTGCCGTTATAGGTGTAGCTGACCATGGTGCCGCCCTTGAACTGGATGTCCAGGCTGGTGCCGAAAATGAAGTTGAAAATTAAACCGATGAGCAGCAAACCGATGGAAATCGCGAAGATGTATTTGCGGTTTTTAATAAAATCGAATTGTCTTTTCAGTTTCATGCTTTTTCACCTCCGAACAGCCAGGGCTTGCGCAGTCCCTTGAATCTCGAGAGGGATTTGAGCATGAGACGGGAAGCAGTAACACCCATTACAAAGTTGAAGATAATACCGGTCAGCAGGGTGTAACCGAAGGAATACACCGCACCGGTCGCAGCCGGGCCAAACATGAAGAGAACCGGCGAAAGAATCTTCGCAAACAGGCTCTCCGGCGGGCCGAACACGCCCATGAGGATGACCGCAACAAAGATACAGGTGATGTTGCTGTCGAAGATAGCCGAGAAGCTGTTTTTGTTGCCCGCGTCGATGGACCCGTCAATGGTCTTTCCGGCGCGGAGCTCTTCACGGATACGCTCGGAGGTAATGACGTTGGCGTCCACGCCCATACCGATGGACAAGATGATGCCGGCGATACCGGGCAAGGTCAGCGTAAAGCTGCCGAAGGCCCCGAAATATCCGGTGACGCAGGCCACCATACCGGCCACCTGACCCACCAGGGCGATGGAGGCCACCACGCCGGGCAGACGGTAGTAAAAGATCATGAAGATGCTGATGAGGATCAAGGCAATCAAGCCGGCCAAGACCATCACGTCTCTCGCCTTTTCACCCATGATAGGGTTGATGGAGCCGTAGGATTCCGCCTCCAGCTTGAAGGGAAGGGAACCGGCCTTGATGCGGTTGGCAAGCTCGGCGGCACTGGCGGCATCAAAATTACCAGAGATGATGCATTTGCCGTCGGTAATGGCGCTTTGCACCGTGGGAGCGGAAATCAGCACATCGTCCATCCAGATGGAGATGGAGCCTTTGGAAGAAGCCAGTTTCCCGGTGGCGGTTGCAAAGGCCTGAGTGCCCTCTTCGCTGAATTCCAGGGAAACATAGTGCTGATTGACACCGGTGCTGTCAATCGGGCCGTAATTCGCCGTGGCGTTGACCACGTCCTTACCCTCTAAGATGATATTGTTGAGGGTGTCCCCCGTGGGCTTTCCTTCGTCGTCCACCGAATCGCCTTCCCGGAAGGTCAGCAGGGCGGTTTCGCCCAGTTCCTGAATGGCGGCGCTGGCGTCAAAGTCCTCTTCCCCGGCTTTCCAGGGGTACCGGACGATGATGCGGTCGTTGTTATAGTCGGGATATACTTCATAGTCGGTGATGTTCTGGTACACCAAACGGGTCTCAATAATGGATTTGGCGGAGTCGATTTCCGCGTCGGTGGCATCGTACCCTTCCGGGGGACGGAAGGTCACGTCGACGCCGCCCCGGATATCGATACCCCATCGAATGTCCCCGGCGCCTTTGATGATTGTGGTCTGCGAACTGCCGCTGCCAACCTTAATGCCTGTAAACGATGTGACGGTGAGCGCGACAATCAACAGAGCCACAATGAAAAACACTGGCTTTCCGATTCGCTTCATTGTAAGTCCTCCATTGATCAACTTCTGGTTTTCCACACGGAAAAAAGCGCAAAAATATGCGCTTTTTCTGCAGGAAAACACCAATAGGACTATTATATTCTGGACAATCTCAAAAGTCAATGAGATAAAATCCGCCTATTTTCGTGAAAAAGTGACAAAATCCTGCCGGCGCTTAAGATTCGAGCATTTTTTCCACCGCTGCCAGCTTTGTGCAGATACAGAAGAGCTCGATGGCCTCTTTTACCTCTTCAAGAGGCGGATAGGTGGGGGCCAGGCGGATGTTGCGGTCCAGGGGGTCTTTGCCGTAGGGGTAGGTGGCGCCGGCGCCGGTGAGGACCACGCCAGCTTCCTTACACAGCTGCACCACCCGCTTGGCGGTGCCCTCAGCTACGTTTACGCTGACGAAATAGCCGCCGGTGGGCTTTTCCCAGGTGGCGACGGAATAGGGAGTCAGCTCCTCATCCAGCTTATCCAGGACGGCTGCAAACTTCGGGCGCAGGATGGCCGCATGCTTTTTCATGTGGGCGCGCACGCCATTGGCGTCCTTGAAAAAGCGGACGTGGCGCAGCTGATTGAGCTTATCCGGGCCGATGGCCTGCACGGTCAGACGCTTTTTGATGTAGTCGATGTTCGACTTGGAGGCGGCCATGGCGGCCACCGCCGCGCCGGAGAAGCTGACCTTGGAGAATGAGGTGAAAATCAGGGGCATATTGGGATTGCCGGCTTTCTCACATTCGGTAAGGAGGTTGAGGATTTTGGCCGGCTCTTCGCCCAGATGATGGATCAT
>CAMLYM010000033.1 GCA_946491705.1 uncultured Clostridia bacterium
GCCCAGACCCCGCCCTTTGAAATTTCCGACGACTGCAACGCCAGGGAAGAGCTGCGGCTCAAGTACCGCTATCTGGACCTGCGCCGCCCGCAGCTGCAGCGAAACCTGATGCTGCGCCACCGGGTGGTCAAGGCCACCAGGGACTATTTTGATTCCAAGGGGTTTTTGGAAATCGAAACCCCGGTGCTCATCAAGTCCACCCCGGAGGGGGCCAGAGACTATTTAGTTCCCAGCCGGCTGCACCATGGGGAGTTTTACGCCCTGCCCCAGTCTCCCCAGATCTATAAGCAACTGCTGATGGTGTCCGGGTACGACCGGTACATGCAGATCGCCCGGTGCTTTCGGGACGAGGATTTACGGGCCGACCGGCAGCCGGAGTTTACCCAGATTGACTGCGAGCTGTCCTTTGTGGACATGGAGGACATTTTAGAAATCGGGGAAGGCTTCGTCCAGTATCTCTTCAAGGAAACCCTGGGCGTGGACGTGCCCCTGTCTCTCCCCCGCATCACCTATGCGGACGCCATGAGCCGGTTCGGCTCGGATAAGCCGGACACCCGCTTTGGCATGGAAATCTGCGACGTGTCCGAACTTGTGAAGGATTCCGCCTTCTCGGTGTTCTCCTCTCCCGTCAAGGAGGGGGGCAGCGTGCGGGGAATCGTCGCCAAGGACGCGGCCAAAGCCCTCACCCGCAAGGAGATCGACAAGCTGACCGAATACGTCCGGGGCATCGGCGCGAAGGGCCTTGCCTGGGTGCGCTGGGTGGAGGAAAAGCCGGCCTGCTCCTTCGGCAAGTTCATGGCCGAGGGCGAACTGGAGGCGATCCTTTCCCATATGGGCGCCAAACAGGGGGACGTAGTACTGCTGGTGGCGGACAAGGACAAGGTGGTCCTCCCCACCCTGGGCGCCCTGCGCCTGGAGGTGGCCCGGAAGCTGGATATCATCCCCGACCAGTTCAATTTTCTCTGGGTCACGGAGTTTCCCTTCTTCGAATGGGACGAGGACGCCAACACTTGGGTGGCCATGCACCATCCCTTCACCGCCCCCATGGACGAATGCATCCAGTATCTGGATGCGGATAAGGGCAAGGTCCGGGCCAAGGCCTACGACCTGGTGCTAAACGGCGTGGAACTCTCGTCCGGTTCTATCCGGATCACCGACCCGAGCTTGCAGGCGCGGATGTTTGCGGCTCTGGGCCTGTCCGACGAGGAAGCGGCGCGCAAGTTCGGCTTCCTGACGGGCGCCTTCCAGTACGGCGCGCCGCCCCACGGGGGCTTCGGCATCGGGCTCGACCGGCTGGTGATGCTCATGGCCGGGGCGGACTCCATCCGGGAGGTCATCGCCTTCCCGAAGGTGCAAAATGCCAGCGAGCTCATGAGCGAGTGCCCCTCCCCGGTGGACGAGGCGCAGCTCAAGGAGCTGGGGATTCAAACCATCGCGGAAGAATAAAGATCCCTTTATTCTCACAGAAAAGCCCTCTGGCAGCGCCGGAGGGCTTTTTTAGTCATCCTATCTTTTGGCCTCGGCATCCTCGCCGATGGAAAACAGGTCGTTCGGAGTACATGACAGAATCAGACAAAGCACCTCGATGTTTTCCTTGCTGATGGACTTCGTTTCGTTGTCGAGCATTCTGCGAAAGCTCTGGTAGCTCATATTGAGCTGTTGAAAAAGCCAGTACCTGGATTTCCCCTTCTGGGTTAGGATTTCTTGCACGCGAAGCATCATGTCATCATCATCTCCCGGATTTGAGTCGATTGATTATACCGCTTTTTATCTGCTTTGTGTGGGAGGCGGGCTCATAATATAGCCAAAGTATATCCATTTTACCGGAGGAATACGCAGGGCCCGCCGCCCCTTTCGGGAACCGGCGGGCCCTGCGCTTTATGAGAAATGGATAGAGGAATTGGCTTATCTGCGTTCGCGGATCATGGTCTTGCAGCCGAAGTAGGTGGCCAGGAAATAGCCGCCGTAGACTAAGATGATGATGCCTGCTGTAAAGATGGTGTTGGCCACCATGTCCAGGTTTCCGAACTGCTGGACAATCTGGTTGGCTACCGTCAGCCCCACCACCGAATGAACGATGGCCAAGGCCAGAGGCATCATGAAGTAGATGAAAATCTGGGTGAAGAGGGCGCGGTTGACCATCTTTTCCTCTGCGCCCAGCTTTTTGAGCAGGCTGTAGCGCTGGACGTTGTCAGCCGATTCGGAAAGCTGCTGCAAGGCCAGCACCGCGGCGGAGGTAATCAGGAAGACGATGCCGATATAGATCGCCAGGTAAGAAATAATGGTTTTGAGGCCGGCGCCCGCGTCGAGCACTTCCTGGCGGGAGTAATACATGCTGTAGGGCCGGGCGAGGGACTCATTGGTTCCCACCTTATAGGCGGCGTCCACCGCGGCGGAGAAGGCGGCTTCCGCGTCGGGTGCATTGAAGTTCACATTGGTGATGGTGCGCCGGGGCAGAAAGCCTTCCGTCTCAAAGGCCGCGTCGGGCAGGACCAGCGTGCCGGTGTCCATAAACATCTGGGTGGTTTCCACAATGTTTTCATACGCCTCTTTGGAGGCCGCCGTGTAGGTGACGCCGCCGATGTGGATGGTCCCGTCCTTCTGGAGAAAATCCTCCACAATGGGGATCATGTTGGCATAATTGCAGTTGAGGATAAACTGGTTTTCGGACAACTCCACCGGCTCCTTGCCCTGCATAACCATCGCCGCATTATAGTCGGACAGGGGGATGGCTTCGATAAACGTTCCCTCCATGGATTCGAGGGTGTAGCCGTTGGGGACCATGCTCTCCCGGGAGGTGAGGATGGCTTTGTAGGTGATGGGAGAGTTGTAAATCTCCACCTCCTGCTCCTCCTTGGTATAGTCGGACAGGTTGACCCCGTTCTTTTGAAGCTCCTCTTTGAACGGGGGTAGCTCATACTCCGGGTCGTTGGGATAATGGTACTGGGTGAAGGAGGCGTCGTAGGGGGTGGTCTTTTGCAGGTCCTTGGTGAGCACATCGGCAAGGCCAAGGCCGCTGGAAAGGGTGCCGATGGTGATGAGCAGCATGATGCAGATCAGGGTCATGGAGACGAAGGTGGTGTTGATCTTGGAGTTGATCTGCCGCAGCACGAACATGTTGAGGTTCTTCAGGTACAGGCGCTTATTGGACTTGACCACCCGCAGCAGAAAACCGGACAGGGATAGGAAGAAGAGAAGGGTGCCCAGCGCGCCGAAGACCAGGGCCGCGGTAAACTCCCAGTCCAGCGTCATCATGCCGTTGTCGAGAATGCAGTAGTAGGCAAAGGCCAGGCAGCCCACCGCGATGATAAACAGCACCACCGAAACCCAAAGCTTGCGGATTTTCAGGCTCTCGTTTTTTTTACCGGCGGTGAGCAGGTCGATGAGCTTATACTTAGAGATGGAGATGGTGTTGAAGATCATCACCAGCAGGAAAATAAAGCCGAAGTAAAGGACGGAGCGGATGAGCGCGTCCATGGAGAAGGTAAACTCGAACTGCTTGAGATTGACGGCGAACATTTTGGCTGTCAGCACCGCCAGGCCCTGGGAAGCGAAGATACCCACAATCAGGCCCACCACCAGGGAAAGGATGCCGATGAAGAAGGTTTCCAGGATAACGAGCCGGGAAATCTTCCCCTTGGGCATACCCAGGATCATGTAAAGGCCCAGTTCCTTTTTGCGCCGCTTGATAAGGAAGCGGTTGGCATAAATGATGAGGAAGGCCAGAATCACCGAAATGAACACAGAGACGTATCCCATCATCCGGGTGAGCAATACGAGCATATCCTCCTGGCGGGCGGACACGTCGAGCATGGCCTGCTGAGAGTCAATCGAATTAAAGACGTAGAAAAGGCAGACACCGAAGGTCAACGTCAGAAAATAGATGGTATAATCCTTCATGCTTTTCTTGACGTTTTGAAACGCAAGCTTAGAGAACATTGCTGTTGTCACCTCCAAGCAGGGTTACGACTTCGATGATTTTGTTGAAGAACTGCTTGCGGGTATCGCTTCCCCTCATGAGCTCGTTGAAAATCTTGCCGTCCTTGATGAAGAGGATGCGGTGGCAGTAGCTGGCGGTGAAGGCGTCGTGGGTGACCATGAGGATGGTGGCGCGCAGGTCCCGATTAAGGGTCTCAAAGCTCTCTAAGAGCATCCGGGCCGACTTGGAATCCAGGTTGCCGGTGGGTTCGTCCGCCAGGATCAGGGAGGGGTTGGTAATGATGGCCCGCGCGCAGGCCACCCGCTGCTTCTGACCGCCGGACATCTGGTAGGGATACTTATTGAGCACGCCCCCAATCTCCAGCTTGGAGGCCACATTCTTGACCCGCTCAATGATTTCGGAGGAGGGGGTTTTGATGATGGTCAGGGCCAGGGCGATGTTCTCAAAGGCGGTCAGGGTATCCAGAAGGTTAAAGTCCTGGAAAATAAAGCCCAGCTGCTCCCGGCGGAAGCGGGAAAGGCTTTTGGAATTGAGGGCGGTGATGTCGCTTCCGCCGATATAGATGTGGCCGGATGTGACCGTATCAATGGTGGAAATGCAGTTTAAGAGGGTGGTCTTGCCGGAGCCCGAGGCGCCCATGATGCCCACGTACTCCCCTTCGCTCACGTCGAAGCTGATCTGGTCCACCGCCTTGGTGACGTTCCCTTTATTTCCGTAATATTTCTCGATGTTCTGAACCGATAAAATCGCACTCATCGTTTTTCCTCCTGTTTCTCGTGATGGCTTTATCTTATCACCCGCACGGGCCGGCAACCATCGTTTTTCCTTACGTTTGACTTACAGTTTTGTCAGTTTCCTCGGGCAAGCCCCGCGGTCTCGCTTGCCTTGGGAAACGCTGTCCGGTCATTCAGACGCAGAAACCGCCCCATTCCCTGCACCTGATGTTTGTTTTTTGTTACCATAAAAGAGGAAGCCCCCGCGCGAATGAACGCGCGGGGGCAAAGAAACCAAGCTTTCTGCATTTGCCGGTCCTATTTTCGAGGCAAGGCCTGGGGGTAAACCAATGCGTTGCGGCAAAAGGGCCGCTTTGCGCCGAAGTATCGGAGAGGTTCTTCTCTCTGCAGCGGGCGGGGACGGCTCTCACAAAAAGGAGCCGCGGCTCAGAGCAGATGCATGGTCCCCTTGGGAAAGACGATCCGCACCGTCGTCCCGCTGCCCGGACAGGAGGTCAGGGTGATGGAAAGGCCCAGCTTATCACAGAGCTTTCTGCACAAATAGAGCCCCATGCCGGTGGACTTGGCGTAGCGCCGGCCGTTCTCCCCGGTAAATCCCTTTTCGAAGGCGCGGGCCGCGTCCGCTTCGCTCATGCCGATGCCGTTGTCCGCGATGTATAAAGCGATGCGGTTGTCCCGCTCCTGGGCGTAGATACGAATGCGGGCCGGGTCCTGCTTATACTTAATGGAGTTGACAAACAGCTGGCCCAGAATAAAGTCCACCCATTTGACATCAGTGTACACGGTTAAATCCACATCTTCCACCGATACTGTGACCTTATTTTCAATCAATGCGGAGGCATGGCGGCGCACCGCCCCGTACACCATCTCCTTGAGAGAGGATTTTTTCACCAGATAGTCCTTTTCCACGCTGTTGGAGCGGGAATAGTAGAGCGCCTGCTCCACAAACCCGTCGATTTTCCCGATTTCCTCTCCGATGGAGCGGGTCACCTCATCCGGATGGTTTTCAATCAAAAGGAGGCTGGAGGCAATGGGGGTCTTCACCTCATGTACCCAGGTCTCGATAAACTCCCGGTACCCGGTGGACTGGCGCTTATAAAAAGCGATCTCATCGTTCATGGCCTTGCCGGTCTGGCGCAGGGTGTCGAAAAGGATCTCCCCTTCCGCAAAAGAGGGGCGCTCCAAAAGCTCCATAAGTAAAAACTTCTTGTCCAACGCCTCCAGATGCTTCTCCACCTGCCGGTAATAGGCCCGCTTGTACAGGTATTCCGCCAGAAGCCCCATCACCATGGCCAAAAGCAGCACCCCAGCAATAAACCCGATGGAATAACCGGGCACCCGCAGTACCGAAAGAAAGATCAGCACAAACACGAGCGCCAGGAAGCATGCCGTCAGCAGCACCGCCTTGTCCCGCAGAAAGGAACGAAATTTCATACCATATACCCCTGTCCCCGTTTGGTGATCAGATATTCGTGCACACCGATGGTTTCCAGCCGCTTGCGCAGACGGGTAATGTTCACCGTCAGCGTATTGTCGTCCACAAACTCGTTGGACTGCCACAGGTCGTTCATGATGGCGTCCCGGGAAAGAATGGTGGAGTGGTGTTTCATCAGAAGATGGAGGATGCGCACCTCGTTTTTGGAGAGCTCCACCTCCCGGCCTTCATGGCTGGCCACACTCCTGGAAAGGTCCAGGGTGACGCCTCCATGAGAGATGGTCTTCGATCCGCCGCCCTGGTAGGTCCTCTTGAGCACAGAAGAAATGCGCGCCAAAAGGATCTGGGTATTATAGGGCTTGGTAATAAAATCATCGGCGCCCAGGTTCATGCTCATCAGCTCGTCCACATCGCTGTCCCGGCTGGTGACCATAATGATAGGCATATCCGAGCGCTGACGGATTTCCCGGCAGATGTGGTAGCCATCGAGGACGGGCAGGTTGATGTCCAGCAAAAGAAGCTGCGCCTCATCGTCCAAAACCGCGTCCACGACCCCCTCAAAGCTGTCCGATGCCCGGCACTCATAGCCGTATTTGGCCAGCAGCAGGGAAAGCTCGGTGCGAATCTTGGGATCGTCCTCGATGATATAGATTTTCGCCATGTCCTTCATCCTTTCACGTTTTCGTATACAATCGTGGTTCCAGAAAAAGCAAGGGAAAAACCCTGCAGAAATATTCTGGTTATTCACAGATGCTACAAACCGGGAAAAAATTGTATAAAAATTGGGAAACCTCTTTACTTTTCTATAATAGTAAATTACAATTACATTGTCAATACAACTCTTTCACTGGTGTAGGATTATAGCTCGATATATTCGCTTTTCCGACGAAATCTAGAGCACTTTCTTCCATTTTTGTTCAATATTATTTACCAACTGAACCCCGGTTCCGTCAAAGAGACGTATCCGGCGGCAAAATCCCTGCACACATGGCTTTGAAAGGAGGGCTTTCGTATGAAGTGGTTGAAATCGGTTTCCCTGTGGGTGGCGGGGATCGTCTTGGCGGTTTCCCTGTCCGCCTGCGCAGCGGGGCTACCGGCTGACCCTCTCGACCGCACGGAGCTGGCCATCCAAAACCAGCAGGCGCTGGACGCGTATGCGTTCGCGGGGAACCTATCGGTTCATCCCTACAAGGAGGATGGGCAGGAGGGCAAAAGCGATTCTGTTCACATCAAGGGCAAGTGCAAACGGGAAGAGGGCGGCGAAGTCCAGTTGCTGGACGTATCCAGGTACGATATGGACACCGGGCGAACCCTGCACACCATTATGCGCCGGCAGGTTCCGGAAGAATCGTTTCCGAAGGAAGTGGACGTACTGGGATGGCTCCCCAACTTCTCTATACGGGACGATCCTCTTGACAGCCAGTTTCACGATGGGCTTGGCGGGTCCAGCTACGACATGACAGTAAAAGGGGACCGGATCAAAAACGCCTTGGTGGAGGAACTGTGCGAAGAAGAGGACCTGGTACTCGACGAGGCGAAAGTCACCTATGGCATGATTGACGACCGTTTGTCCAGCCAGCTTGTGCAATATTTCTTTTATGCGAAAAGTCCGGCTACCGGCCAATACGATTTGCTGGCGAAAAAAATAGCGGTGACGGTAGAATACGACCGGTCGCCGTATGGGTCGAGCAGCTCGTCGAAAATTGAGATTCCGGATCTGACCAGCGACGTAACCTATGAGTAAAGGACGGTAAACATCCCATACGTTAGAGATGCGCAGCGGCGAAACCCCTGGAGACACCAAGTTTCGGAAGGAGGTCTTTTGTATGAAAAAATTTCGGTGGTTTAGTCTTTGTGCTCTGGCATTGTGCTTGGTAGTTTCCCTGTCCGCTTGCCAAACAGGGCAGCCGGCCAGCCCCCTTGAGCAGGTGGAGCAGGCAATCCAAAGCCAGCAGGCGCTGGACGCGTACACGTTCGACGGAAATCTTTCTTTCGAAACGTATGATGAAGAAGGACAGAGGACGCATGTGGATTCGGCGGAGATCGACGGCAGCTGCGTGCGCAAGGAAGCCGGTTGGCTCTATTTGTGGAGCGTTACCACGCTCAATACCGATACCGGGAAAACGGTGCAGACCATTATGCGCCGGCAGTACCCGGAAGAAACCTTTCCGAAGGAAGTGGATGTGCTGGGATGGCTCCCCTCCTTCTCTCTACGGGAGGACGTGCTCGACAGCCATGGCGGAGAAAGTGTTCTCGGCACAGAATACGAGGTAACGGTGAAAGGGGACCGGATTAAAAACGCCATGATGGATGAACTGTGTGAGGAAGAAGATCTGGTGCTGGACCAAGCAAAGGTTCTCTATCGGATGGAAGATCATCGATTCAATGAGATTGTCGAATATACGTTAAATGGAAAGAATCCGTCCACCGGCCAGTACGACTTACTGGCAAAGAAAATACTCCTGAGAGTCACCTACGACGAGCCGTCAGAGGAATCCAGCATTGAAATTCCGGACATGAGCAGCGACGTGACCTATGAGTGAAACACGGAGGAGCTCCAGTGAGAAAAAAACAAACAACGGCAATTTTGGCGGTGCTGATGTTCGCGGTGTTTCTTTTGTCCTCCTGTGGGAGTACGTCCTCCCTTGCGGACATTTCCGCCGTTATCGACCGGATGAAGGCACTCGACAGCTATTCCCTGACCACACAGGTTTTCTATTCCAACGATCCGAAATACTGCGACGATCTTCCTTCAGAGGAATCTCCCTCCGGTTACGATACCAGCCGCTGGTCCTTCGAAGAGTCCTTTGAGCGGGAGGACGGAGCCCCGAAATACCGTTCCCATGTAGAAGGGGAGTTCGCCCTGCGCAAATCGCTGGAACAAAGCGCTCCCCTCTGGCGGGCGGCCGGGTCTTACCAGCTTTGCTACCGGGACGGGCTTGCGGGCATGCAGGGAGAGGTCACCCAGATTAACGCAGGAACCGGGGAAGAGCGCCATCAGAAGGTGCCGCCATTAAAACGGGAAGTCTCCTTTGAAGCCTTTCTGCGGCAAAACGGAGTCCAATGCTGGTTTCCTACCTATATCAGCGAATCTCTGTCCCAGTCCTGGCAGGTCAGCCGCCTTTCCGGCGGCAAGCTTCGCTATTGGATGGATCTTCCGGGAGCTAAGCTGAAAATGCCTTATTTAGACTCGTTGAAAGGCATCCGGATCGAAAACGCCAGACTGGAGCTTGTGGTAAAAGACGGGTATGTGGTGCAGGCGAGCGCCACCTATCTGTGTATGGAACAGGGGGAAACCGGGGAAACGCCGCATATCCTGCAGGTAGACGCCGCCTATTCCGATCTCAACAAGCCCATACATTTGCTGCTTCCGAACCTGGATGGATACGACCTGGCGACCGGGCCGGAAGCGACCGCCGTTTTGGGAAGGTTCTTTTGACCAAACGGGGAAAGGGGAGTTTGTGATGAAAAAGCATGTGACGTTCTGCGAGAAAAAGTGGGAGCGGTTCGGCCGCTGGGCCGCCTCGGTATTCGCCACCAGTCAATACCACAGCCCATGGACCTATCCGGGCGGAATTCAGGAAAAAGTGGACACCCGCCCTTCCCGCGACCTGGAAATGGACAAAATGCCGAAAAAGAAGAAAGCGCAGTTTGGCCAGGCAGAATAAAAGAACAACCGAAAAAAGCGGCGAGAGTATTCTCGCCGCTTTTTTATTCTGATCTATCGCCCGCTTCATTCCCGCTTTTCCTTTGCCCGGTAACTCCATTGTTTAGAAAACCGTGTTGCGGAAAGCCGTCGGCGTTAACTGCGTGCGTTTTTTAAAGGTGCTGACAAAGTGCGCCTCACTGTGAAACCCGGCGGCATAGGTGATTTCCTTGATGGAAAGCCCGGTGGTCTTCAATAGGGTTTTCGCCGCGTCGATGCGCACGGTCAGTACATATTCATGGGGTGAAAAACCGGTTTCCTGTTTGAACATCCGGCTGAAATGGTAGGGGCTCAGGCTGACCAGCGCCGCGATTCGTTCCAGCGACAGATCTTCTTTATAGTTTTCCTCAATGTATTCCATCGCCGTCTGCACCGGCGTGCGGCCGGCTCCTCCCGGCCCCTCGCAGGAAGCGGTCAGCAGGTCCGCCAGAAGGCAGTGGATGCGGCAGGAAACATTGGGCTCCGGGACAGGCGTGCGGTTTTGAAAGCCCGACAGAATCGGCAAAATCCGGGACAAAAACAGCCCTGTGTTCCTTGGGGCCACCACTGCGCCGTACCGGCTGAAAATTTCCTCAAACAGCCCCCGGCTTTCGTTTCCGTTAAAATGGATCCAGTATATTTCAGACGGTTCCACCGCCCGGTACTCGTGAGGACGGTGGCAGTCCAGCAAAAGCGCTTTTCCCGGCTCAATCGTGTAAGTACGCCCCTCATACCGTGCCATGCACTTTCCCGTGTGCACATAAAACAGCAGAAAGGATTGATGAGAGTCCCGGTGTACGTAATAACGGGTGTCACAATAGAAGTGGCCCGCACTGTCCAAATAGAATAAGAGAGACTGCGCAAAGCTGCTCGCCGTATGAAAATAAAAAACCGATTTCTCCAGTATGCCGTCGCCGGTCGCTTTCATTTGCTTCTCTCCTTACCGGGGCCGATTGGTCGGGCGCCGTACTGTTTTTGATACTTACAATATACACAGAAAACGGAAGAAATTCAATGGAATTTATGAAATAAAATCAATTTTCCGAGTTTTATCAGTCAAATTGGAAAGCAGACGTAGAGAACCGTTCGCTTTCTTGCTATCGAAGGGGCTTTGTGTTATGATGGTTCTATCAAAACCCGCGTCAAATGCGGGGTGAAAACCCTTGAAAAAGAATCCAAATAGGGTGGCTACGAACGTGAAGAAGCAATATGACGTCATCATCGCCGGCGCCGGCGTGGCAGGGCTTTACGCGGCGCTCAACCTGCCTGGTTCCCTGCGGGTGCTTATGGTATGCAAGCGGGAGCTGACCTTGTCCAACAGCGCGCTGGCCCAGGGGGGCGTGGCCGCGGTGGTGGACACGACCCACGACAATTATAAGCTGCACATTGCCGACACGCTGATTGCGGGCGGCTATAAAAACAATCTGGCGGCGCTGGAGGTTCTCGTAAAGGAAGGCCCCGGCGACGTGCTCCATCTTTTGAGCCTGGGGGTGGACTTTGACGAGGATTCCTCCGGCAACATTCAGATGACCCTGGAAGGCGGCCACTCCCGCCGGCGCATCCTCCACCACAAGGATAACACCGGCTGGGAAATCGTCAACAAGCTCATCGAGCGGGTCAAGGCCCTGCCGAACGTGGACATTCACGAAAATGCCCAGCTTTGTTCTTTGCAAAAGGCGGCGGACGGGTTCTGGGGCTTTCTGTTTGAAAAAGGCGAAATGGCTCCGGTGTTCGCGCCCTATGTCATTCTGGCCACCGGCGGCATCGGCCGGGTGTACCAGTACACCACCAATTCCGCCATCGCCACCGGAGACGGCATCACCTTCGCAAGCGATATGGGCGCGCGGATCAAAAATCTGAGCCTGGTGCAGTTTCATCCCACTGTGTTTGCCACCGCGCCGGGAGGCGAACGGTTTCTCATCTCCGAGGCGGTGCGGGGCGAGGGCGCGGTGCTTCTCAACTGCGACGGAGAGCGGTTTATGCACCGCTACGACGAACGCGAGGAGCTGGCCCCCCGGGACGTGGTGTCCGGCGCCATCATGCAGGAGGCCAGACGCACCGGCAGCGACAAATTCTATCTGAACATTTCCTTTAAAGACACCGATTATTTGAAAAACCGGTTTCCGAACATCTACGCCCGCTGCCTGCAAGAAGGGGTAGACATCACCCGGGACAAAATTCCAATCTTCCCCTGCCAGCATTACCTGATGGGCGGCATCGACGTGGACCTTCATTCCAAGACCACCATCGACGGGCTGTACGCCTGCGGGGAGTGCTCCCACACGGGCGTACACGGGCTCAATCGGCTGGCGTCCAACTCCCTGCTGGAAGCGCTGGTCTTTTCCCGCCGGGCCGCGGCGGACATTGCCCGCCAGGCTAAACCCGGTTATCAGCCGATGTCCGAACCCTCCCCCATCCGCACCGAGGGCATCCCCATCCCTTCGGGGCTTCGCACCGAAATCCGGGACATTATGCAAAGCTCCCATTTTGTGGTCCCCAATCCGGCCGCCGCACGGGAGGGCTTGGGACGGGTAGAGCGTATCCGGGGTATGCTGTCCTCCGGCAGCTTTGCGGTGACGCCGGAATACGTAGAGGTCAAAAGTTTGGCGACGGTGGCCTCCATTATCCTGCGGGAGGCGAGCGGGCAAGAAGAAAGCCGGTCGTGACCCCCCTCCCATTCATCACTAAATTTTCCGGCCTTGTATGCCGGTTTTCAACAAAGGAGCGATCAAGTTATGCGCCTGCCCCTCTTTTCGGTCGATGACGTGATCCAGCGCGCCTTGGCCGAGGACATTACGTATCTGGACACCACTACCGACTATCTGATTGAAGAAGACGAGAGAGGCGACGCCTATCTCCTTTCCAAAGCGGACGGGGTTTTATGCGGCCTTCCTGTAGCCATGCGGGTCTTTCAGTTTCTCGACCCCTATTTCTCCTACCAGGCAAACAAGACCGATGGAGAGCATATCAAAAAAGGCGAACGGATCGCTTCCCTGTGTGGGCATACCCGTGCACTCCTAAAAGGCGAACGCACGGCGCTCAACCTGTTGCAGCATATGTCCGGCATTGCCACGGCCACGGCCCAGGCGGTGGCGCTGGTGGAAGGGACGAAGGCCACCATTGTGGATACCCGCAAGACCCTGCCGGGGCTTCGCAGCCTGCAAAAGTACGCGGTGACAGTGGGCGGCGGGCGCAACCATCGATATAACCTGTCCGACGGGGCCATGCTCAAGGACAACCACATCGACGCGGCAGGCGGGATTACGCCCGCCATCGAAAAGCTGCGCGGCAAGGTGGGGCACATGGTCAACATTGAGGTGGAAACCCGCAATCTCGACGAGGTGAAGGAAGCGCTAAAGGCCAAGGCCGACATCATCATGCTCGACAACATGGACTGCGACACCATGCGCCAGGCGGTGGCACTGGCCGCGGGGCGGGCGGTGCTGGAAGCGTCGGGCGGGATTACCGCCGCCACATTGCGGGCGGTGGCCGAGACCGGGGTGGACATCATTTCGATCGGAGCGCTGACCCATTCGGTGCAGGCGTTTGACATCTCGATGAAGTACGGCGCCTGATTTTTGGGAAACCTGACCGGACAAACCCGGTTTTTCTGTGAATTTTCTGTGAAATGGTTGAATAGCACGCGAGAATGGATTATAGTATACATAACCGGTATACAAAATCCGGCAATTGGCCGTATTTATGGGTACGGCCGGATTACGGGGGAACGCAATGGCAAAGGAAAAGCGGAAAAAGAAACAATATACCTCCATCGGCGGGCAGGCTCTGATTGAAGGAATTATGATGCGCGGCCCGGGGCATTCTTCCATCTCGGTGCGCCGCACCGATGGGGAAATCGTCACCGAATACCTGGAGGCGGCCTCCCTTCGGGACCGGCATCCGATTTTAAAAATCCCGCTGCTGCGCGGAGTAGCGGCTTTCATCGAGTCGCTGATGGTCGGGTTCAAGGCGCTGACCAAGTCCATGGAGCTTTCGGGCTTGGCGGACTTAGAGGACGACGACGAAGAGCCCTCTAAGTTTGAAGCTTGGATTACCAACACGTTTGGGGATAAACTGTTTGGTGTTTTGACGGGAATCGCCACCGTGCTGGCGGTGATCTTAGGGGTGGGCCTGTTCTTCTTTGTGCCCAGCCTGCTCTTTAACGGGCTGCAATCGCTGGTGGCGGCGGATCTTTCCGGATGGCGGGCGCTATTCGAAGGGGTCCTCAAGATTGTGATTTTCCTCACCTACGTGATTCTTATCTCTCAGATGAAGGAGATCCACCGGGTGTTCGAATACCACGGGGCGGAGCACAAGACCATCTTTTGTTTTGAAGCAAACGAGGAACTGACGGTGGAAAACGTGCGCAAGCAGCGCCGGTTCCATCCCCGCTGCGGCACCAGCTTCCTGCTGACCATGCTGCTGGTGGGTATTCTGGTGTCCTATATCCTGGCGGCCACCACCACCCTTGACGACAACATTTGGCTGTGGACGCCCATGAAAATCCTTCTGGTACCAGTGATTATGGCGCTGGGCTTTGAATGCATCAAGCTCGCGGGCAAGTACGACAACCTGTTTACCCGTATCATTGCCGCGCCCGGCCTTTGGATGCAGCGCATCACCACCAAGGAGCCCCACGACGATCAGATCGAAGTGGCGATCATGGCTTTAAAAGCGGTTCTTCCGGGCGGGGAAGTTTACCTGACCAAGAAGCCGGAGGAGGATACCGCGTCTGAAGAAGGCGGTTCGGCCCTTAAGGAAGAGGCGGCACCGGAACCCCCGGTTTCGCCCCAGGAGGAAGCGGTACAATGAGCAGTTACCGGCAGGAATATGCCTGGGCAAAAAAGCTGCTGACGAAGGCAGGGTGTGAAAGCCCTGCCTTCGATGCGCTTTGCCTGTTTTCCCACGCCTTCGGTATGGACCGGACGGGCCTTGCCCTTTCTGGGGAAAGGGAAGCTCAGGAGGAAAAAGTCCTTCCCTTCCGCGACCGGGTACGCCGCAGGGCAACAGGGTATCCCTTACAGTACCTGCTGGGGGAATGGGAGTTCATGGGGCTCTCCTTCTCGGTGGGAGAGGGGGTTCTTATCCCCCGGGCGGACACAGAGCTTCTGTGCGAAACCGGGCTTTCCTTTCTGAAGGGGCGGCGGACCAAGCGAGTGCTGGAGCTTTGCGCGGGTTCGGGCGCGGTGGCGGTTTCTTTGGCCCATTTTGACCGGGACGCCCAGGTAACGGCCGTGGAAAAATCTCCCCAGGCTCTTTCCTATCTCCGGCAAAACGTCGCTCGGCACGGAAGCCGGGTGACGGTGGCGGAAGGGGATGTGCTGGTAAAACCGGCGCAGGACGCGGTATACGACCTGATTTTGTCTAACCCCCCCTACATCCCGGCGGGGGAAATCGGGAGGCTAATGAAAGAAGTGTCCTTCGAGCCGCGCATGGCGCTCGACGGCGGGGAGGACGGCCTATTGTTCTATCGGGCCATTGTGACCCATTATCCGTCCCTTCTCTGCCCGGGCGGGATGCTGGCGGTGGAGATTGGTGCAGAGCAAGGTGAGCAGGTACGGCGTTTGTTCGAAGAGGCCGGGTTTTCCCAGGTTGCGGTGGGCCGGGATCTGGCCGGGCTCGACCGGCTCGTGAGCGGGATTTGGCCAGGCGGAAAACGGACGGCCCAGGTTTGCAATTTCGACCGGAATACAGTATAATAGAATTCGTATGGATAGGAATTGGCTTCGGCGGCATTCTGCCGTTTTGGGAGCCTGTAACGACAGCCGAAAGCCCCTTCTTTCTTCTGCGCAACCAAAAGGGGCGTTTTTACATTGGGATTATTTAGCCGGGCGCGCAGCGGCGGAATGGGGCGAAACATATGGCAGCAGAAAAAGGCAGCAAGAGTTCGGTCACCCCGGCGTCCGACCGGAAAAAGGCGCTGGAAACGGCCCTTTTGAGCATTGAACGGCAGTTCGGCAAGGGCGCGGTCATGAAGCTGGGACAGAACAGCGGCATGCAGGTAGAAAGCATTTCCACCGGCTCTTTGGGGCTGGACCTGGCCCTTGGCATCGGCGGCGTTCCGCGGGGACGGATCGTGGAAATTTACGGCCCGGAATCCTCGGGTAAAACCACCCTGGCGCTGCATGTGGTAGCCCAGGCCCAGAAAGCGGGGGGCGAAGCGGCGTTTATCGACGTGGAGCACGCGCTGGACCCGGTTTACGCCAAAGCTTTGGGGGTGGACATCGATTCCCTCCTGGTGTCCCAGCCGGATACGGGCGAGCAGGCTCTGGAAATCACGGAGGCGCTGGTGCGCTCGGGCGCTCTGGATGTGGTGGTGGTGGACTCGGTGGCGGCTCTGGTCCCCCGGGCGGAAATCGACGGGGAAATGGGCGACTCCCATGTGGGTCTCCAGGCCCGCCTGATGTCTCAGGCGCTGCGCAAGCTGGCGGGCGCCATCGCCAAGTCCAACTGTGTGGCTATTTTCATCAACCAGCTGCGGGAAAAGGTGGGCGTGGTATACGGAAACCCGGAGGTGACGCCGGGCGGACGGGCGCTCAAGTTCTATTCCAGCGTGCGCATCGACGTGCGCCGCATCGAAACGCTCAAAAGCGGCACGGAAATGATCGGTTCGCGCACCCGGGCGAAGGTGGTCAAGAATAAGGTGGCCCCTCCCTTCCGGGACGCGGAATTCGACGTGATGTACGGCCAGGGCATCTCCAAGGTGGGCGAAATTCTGGACTTGGGGGTCAAGCTGGACGTGTGCCAGAAAAGCGGTTCCTGGTTTTATTATAACGACATGCGTCTGGGTCAGGGCCGGGACAACGCGAAGGTTTTCTTAACCGACAACCCCGACCTTGCCGACGAAATCGAAGAAAAGATCCGTCAGAACGCGGATAAGCTTTCTCCTTCCCGCGCCAAGGCCAAGGCGGCGGAGGAAAAGAAAGCGGCGGCAGCCGCTTCCCCTGCGGCAAGCGCCCAGGCGCCTTCGGCCCCGTCCGCACCGGTTCCCACGCCGGCCCGGGCTTCCAAAAAGCCCAGCGTGGACATTCTGGTGGACGACGAGTAAGCAGAACAGACCATAAGGACCCACGCCCCTCTTGCGGGCGGGAAAAACGCGGGGGCCTTCAAAGCGTAAGGAATGACGATTCTCATGAAAATTACTTCCATCAAAAAACGAAAGAATCGGATGTACTCCATTTGGTCCTACCCGGACCTGGTGGCGATGCTCGACGCCGACACCATCGCAAAGGCCGGGCTGCGGGAGGGCGTGGAAATCAGCGAAGAGGAGCTTGACGACCTCAAAGAGAAATCCCTGTTTCACTGCGCGAAGGAACGTGCCCTGGGCCTTCTTTCCCGGCGGGAGCATTCCCGCTATGAGATCGTCAACAAATTGAAAAATTATTACGAGCCTGGACTTGCCCAGGCGGTGGCAGACCATCTGACTAATGCCGGCCTGCTCGACGACGGCCGCTTTGCCCAGCTGTATGCCCAGGAGCTCATCGAAAAGAAATACTATGCTCCCACCCGGGTGGAGCGGGAGCTTCGCAGCCGGGGCATTGACCGGGAAACAGCAGGAGTGGTGCTCGACGCCATTGAGGTAGACCCCCAGGAGCGCATCACCGCTTACTTAGACCGGCGGTGCTACGGGAAGCTGAACACCGACCGGGAGGTGAAGCATGCCTTTTCCACCCTTTATCGGCTAGGCTGGCGGTCGGACCAGCTCAAGCATGTTTTGCACGAGTATATGGAGAAAAACGGGATCGCGACCCATATAGGAGGAACGGATGAACCATAAGGTAGGAATGATTTCGCTGGGATGTCCAAAGAACTTAGTGGACGGAGAAATGATGCTGGCGAAGCTCAGGCAGGCGGGTTTTCAAATCGTCACCGATGTGGACGAGGCGGACGCCATCATTGTCAATACCTGCGGCTTTATTGAAGACGCCAAGAAGGAAGCCATCGACAACATCTTGGAAATGGCCCAGCTCAAGCAGGAGGGAACCATCCGCGCGGTAGTGGTGACCGGCTGCCTGGCCGAGCGCTACCGGGAGGAAGTCAAAAAGGAAATCCCGGAGGTGGACGCGGTCATCGGCATCGGTAAGAACGCGGACATCGCCCAGGTGGTGACGGACGCTTTGGCGGGAACCCAGACGGAAGCTTTCCCGCCTAAGGACCGCCTTTGCATGAACGGCGAACGGGTTTTAGCCACGCCGCCCTTCTGGGCTTACCTGCGCATTGCCGATGGGTGCGACAACCGCTGCTCCTACTGCGCGATTCCCATGATCCGGGGACGGTTTCGCAGCCGGCCTATGGAGGAAATTTTGGAAGAGGCCAAAACCCTTGTGAAAAACGGGGCGAAGGAGCTCATTCTCATCGCCCAGGACACCACCCGTTATGGGGAAGACCTGTATGGGGAACTCCGTTTGCCTCTGCTCCTTCGGGAACTGTGCAAAATCGACGGCCTTTCCTGGCTGCGTCTGCTATACTGTTATCCGGACCGGATCACCGACGAGCTTCTTTCGGTGATGGCGCAGGAGGAAAAGGTGCTTCCTTACCTGGACCTTCCTTTGCAGCACGCGGATTCGGCCATCCTGCGGGCGATGAACCGCACCGGCGACCGCCGATCTTTGACCAAGTTAATTCAGCACATCCGGGAAATGGTCCCGGATGTGACTTTGCGCACCACGCTGATCGTGGGATTTCCCGGCGAGGGCGGCAAGGAGTTCGCTACGCTAGCCCAGTTTATCAAGGACGTGCGCTTCGATCACCTGGGCTGCTTTACCTATTCGCCGGAAGAGGGAACCCCTGCCGCAGCGATGGGTTCCCAGGTTCCCGAGGACGTGAAGCAGCGCCGCCAGGAGATTATTATGGAAGAACAGTCCCGGATTGTGGAGCGGCGGCTAAAATCGAAAAAGGGAAAGACGATGCCGGTGCTGGTGGAAGGCTTCGATGCCTATGCCGAGTGCTGGTACGGCCGTACGGCGGCAGACGCGCCGGATATTGACGGCAAGGTGTTTTTCCACGTCAAGGCCCCAGTTTCTCCCGGCGATCTTCTGCCTGTAACCGTCACCGGGTACCTGGATTATGACCTGGTGGGCGAAGAAGCGGAGGACGGCCCGCGCAAATCGTAAGTAAAGGATGGCCAGCCGATGAATACACCCAACAAACTAACCATCGTGCGCATTGCTATGTCGCCGGTTTTTTTGTTTTTCCTGCTGATGCCTGCAATCCCTCACCATTTTCTGATCACCGCGGTGGTGTTTGCCCTGGCCTCGCTGACCGACATGATCGACGGAAAGCTGGCGCGGCGCAACAACCAGATTACCTCCTTCGGAAAGTTTCTAGACCCGCTGGCGGACAAGATCATGATCACCTGCGCGCTTATTGGGTTTGTATCGCTGGACCTGATCAGCCCCTGGTTTGCGGTGATCATCCTGGTACGGGAATTTTTGGTGACCTCCCTGCGGCTGGTGGCTTCCGGCCAGGGCAAGGTGATTGCGGCGAACTTTTGGGGAAAGATGAAGACCGTCAGCCAGATTACGGCGATCCTGGTGATTTTGCTGGTGGAAGAGGCCGCGTCTTTGCACCTGCTTGAGTCCGGCTTCCTGCCAACCCTGATCAACACCATCGCCATCTCCATCGCTACTCTCTTTACCATCGTCTCCGGTATTCAATACCTGATTCTCTACAAAGAGTACATCGATTATAAAAATTAACTTTGCTTTTCAA
The DNA here is from genome assembly GCA_946491705.1 of uncultured Clostridia bacterium. Classification (GTDB taxonomy): domain Bacteria; phylum Bacillota; class Clostridia; order Oscillospirales; family Acutalibacteraceae; genus Solibaculum_A; species Solibaculum_A intestinale. Next base: position 19,506 of record CAMLYM010000033.1, read on the forward strand.
GGCCGCCCGGTAAAACGGGCGGCCCTTTTCCTCATCGGATTTCTTCCTGCTCATGGAGTTTCCCGGAGAAACCCCGCCTGCGGGATCCGTTAAGAGCGAGCTCTCACGGGCCAAAGCAGTCTGCCTGCTGTAATCACAAAAAGCACCCGGGTGGGGAAAAGGGTTTGCCGGCCGGGGGTTTCTTTTTCCAACATGTGGAGGGGGCGGGCC
>CAMLYM010000034.1 GCA_946491705.1 uncultured Clostridia bacterium
GGAATACATGGAACGCCTTCCATGCTCGCGGTAGCTGGCTGCCGTTTCTTAGAAAAGAGGTAGGCCCTGTAGCTTTGTGCCGCTGCCTTTCGGCAGGTTTACGATTGCATAAGGATATCAGTTTGATCGCAGAAAAGATAATATTCTGATTATAATACATCCAATTTCTTTCTTCAACCACAAAACGAGCGAAAGAGACGATAAATTCCGTCTCTTTCGCTCGTTTGCACAGGAAAGAAGGAAAGCTGGAGAAAACTATTCGTCGGTGTCCTGCATGGCGTCGTAGCCTTCCTCGCCGGTACGGACTTTGATGACATTCTCTACGTCGTAGACGAAGATCTTGCCGTCGCCGATGTGGCCGGTGTAGAGGACTTTTTTGGCCGTGTCGATCACAGTGCGGACCGGGACCTTGCAGACCACGATTTCCACCTTGATCTTAGGCAGCAGGTTCATTTCCACGGGAACGCCGCGGTAGTATTCCGTCGCGCCCTTCTGGATACCGCAGCCAAGAACCTGGCTTACCGTCATGCCGGTGACGCCGATGCGGTTCATGGCCGCTTTCAGGGCGTCAAACTTCTGCTTGTTCATGAGAATGCTGACCTTGGTGATCTTCACGTCGCAAGCGGGCGTCTCAGAGGGAGCGGACACCACCTGCACCGGAACCGCCTCGTTGATGCCCACCGTACCGGAGGAAACAGGAGCTTCCATCGCCAGGTCCGCATCATAGCAGTGTTCCACCGCGGGCATAAAGTCCGCATAGCTGCTTTCGATGCCATGTTCTCTGGAGTCGAGGCCGGCGATTTCTTCTTCCTTGGAAACCCGCAGGCCCACCGTCTTCTTAATGAGGAAGAACACGATGGTCATCGTGACGGCCACCCACGCGATGACCGAGACCACACCCAGTGCCTGCACGCCCAGAAACGCAAAGCCGCCGCCGTAGAAGAGGCCGCCGTCGGTAGCGAAGAGGCCCACCATCAAGGTGCCCGCCGCGCCGCACATGCCGTGCACGCCGATGGCGCCAACCGGGTCGTCGATCTTGAGAACCTTATCGACAAACTCAATGCCGAAGACCACCACAAACGCGGCGACCAGGCCGATGAAGAAGGCACCGAAGGGATCGACCATGTCGCACCCGGCGGTGATGGCCACCAGACCCGCCAGAGAACCGTTTAAGGTCATGGAAACGTCCGGCTTCTTATAGCGGATCCAGGTGATGATCATCACGGCGACGGTGGAAGTGGCTGCTGCCAGGTTCGTGGTAACAAAGATGTTGCTGGCGGTGGTCAGGGTTTCATCGCCCGTCATGGAGACGGTGGAACCGCCGTTAAAGCCAAACCAGGCAAACCACAGGATAAAAACGCCCAGGGCAGCTAAGGTCAGGCTGTGGCCGGGAATGGCGCGGGGCTTGCCGTCCTTTCCGTACTTGCCGATACGGGCGCCCAGCATTTTCGCGCCTACCAGGGCCGCGACACCGCCCACCATGTGTACCGCCGTGGAACCGGCGAAGTCATGGAAGCCCAAATCAGAGAGCCAGCCGCCGCCCCAGATCCAGTGACCGGAAACCGGGTAGATGATCAGGCTGATGACCGCACTGTAAATACAGTAGGAGATGAACTTGGTGCGCTCCGCCATGGCGCCGGAAACAATGGTCGCCGCCGTAGCGCAAAACACCGTCTGGAAAATGATGAAGGCCGCCGTGGGGAAGGTGGAGCTATAGTCGCCCTGGATAAAGAAGTCCAGCCCCCCGATGAACGGGCCGTCTCCGCCGAACATCAGCCCGAAGCCGATGAACCAGAAGACAACGGTGCCGATGGCGAAGTCCATCAGGTTTTTCATGATGATGTTGCCTGCGTTTTTTGCTCGTGTCAGACCCGTTTCTACCATAGCGAAACCGGCCTGCATGAAGAACACCAGCAATGCGCCGATTAACACCCACATTGTGTCAACGGATGAGAACATAAGAGATACCCCCTCAGAATAAAAATTCGACGTGCAATTTGCCCGGTCCAGGCCGCTTTCAGCAGGTCCGGGTCAAACTGCACGTCGTTGTGCATGACGGTTTATCGGTTTGTCAATTACACACGGAACAAAAGGTCGCCGTAGGTGGGGAAGGGCCAATGTTTTTCGGCCGTGATGGTTTCCAGCTCGTCTGCTACCGCCCGAAGCTCCCGCATAGCGCCGAAGACCGACTCGTAATAGTAGTTGGCGCTGTCGGTAATTTCGGTGTGGTTTTTAGCGCCGAGGATTGCTTCGTCAAGCTTCTCCGCCTTTTTGTAGAGACAATAGGACAGATTGGAAAGCTTTTCGAGCAGCGCTTCCTCCACCTGGCAGCCCAGCTGCGGGGAAAAGGCTTTCTTGTTTTGGGCGGTTTCGCTCAGGTCCTTGATGTAACCGCCCACCGCCGGGAGGATATCCCGCCGGGCCATTTCCAGCATGGTCAGCGCTTCAATGTGCAGCACCTTGCAGTAATTGTCCAGCTGGATTTCAAACCGGGAATGCATTTCCTCCGGTGTAAAGATGTTATGCTTGGTAAAGAGCTGGATATTGCGGTCGGCGATGTAGTAGGGAAGCGCCTCGGCGGTGGACTTGAGGTTATAAAGCCCGCGGCGTTCGGCCTCTTTGACCCATTCGTCGGAATAGTTGTTGCCGTTGAAGATGATGCGCTTGTGGTTTTTCATGGTATCCTGGATGATGGCGGTGACCGCCGCGGAGAAATCCTTCGATTTTTCCAGGATGTCGGCGAACTGGGAAAGCTCTTCGGCTACAATGGTGTTGAGCATGATGTTCGGACAGGCGATGGAGAGGGAAGAGCCCAGCATCCGGAATTCGAACTTGTTGCCGGTAAAGGCGAAGGGAGAGGTGCGGTTGCGGTCGGTGGTGTCCTTCTGGAAATGGGGGAGCACCTTGACGCCGGTTTCCATATCCACCCGGCCGTGGCCTTCGTAGGTACCTCCCTTTTCAAAGGATTCGAGCACCTCGGTGAGCTCGTCGCCCAGATACATGGAAATAATAGCCGGCGGCGCTTCGTTGGCGCCCAGGCGATGGTCGTTGCCCGCCGTAGCAACCGAGACGCGCAGAAGATCCTGATATTCGTCCACGCCCTTGATGACCGCGCACAGGAAAATAAGGAACTGGGCGTTTTCGTGGGGCGAATTGCCCGGCTCAAGAAGGTTGAGCCCGGTGTCGGTGGAGATGGACCAGTTGTTGTGCTTACCGCTGCCGTTGACGCCTGCAAAGGGCTTTTCGTGCAGCAGGCACGCGAGGCCGTGGCGTTCGGCCACCTTTTTCATGATTTCCATGGTCAGCTGGTTGTGGTCGGTGGCCAGGTTGGTATCCTCGAAGATGGGGGCCAGCTCATGCTGGGCAGGGGCCACTTCGTTGTGCTTGGTTTTCGCATAAATCCCCAGCTTCCACAGCTCCTCGTCCAAATCCTTCATGAAGGCGGAGATGCGGGGTTTGATGGTGCCGAAGTAGTGGTCCTCCAGCTCCTGGCCCTTGGGAGGCTTGGCGCCGAAAAGGGTACGGCCGGTGTACATCAGGTCCTTGCGCTGGTTATACAGCGCCTTGTCGATGAGGAAGTATTCCTGCTCGGGACCCACGGTGGTAATGACCCGTTTGGCGTCCTGGTTGCCGAAAAGGCGCAGAACCCGCAGAGCCTCGGTGTTCATAACCTCCATGGAGCGAAGAAGCGGGGTCTTTTTGTCCAGCGCCTCGCCGCCGTAGGAACAGAACGCGGTGGGAATGCAGAGGGAGCCGTCCTTGATGAACGCATAGGAGGTGGGGTCCCAGGCGGTGTAACCGCGGGCTTCAAAGGTGGCCCGCAGGCCGCCGGAGGGGAAGCTGGAGGCATCCGGCTCGCCTTTGATGAGCTCCTTGCCGGAGAACTCCATGATGACGTTGCCGTCTCCGGTGGGGGAGATGAAGCTGTCGTGCTTCTCGGCGGTGATTCCGGTCATCGGCTGGAACCAGTGGGTAAAGTGGGTGGCTCCTTTTTCGATGGCCCAGTCCTTCATGGCGTTGGCCACTACGTTTGCCACGCTCAGATCCAAGGGTTTTCCCTTCTGAATGGTTGCTTTGAGCGCCTTGTAGGTGTCTTTCGGAAGCCGTTCCTTCATCACGGTGTCGTTAAACACCAGGCTGCCGAACAATTCTGGAACCTTGCTCATACGGTTTTCCTCCAATCCCAATTTTGGAAATAAAAAAGGCGCCGCAGGCTTTCGCCCGCAGCACCTTTGCTGTCGATGGGCTTAGTATAGACCGGTCGGTTTCATTTGTCAACCCCCTTTTCGGAATTTTTTGCAGGATTTTTTTGAACCCCTGCATTTTTTGGGATAGGCTACCTCTATATATCCCATTGTCCTTGTCGAAAAAAGACAAGCAGTGAAATTTTTGCGAAAAAAGGTGCAAAAGGCTCTTGACAAGAAAATCACGCTGTTGTATGATGAGGACGATGAACAAAGGCGTTCGTCCGAAGACAAAATCGCTTGTCTTCGGACGAACGCCTTTGTTTTTTTGTCGGCTTTCGGTAAGCCGGAAGGAAAACAAAAGCATCCACAGAAGGAGGCAAACGGTATGCGCTTAGAAGGTCAGGTCCGGATTCCGTCGGGCTGCGCGATTTCGGGAATTTTTTCGAAGGATGGAGAAAGAATTGCAGGCGACCAGATTATCCGCTCCATCGCCACCATGCACGACCGCTCCAACGGGTTGGGCGGCGGCTTCGCGGGATACGGCATTTATCCCCAGTACAAGGATTTCTACGCGTTTCACCTGTTTTACAACAGTGAAAATGCCAAGGAAACCTGCGAGGCGTTTTTAAACGAACACTTCGACGTCATCAATCTCTCGAAGATCCCGGTACGGAAAACCCCCAAGATTACCGACGAACCCCTGATTTGGCGCTATTTCGTCACCCCCCTTCCCACCCGGCTGGCGCAAAGCCAGCTCGATGAAAAGGAATTCGTGGTCCGCTGCGTCATCCGTATTAACTCGAAAATCGACGGGGCGTATGTCTTCTCCAGCGGCAAGAACATGGGCGTTTTCAAAGCGGTTGGCTTCCCGGAGGATGTGGGCGAGTTTTACCGCTTGGATGAGTACGAGGGCTATTGCTGGACCGCCCACGGCCGCTATCCCACCAACACCCCCGGCTGGTGGGGAGGGGCGCATCCCTTCGCCATGCTGGACTATTCCATTGTTCACAACGGGGAGATTTCCTCCTACGACGCCAACCGCCGCTACATTGAAATGTTCGGCTATCAATGTACCCTCATGACCGATACCGAGGTCATTACCTATATGGTGGACTACCTGCTCCGAAAGCAGAAGCTCAGCCTGGAGGAGATGGCTATGGTCATCGCCGCCCCCTTCTGGAGCACCATCGAACGAAGGCCCCCGGAAGAGCGGGAAAAGCTTACCTATCTGAGAAACGCGTTTTCCAGCCTTTTGGTCACCGGTCCCTTTTCCATTCTGCTGGGCTTCGACGGCGGCATGATGGCGTTAAACGACCGGCTGAAGCTTCGTTCCATGGTAGTGGGCGAAAAGGGCGAGCGGGTGTACGTGGCCAGCGAGGAATGCGCCATCCGCGTGATTGAACCCGAGCTCGACCGGCTGTGGTCGCCGGGGGGCGGCGAACCGGTCATCGTGACCTTGAACGGGAGGAATTGAATCATGGCAATTGATTTTTTATATCCGGACTATGAGGTGGTGCGCAATCCCAGCCGCTGCATCGCCTGCCGCGTGTGTGAACGACAGTGCGCAAACGAGGTGCATTCCTACGACGCCGAGCTCAACTGCATGGTCAGCGACGAGAGCAAATGCGTCAACTGCCACCGGTGCGTGTCTTTGTGCCCCACCCGGGCGCTCAAAATCGTCAAGACCGACCATACATTCAAAGAAAACGCCAACTGGACGGGGGAGACCATCTCCGAGGTTTACCGCCAGGCGGGGTCCGGCGGGGTGCTTCTTTCCTCCATGGGAAATCCCAAGCCCCTGCCCATCTACTGGGATAAGATGCTCATCAACGCCTCCCAGGTGACGAACCCCTCCATCGACCCCTTGCGCGAGCCTATGGAAACCAAAGTGTTTTTGGGCAAAAAGCCCGGTTGTGTGGAGCGCGGCGAGGACGGGAAGCTTCGAAATAACCTGACGCCTCAGCTGGAGCTGGCGGTGCCGGTGATGTTTTCCGCCATGTCTTACGGTTCCATCAGCTACAATGCCCACGAAAGCCTGGCCCGGGCCGCCCAGGCCCTGGGTACCTATTATAATACCGGCGAAGGCGGCCTGCATGAGGACTTTTACCAGTATGGGAAAAACACCATCGTCCAGGTTGCGTCGGGCCGTTTCGGCGTCCATAAGGACTACCTGGAGGCGGGCGCCGCCATCGAAATCAAGATGGGCCAGGGTGCAAAGCCCGGTATCGGCGGGCATCTGCCCGGGGCAAAGATCGTTGGGGACGTGTCGAGGACCCGCATGATTCCCGAGGGCTCCGACGCCATTTCCCCTGCGCCTCATCACGATATTTATTCCATTGAGGACCTGCGCCAGCTGGTCTATTCCTTAAAGGAAGCCACCGAGTACAAAAAGCCGGTGATCGTCAAGATCGCCGCGGTACATAACGTGGCGGCCATCGCAAGCGGCATCGCCCGCTCCGGGGCGGACATCATCGCCATCGACGGGTTCCGGGGCGGAACGGGCGCGGCGCCCACCCGCATCCGGGACAACGTGGGCATCCCCATTGAGCTTGCTCTGGCAAGCGTGGACCAGAGGTTGAGAGAGGAAGGAATCCGGGGCAACGTGTCCTTGGTGGTGGGCGGCAGCATCCGCTCCAGCGCGGACATCATCAAAGCGGTGGCCCTGGGGGCGGACGCGGTTTATATCGCCACCAGCGCCCTGTTGGCTTTGGGCTGCCATCTCTGCCGCAGCTGCCATCAGGGCAAGTGCAACTGGGGTATCGCCACCCAGCGCCCGGAGCTGGTGCGCCGGTTAAACCCCAACGTGGGCTACCAGCGGCTTGTCAATCTGGTCACCGCCTGGAACCATGAAATCAAGGAAATGATGGGCGGTATGGGCATCAACTCCATCGAGGCGCTCAAGGGCAACCGCCTGATGCTCCGGGGCGTGGGGCTCACCGACCGGGAGCTTTCCATTCTGGGCATTCAGCACGCAGGCGAATAAGCGGCGTCAAGCAATCGGGAGGAAGCGGCAATGAAACGAATTTATGTCAATGAAAAATGGTGTTTGGGATGCCATTTGTGCGAATATTATTGCGCCTTCGCCAATTCCGGTGAGGACAATATGGCAAAAGCCCTCAAGGACGTGGTCATCCATCCGCGTATCCGCATCGAGCAGCAGGGGAATGTGAGCTTTGCCGTCTCCTGCCGCCATTGTGAAGAGCCCTTGTGCGTCAAGGGCTGCATTTCCGGGGCGCTGACGGTGCAAAACGGTGTCATTTCCATCGACTCGGAGAAATGCGTGGGCTGCTATACCTGTATTTTGTCCTGTCCCTACGGGGCGATCATGCCGTCGGACACCGGTGCGGTGCAGAAATGCGAGCTGTGTACCAAGAACAAGGAAGGGCAGCCCGCCTGCGTTAAGGGCTGCCCCAACAAAGCCATTGTATTTGAGGAAAGGAGCGAGGCGCAATGACCCGGTATGTGATCATCGGCAATTCCGCGGCGGCGGTGGGCTGCGTGGAGGGAATCCGGCAGGTGGACCGGGAGGGCCCCATTACCATCATTTCCGACGAGCCGCACCACACCTATTCCCGCCCGCTGATTTCCTATCTTTTGGAGGGGAAAACCGACCGGGTGCGCATGCAGTACCGGGGAGCGGACTTTTATGAGAAGAACGGGGTTACCCCTCTGCTTGGAAAGCGGGCCGCTTCCATTGACCCGGAGAAAAAGTCGGTGACCCTTACAAGCGGCGAAAAAATCCCCTACGATAAGCTGCTGGTAGCGGCCGGGTCGCGCCCCTTTCTGCCGCCCACGGAGGGGCAGGAAACGGTGACCAAGGCTTTTACCTTCATGAATCTGGACAGCGCCCTTGCTTTGGAAAAGGCCCTCACCCCAGCCAGCCGGGTTCTGATCGTGGGTGCGGGGCTCATCGGGTTAAAATGCGCCGAGGGCATCGCCCACCGAGTAAACACCATCACGGTGGTGGATATGGCCGACCGGATTCTGCCCAGCATTCTTGACGAGGCAGGTTCTACGCTGGTACAGGAACATTTGGAAGAAAAGGGATTGACCTTTCATCTGTCCGACTGCGTGGCGAAGTTCGAGCCGGATGCGGCCATCCTCAAAAGCGGGCAGCGCATCCCCTTCGACATCTTGGTGATGGCGGTGGGGGTAAGGCCCAACACGTCCCTGATTGCCGATGCAGGCGGACTGGTCCGCCGGGGCGTGGTCACCGACGAATTCTGCCGCACGAGCCTCCCGGACGTCTACGCGGCTGGGGACTGCGCTCAAAGCTTCGACATCACCACCGGCCAGGAACGGGTGCTGGCTCTCCTTCCCAACGCCTACATGCAGGGGGAGACTGCCGGGATTCATATGGCTGGCGGGGAAGGAAAGCCCTACGACCGGGCCATCCCCATGAACGCCATCGGCTTCTTCGGGCTGCACATCATCACCGCCGGCAGCTATCAAGGGGAAGATGTCCGGATGCAAAAGGGAAACACGTATAAGCGCCTGTTTTACCAGGACGACCGGCTCAAGGGCTATATCCTCATCGGCAATGTGGAGAGGGCGGGTATTTATACCTCCCTCATCCGGGAGCAGACCCCCCTGTCCTCCATCGATTTTGACCTGATCTGCGAAAAGCCCCAGTTGATGGCCTTTTCCAAGCGGGCCAGGGCGAAGGCATTGAGCGGTGCGGCAGGCTGACTGCATCCGAATTTTAAACGCAACGAACAAAGGTGGGAATCAACATGAAAATCATCGCCTCCCAAATGCACTTCCAGGCTTTAAACGAGCTGGTGCGCACGTCGGGTGACCGAAAGGTGGTCATCGACAACTGCATCGGCCAGAGATACATCGCAAGCGGACTCTCCCAGAAGGAAATCGTCATCAACGGTACGCCCGGCAACGCCCTGGGCGCCTATTTGAACGGAGCCTCCATCCTTGTCAACGGCAACGCCCAGGACGCGGCGGGGGATACTATGAACGACGGTACCATTTTCATCAACGGTTCCTGCGGCGACGCGGCTGGTTACGCTATGCGCGGCGGAAAAATTTTCGTTAAGGGAAACGCAGGGTACCGGGCGGGCATCCACATGAAGGCGTATCAGGAAAAGGTACCGGTTCTGGTCATCGGCGGACAGGCGGGCAGCTTCCTGGGCGAGTACCAGGCGGGCGGCGTCATCGTAGTGCTTGGCATCGGCGGCGATGGCAAGCCGCCGGTGGGCAACTTCTGCGGTACGGGTATGCACGGGGGAAAAATCTATCTGCGCTGCAAGACTCTGCCGCGAGACCTCCCGCCCCAGGTGGACGCAAAGGTGGCCTCCAAGGGAGAGCTTTCCTTCATGGAAGCGGATGTGCGGGCCTTCTGCGAAGCGTTCGGCTACGACGCCCAGGAAATCCTCTCCGACCGGTTTTATCTTTTGACCCCCGATACCAAAAATCCCTACAAACAGCTTTATACTTATAATTAATTGGTGTATAATGATGCTAAACCGATTCGCCTATGAGAATCGAGCCCGACTGGGAGGTGCGGTCCTTGAATTATACCATGAGCGAGGTGCTGCAGTTCGTGCAGGAGAACGACGTAAAATTCGTTCGCCTGGCGTTTTGCGATATGTTCGGCACGCTCAAGAATATTTCCATCCTTGCCGACGAGCTGCCCCGTGCGTTTGAAAACGGCATATCCTTCGACGCGTCGGCGGTACGTGGCTTTTTGAACGTGGAGGAATCCGACCTGTTTTTGTTCCCTGACCCGGGGACGCTGTCGGTGCTTCCCTGGCGGCCCCAGCAGGGGAGGGTGGTGCGCTTTTTCTGTGAAATCCGCCATCCCGACGGGACTCCTTTTGAAGGGGACGGGCGGCACATTCTCCGCCGGGCGGTGGAGAAGGCCGCCAGGATGGGGTATGTCTGTAAAATCGGGTCGGAATGCGAGTTCTACCTATTTGAGGCGGATGACCGGGGAAAGCCCACCAAAATTCCACACGACGAGGGCGGGTATCTGGACTTTGCGCCCCGCGACAAGGGGGAAAACGTGCGCCGGGAAATCTGCCTGACCTTGGAGGAGATGGACTTAAAGCCCGAAAGCTCCCATCATGAGCAAGGCCCTGGGCAAAACGAGATCGACTTTCAATATTCCGACGCCCTGTCTGCCGCCGATAACCTGATTACCTTCCAGTCGGTGGTGAAGATGGTGGCTGCCCGCAACGGGCTGTACGCCTCTTTTCTGCCAAAGCCTTTTCCGGATCAGGCAGGCAGTGGGCTGCATATCAATCTATCTCTGTCCAAAAACGGGATGAACCTCTTTAAAAACCGCAACGACGGCCATTCCCAGGAGTCGGAACGGTTCATCGCCGGTATTTTAAACCGGGTGCGGGAAATCACTGCTTTCCTGAATCCCCTGACCAATTCTTATGCACGGTTCGGCTGCTGCGAAGCACCCAAGTACATTTCCTGGTCCCATCAGAACCGCTCCCAGCTGGTACGCATTCCAGCCGCTAAGGGGGAGTATTCGCGCATGGAGCTGCGTTCGCCCGATCCTTCCTGCAACCCCTATCTTGCCTTTGCCCTGCTTATTTATGCGGGCCTCGAAGGCATTGAACAGCATATCGACCTAGGTGAGCCCACCAACCTCAACCTGTATCGGGCGGACGAAGCGACGCTCAAATCTTTCGCCGTCCTTCCGGAAACGTTGGACGAAGCGCTTAAAATCGCCGAGAAAAGCGAATTCGTGCGTGCGTGTCTGCCCCAAAAGACAGTGGAAAAGTACATCGCGGCCAAGGAACGGGAATGGCGGCTTTACGAGCAGGCGTCCGACAAGGCGGAGTTTGAGCACGCGTTTTATTTTTCCCAGGTTTGACGCAGAACATCCGATGCCCCAGATGCTAACCCAGGTTCAAAAACGGTGGTGAAGACGATTGGAAAGTGTTCTATTGGTGTCCAGCTCCCAAAAGGCGGGAGAATCGCTTGCACAACTGCTGCGCGCCGCGTCCTACGGGGATATTACTGAGCTTAGAAGCGGCGCTGCTGCCCGGCGCACCCTTTTGGACGCAAGCTTTGATTTGATTCTCATCAACACGCCCCTTTCCGATGAGTTCGGGCATGAGCTTTCCATTACGGCGGCCCAGTCGGGATCGGCGGGGGTTATTCTGATCGTCAAAAGCGAGTTGGCGGACGACATATCCGCCAAGGTGGAGGAATTCGGCATTCTGGTGGTGCCAAAGCCGGTGGGACGGGCGCTTTTTTACCAGTCCTTGAAGTTAATTTCCGCCACCAGACGGAGAATTTTGAATCTCAAGCAGGAAAACGTCAAGCTTCAAAAAAAGATCGAGGAAATCCGCTTAGTAGACCGGGCCAAATGCGTGCTCATCCAGCATCTGCACTTTACCGAGGCGCAGGCCCACCGGTATATCGAGAAGCAGGCGATGGATCTGCGGGTGACCCGCAGGGAAGTAGCGGAGAACATTTTGAAGACCTACGAAATGTAAAAGCACCGGGTAATTCACCCGGTGCTTTTTAGGTTGGGATTATTCGTGATACGCAATGGTTTTGATGGTAAAATCTTCTTTGTCATAATCAAAGTTTGGATTGAGATAGGGGTCGTTATGCTGCAAGGCGGGTTTCCATTTCTTCTGGAAGTAATGCACCTCCGACTTAAAACGGCCATAATGCTCCGGATTCATGTCGTTGCCGCGGCTTTTGGATTCATAGTGATACAGCTCCGCAAAAGGCGTAAAACAGATCAAATAACCGGCTTGCCGGACTTTCAGGCAGAGATCCACGTCGTTAAACGCCACCGCCAGCTTTTTGTCAAAGCCTCCGACCTGTTCGAACACCGACTTTTTCACCATCATGCAGGCAGCGGTGACGCCGGAGAGATCCTGTGCATAAGAAAGCCTTCCCATATAGCCGGGATGATTACGGGGAAAGCCACGATGCAGATGGCCGGCCAAAGTCAGCAATCCGATCCCTAAGCCCGCATGCTGAATGGTATTGTCCGGATAGTAAAGCTTTGCTCCGACTGCGCCCACTTCGCTGCGCTGAGCATACATGAGCATCTCTTCAATCCATTTTGGGGTGATGATTTCCACGTCGTTGTTCAGCAGCAGATAATACTCGCCCTTTGCAAAGGTGACGCCGAAATTATTGATGGCGGAATAATTAAACCTGCCTTCCCAGGTAACTACCTGGACATGCTCGTATTTTTCCAGGGTTTTGTAATAATCAAACGTGGAAGAACTGGTAGAGTTATTTTCCACGACGATGATTTCATAGTTTGGATACGTGGTTTTCCGGAAGATGGATTGCAGGCATTTATCCAAATCCTCGATGTGGTCCTTGGTGGGAATGATAATGGAAACCAGTGGCTTACAGGTGAGCTTGTATGCAATCCGGTAAAAGGAGGGCATATTCTCAATCAGGGAAACCTCTCCCCGAATCCCGACTCGGTTAAGATGATCGGAGAGCGCCTTCTTGGCCGCGGTGATACAATAGGGCTTGGCACTGATGTCGCTGGCCACCGATTTTGCGTGGTTGCGCCAATAGTAAAGAATTTTTGGAACGTGGACGATTTTCTCCGCCTTTTCCGTCAGCCGCAGAATAATGTCGTAATCCTGGCTGCCGTCACATTCGGGATTGAACCATCCGGCCTGGTCAAGAAGCGTTCTGCGGAAGGTGGACAGATGGCAGATGTAGTTGTTGCTGCGCAGGTTATCAATGGCAAAATCGGGTTTCAAATGGACGACGGTAACATCGTCTACGCTGGAAGCAAAGGTCAGCTCATCGGTATAGATAAAGTCCGCGCCCTGGTCAATCGCCTTGCGCACCTCAAAAAGAGCGGCGGGATGGAGCAGATCGTCGTGGTCGAGCAGAGAAATGTAGTCCCCCGTCGCCATCTCGATGGCGGCATTGGTGTTATGGGAAATGCCCTTGTTTTCGGAAAGCTTTTGATACCGAATGCGGGAATCCCTGGCCGTATACTGGGCGCAAATGGCGCCGGTTTTGCCGTCGTCGCTGTCGCTGGCGTCCGCAAGGCAAAGCTCCCAGTTTCGATAGGTCTGATTGACGCAGGAGTCGATCATTTCCCTGAGAAAGACCGGCGGGGTATTGTAGAGAGGCACGAGTATGCTGATTTTCACTTCTTTGTCAAACGGTGTCTCAAGCTGTTTGACAGCGGTTTCAGCAGACAGAAACTTTCCAATACTTAAGCTGTTCTTTGGGATATAACGCCGCAGGATCCGTTTTGCCTTGATCTTTTTTGCAATCCCGGAGAACCCGGTCTGACGAAACAGGCGCAACCCGTTTACCAGTTTTGGTACCAGCGGGATTCTGCGCAGGACATTTTTACACTTGGTGACCGCCCAGCGTCCGGGTTTGGTGAGCTTCCACCATTTGGAGTCCAGAACTTCCTGATACAGCGACTGCTTATGATCCCGGTCGGCAATGAGGGCTCTGAGTTGGTTTTGCATGTCGTCAAGGGTGCCGTTGAGCCGCTCCAAAGCCGCTTCATTCTTGCTTTTCGCATCGTTTAAGGCGCCGACGGAATTTTCAAGGTTGGAAATGAGAATCTCATTTTTGTTTTTGTCATCGTTTAAAGAAGCGACAGAATTTTCGAGATTGGAAATGAGGAGATCCTTCTCGCGGAGTAGCTGGTCATACCGATCGGTTATGTTCTTGCGGGTGAGCCGGCAGTATTTTTCATAGTCCTCGACCAGGTCGTCCATCTGTTTTTGATCGGCGCGGTAGAAACACAAAGCTTGGGGGGAAATGTAGGACGGGTCGTAATCCAGCTTGTGGAGAAACTGATAAGGCGCAAAGTGCTTGACCCAGTATTCCGGCTGCTGTACATTGAGATGGGTGGGTTCGTCTTTGGCGTCCGGCGTGGAAGAAAGCAGCAGTGTGTCGGTATAAGAACACATTTTTTTGATGAGAGCCAATCCATCCGGTTCCTCAAGATGCTCAATCATTTCAATACAGGAAACCATGTCGTAACGCTTTGGAAAGTCGTCGGGCAGGTCCTCCAGGGCAGACTGGGCTCTGCAATAAGGACGGATGTCCTCCCGTACCTGGCCGATGGCATAGGAAGAAACGTCGATTCCGTACGCGTTTACCCCGCGGTCCCGCAGCGCGGCAACCAGCCAGCCCATAGCACAGCCGATGTCCAAAAAGGTGTTGGGATGAAAGTCCTCCACCACCTTATCAGCGAAATGCTGATAGAATTCCTGCAGGCTAGGATTGTTTCGGTAAGAAACCGCCCCGTCCGCCGTTGCATAGGCGTCGTAATACTCTTTGTCATAGAATTGACGATAGTCCATTCGTTATCCTCCAATGATGGTTTGATCCTTTTTCTCTGTCGTTTTATTGAGAAGCACCACTGGTTTCTCGAACCGCTTTTAAAATGGGTATGCCGAATCTTCCAACGGTAAAAAAGCAGTCGGATCAATAGGAAAAAGTACTGATTTTTAAACTATAGCATATTTCCACATACATGTAAATTGACTGTTTGTTAAAAAGAAAGACGGACCAAGGGGGATATTTGGTTTTTCTGCAAAGATAGCGCAGGGCATCCTGCAAACCGGACATAACGAAAAAAAGTGGCGCGACAAAACGGCGTTTGCTTCATTTTTGCCGCCCGGTGTTTGCGTTATACGGCATTGTAACGATATAATAGAAAAGACGTATAAAAACAAGAAGTCGTTTCATTAAAAGGGAGAAGGGCTACTTCTCTCAGACTATCTGCCGCTTAAAATACGGATTAGAAATTTGGGAGGAATGTAACTTGACACAGAAAACGGCACAGCTGATGGATAGTATGATCGCGTATGACCAGGGTGATCCCAAACGTATCCAGCATTTCCTCAAGGTCTACGCATTTGCACAGGCAGTCGGCCGGCTGGAAGGGCTGCCGAAGGAGGCCCAGGAGGTATTGGAGCTGGCGGCGATCGTCCATGACGTGGGAATTCGCAACAGCCTTTTGAAATACCATTCCAGTGCCGGAATTTATCAGGAAATCGAAGGCCCGCCGGTGGCGAGGGAAATGCTTACCAGACTGGAGTTCCCGTCCCCGGTGGTGGAACGGGTGTGCTTCCTTGTTTCCCGCCATCATACCTACACGGGAATTGACGGGCTCGATTACCAAATTCTCGTAGAAGCGGATTTCCTGGTAAATCTCTATGAAGAACATGCGGGAAAGGAAGCGGTTGCCGCAGCAAAGGAACGAATTTTCCGCACCGAGACGGGGCGGAGGTTCCTCGACGGCCAGTTTCCCTTAACTCCGGCACAGCCCGCGTAAAGCGGCGCTTTACAGACCGTATGGTGCGACGTTTTATGAAGATACTCGGCCGGGAAGAATACTTATGCCGTAGTTAGCGTAAAAGGACTGCGCCGGATACAGTTGTGGCCGCGTTTAGCACCCGGTGCCCGATTGGACACATGAAACGTTTTCCATCAAGTCAAAAAAGAAATCAAAAGGAGGCAAAAGCAACCGCTTTTGCCTCCTTTTGTTATGAAACAGCAAAAAGGAAAAGGTAAGCATCCTTTGAATAAATAGGGCAATCAAATCTGGAGCGAGGGTTTCCTTACTAAAAAACGGAATGGCCCGGTCGGGGATGGCCGACATATTAATAGAAGAAAAAGGGCTGCATGGGAGAAAAAGGCGCTTTGCGTACGAAAAAAGCGGCGCAATCGAGGAAAAACAGAAAAACAGTGGAACATTTGGGCGGATTCCACTATAATAGAGAGAATTTAAGAAATGGGGGGTTATCAAGATGGCAGGGAGAAAAAAGGGGTGTCTGCTGCTGGCGCTGCTGTTGATTATGGTTATGGCGCTTAGCGGCTGCCAGAACAGCGGCTTCGAGGGAAAGCTGGACGCAAAAAATCCGGTTTCCATCGAAATCTGGCATTACTACAACGGCCCGCAGAAAACGGAATTCGACCGGCTTGTCACCGAGTTTAACGAAACCGTGGGCAAGGAAAAGGGGATCATCGTGGAGGCCTTCAGCCAGGGCAACAGCATTTCCGCTCTGGTGGAGAAAGTAATGGACGCGGCCAACAAGAAGGTGGGAGCGGGGGAGATCCCGGATGTATTTGCCGCCTATGCGGACACGGCCTACCAGGTGGATCAGCTGGGTCTGGTTGCCTCGCTGGACGCGTACCTCACCAAGGAAGAGTTGGACGAATATGTGGCCCCCTATATGGAAGAGGGTCGGTTTGACGAGGAAGGATCCCTGAAGATCTTCCCCATTGCGAAATCCACCGAGCTTTTCATGCTCAATAAGACCGACTGGGACCGTTTTGCCGCCGCCACCGGCGCAAAGGAAGAGGACTTACAGACCATGGAGGGCTTGTGCCGTATCGCGGCAAGCTATTACGAATGGACCGACAGCCTGACGCCTGAAGCAAACGACGGCAAAGCTTTCTTCGGTCGGGATGCCATGGCCAATTACATCATCATCGGCAGCAAGCAGCTGGGCACCGAGATCTTCTCGGTAAAGAACGGCAAGGTTACCTTCCAGGTGGATGAGACGATTATGCGAAAGCTGTGGGACAATTACTATGTGCCCTACATCAGCGGGCATTTTGCATCTTATGGAAAATTCCGGTCGGACGACGCGAAAACCGGGGATATCATCGCCCTGGTCGGCTCCACTTCCGGCGCCGCCTATTTCCCGGATAAGGTCACCGTCAACGACACGCAAAGCTATCCAATCGGGGTAGACGTATTCCCGGCTCCCTGCTTTGAGGGTGCCCAGAAGTGCGCAGTGCAGCAGGGCGCAGGAATGGTGGTCACCAAGTCCAACGAAACCAAGGAATATGCGGCCACCGTATTTTTAAAATGGTTTACCGACGCAAAGCGCAACATCGAGTTTTCCGTAGGCTCCGGCTATCTGCCGGTGAAAAAGGAAGCCAACGACGTGCAGATGGTAAACGATGCTCTCGAAATGCAGGAGGATTCCACCGTTACCGCAAACCTGAAGAAATCCCTTCCGGCCGCCATCGAGCAGGCCAACACGTACGAGCTGTATACAAACAAGGCTTTTGAAGGCGGGACGAAGGCGCGGGATGTGTTGGAAACGTCCATGCAAAACAGGGCGAAGGAAGACCGGGCGGCGGTAGTGGAACTGATGAACCAGTCGGTTTCCCACAAGGACGCCGTGGCACAGTACAGCACCGACGAAACTTTTTCTTCATGGCTTGAAAGCTTCCGAAAGGAATTAAACGCCGCCGTTCAATGATACCAAATAAAGGCGGAAGGTGCGAAAGCAGAATGGTGCGAATAAAAAAACTCAAAAGCAACTCCATTATGAAAAAGATGCTTTTTCCCATGATTGTGGTCATGCTGGTACAGGCGGGTCTGTTTGCCGGCACCATTCTTTGGGGCGGCACCATCGAGCAGCTCAACAACAATTCCTTTGATATTCTCAACGAACGGGTCATCAACCGCAAGAATTATCTGCAAAACGAAATGATCCAGCGCTGGTCCAACTTAACGGAAACGGAGGAGACGGTCAACAACAAGGTCGCCCAGGTTCTGGCGCAGGAAAACGCCGCCCTTTCCGACATTACGGCCAACTCGCCTTTAGCCGTCGAAATTCTCGAGCAAACCAGTGCGGACATTCTCTATCTGATCCGGAAAAACTCCGTGACCGGTGCGTTTTTGATCTTAAACGGGCAGGATCCGGCCGATCTATCGGCGGCGGATACGGTGAAGTCCGGTCTTTATATCCGGGACGACGACCCGGTGACCAACCCTAACGATACTTCCGACCTGCTCATCGAGCGGGCACCCTCTGCCATTACCAAGACGCTGGGCATTCCTATGGATACCGGCTGGTACCCCACCTTCCAGTTTTACGCCGACGACCCGGAATACTGCCGGTTTTATCAAAAGCCTTTTCAGGCGGCGGTGGAGCACCCGCAGGTTTCCACCGCCGATCTTGGCTATTGGTGCCGCCCTTTTTGCTTATACGACGATGAAGAGGAAGTCATCACCTATTCCATCCCTCTGCGGCAGGAGGATGGAACGGCGTACGGGGTGCTGGGGGTGGAGCTCAAGCTCGATTACCTGCGCACCATGCTTCCTTCCGCAGAAGTGGACGGCAGCGACAAAGGCGCGTACCTTTTGTGCGTGGACGAAAACGAGGACATGCAAGTGGACCTGGTGCTGGCAAGCGGCCCCATTTCCAAAGTGCTGTTTGGGGAGGAAGAACGGTTAGCCCTTGCTCCCCAGCCGGATTATGCCAACGTTTACCGGCTTGAGCAAAACGAGCGGATCACCGATACCACCTTTGCAAGCCTGCAGCACCTCAAGCTCTATAATTCTAATACGCCTTTTGAAAATGAGAAGTGGGCTTTGGCCGGAATCGTACAAAGCAAAAATCTTTTGAGCTTTTCGAGAAGCGTACAGACCGCCGTGCTCATTGCGCTGGTTTTATCTTTGTTCATCAGTATTGTCAGCGTTTTGATGGTGGGCTCCTTTTTTACAAAACCCATTACCGCTCTGGTGCGCAAGGTACGGGAAAGCGACCCGACCAAGCCGGTGCGGCTGGAAAAGACACGCATCACCGAGATCGACGAGCTGGCGTCGGCGGTGGAGTCCCTGAGCAGCAGCGTGTTTGATTCGGCCTCCAAGCTTTCCCAGATCATCCATATGGCAAACATCCCCATCGGCGCGTTTGAACAGCAAGAGGGCGTGGACCGAGTGTTCTGTACCGACGACTTTTTTGCCATCATGGAAATCGACGGTCCCGACAAAGCTTCTTATCTTCCCGTGCAGCAGTTTGACCGGATGCTGAGGGAAAAGGAGCGGTATGTGGATACTACGGAGGACGGCGGGAGGGTGAAGGTTTACCGCCTGCTTACCAAACAGGGCGTGCCCAAATGGGTGCGCGTCAAGCTGGTGCAGGACCGGGAGCATATGCTGGGGGTAGCGGTGGACGTGACCCAGGAAATGCTCGAAAAGAAGAAGATCGAGTATGAGCGGGACTACGACCTGCTTACAAATCTTCTAAACCGCCGCGCCTTCCATACAAGAATCGCCAAGTGCTTTGAGAATCCCAAAGCCCTGGGAATGGCGGCCTTCATTATGTTCGACCTGGATAACCTCAAATACATCAACGACACCTACGGCCATGATTTCGGCGACGAATACATCCGATGCGCTGCTTCCATCTTCAAGGAATTCATTGCACATAACGGTGTCGTCGCACGTATGTCCGGCGACGAGTTCTATGTGTTCCTTTCCGGCTATGAAGATAAAAAGCAGATCCGCCGGGTGA
>CAMLYM010000035.1 GCA_946491705.1 uncultured Clostridia bacterium
TGGTGTCCTACCATCTGACAAAGGGCGAGCAGTTGGAAAGCGTCCTGCAACAGACATTCAAGGAGATTGAGGACATTACCGATGTGCGGCAAATGACCAATGCCCAGCTCAAGCGGATTATCCAGAAGATCGAAGTGGACAAGGATGGGAATGTGGACATTTACTTCCGGCTGCTTGGCGATCTGGGCTTGGATGAAACCGTTCTAATTCGTAACAACCATACATAAAGACGTATCCGACCGGCTCAAGAAATTGAATCCCATGCTCTACAAGGAAGTCAAGCAGGTACTGGAAACCAACAAGGCCCAGCGGCACATCCGCGGCGGTATGGCCACCAAGCGCAAGTACCTGCACACCGGGGAATAGGCAAACGCAACGCGAAAAAGAAGAAGACGCCGCGGGTTTAAAGCCGGCGGCGTCTTCTTTGGCGTTGCCGCCCGGTGGCGTGCAACCGGTCTTGTTGGAAGGCGGTAAAATCTCTGTGAATTGCTGCCAAAGGCGCGAATCGTATTGACTTTTGCAAAAAAAGAGGTAAAATTGTTATTCCAATAATTATTTCCGCGAGAACTATTTTGCCATCATTGCCAAAGAGGGTTACAGCCATTGGATACCATTCTTTTTAACAACACCATACGCACCTTGATGCGCAGCATCAATCTGGAAATGGCGCATGTCATGAACCAGAATTTTCAGCCTCTGGGGCTCTCCACCAGCCAGGCGCTGGTGCTCATTGAGCTGTTTCGGCGGGGGCCTACCCGGGTGTGCCGTTTGAGCGAGCAGATGGAGATGCCGGCGAGCAACATTTCCACCATCTGCAACCGGCTGGAAAAAAGCGGTCTGGTACGGCGAATACGGGATAGCGAAGACCAGCGCCGGGTTCACATTGAGCTGACCGACGCAGGCGTATCCCTGACCACGGCCGCAGAGGAGCGGATGCTCAAAAAGCAGCAGGAGCTGGCGAACTTTGTTTCCACCCAGGACAAGCAGATCATCATTGACGGACTGACGAAGCTCAACGACCTATTCCACCGCACCCGCCTGGCTCTGACAAGCGACGGGGAGGAAGATGCGGCAGAGGAGACTCGCAGGATAACGGAGGGTTCCTTTTGAAAATCGGATTGGACATTGGGTCGACCACCATCAAGTGCGTGGTGCTCGACGAAGAAAATAAAATCGTCTATCATTCCTATGAACGCCATTATTCCCAGATTGTCGAAAAGGCGGCGGACATTCTAAAGTCCCTGGGGGAACAGGTGGTGCAGGGGAGAAAAGCCATGGTAGCCGTGTCCGGCTCGGCGGGCATGGGCGTGGCGGAGAGCGCGAAGCTTCCCTTTATTCAGGAGGTCTTCGCCACCCGCATCGCGGCGAAGACGTACATACCCGACGCGGACGTGATTGTGGAGCTGGGCGGAGAGGATGCGAAGATTCTTTTTCTCACCGGCGGCACGGAAGTACGCATGAATGGTTCCTGCGCGGGAGGCACGGGCGCTTTCATCGACCAGATGGCCACTCTTTTGAACATTTCTTTAGACGAAATGAACGAGGCGGCCAAGTCCTACGACAAAATCTACACCATCGCTTCCCGCTGCGGGGTGTTTGCCAAGTCGGACATCCAGCCTCTTTTAAACCAGGGGGCCCAGCGAAACGACATTTCTGCGAGCATCTTTTCCGCCGTGGTCAACCAGACCATCGCGGGCCTGGCCCAGGGGCGGGACATCAAGGGCAAGGTCCTTTATCTGGGCGGGCCGCTTACCTTTTTGTCCGAGCTGCGAAAAAGCTTCGATAATACCCTGGGGCTACAGGGCATCTGTCCGGAGAATTCCCTTTACTATGTGGCGCTGGGCGCGGCTTTGAGCGCCGAAGAGGAAATTGATCTTCCGGACGCGGTGGAGGCAGTGGCCCATTACACGGGTTCGGGGAACTTTGCGGCGAACCCGCCTTTGTTTACCAACGAGGCGGAATATGAGGAGTTCGTCGCCCGGCATGAGAAGGCGACGGTGAAGACGGCCGATCTTAGCACCTATCAAAAGCCGGTATACATCGGCATCGACGCAGGCTCCACGACGCTGAAAACCGTAGTTCTGGGCGAGGACGGGGAGCTGCTCGATTCCAGCTACCAGCCCAATTCCAGCAATCCCGTGCCGCTGGTGCGGGAGTTTCTGCTTCGGCTTTACGAAAAGCATCCGGGCATTCGGATTGCGTCGAGCGCGGTCACCGGCTACGGCGAGGATCTGATTCAAAACGCCTTCCGGGTGGATAACGGCATTGTAGAAACGGTGGCCCATTTTACCGCGGCCAAACGCTTTATGCCGGATGTGGACTTTGTCATCGACATCGGCGGGCAGGACATCAAGTGCTTCAAAATCCGAAACGGCGCCATCGACAACATTTTCCTAAACGAGGCTTGTTCCTCCGGCTGCGGCTCCTTTTTGCAGACCTTTGCAAACGCCCTGGGCTATTCCATCGGGGACTTTGCGAAGAAGGGTCTGTTTGCCAAGCATCCGGTGAACTTAGGTTCCCGGTGCACGGTGTTTATGAATTCCTCGGTCAAGCAGGCGCAAAAGGACGGGGCCACCATTGAGGACATTTCGGCGGGCCTTTCGGTAAGCGTGGTGAAAAACGCGCTGTATAAGGTCATCCGGGCCACCACCCCCCAGGAGCTGGGGAAGCACATTGTGGTCCAGGGCGGCACCTTCCTAAATGACGCGGTGCTGCGGTCCTTTGAATTAGAGCTGGGGGTGCAGGTGGTGCGCCCTGCCATTTCCGGGCTGATGGGCGCTTATGGCGCGGCCCTGTACGCGAAAAAACAGTCCACCGGCAAGAGCAGCCTGCTTTCCCTTGAGGAGCTCAAGGGCTTTACCCACAAGGTCAGCGTAGTTTCCTGCGGCCTGTGCTCCAACCACTGCCGCCTGACGGTCAACACCTTCGCGGGAGGCCGCAAGTTCATCGGCGGCAACCGGTGTGAAAAGCCGGTGACCAAAAAGAAAGCCGACGAGGGGCTCAACCTTTACGAATACAAGCGCCAGCTTTTAGACGAATACCAGCCGGTCAAGGGGCCCAGAGGCAAAATCGGCATCCCCATGGGGCTGAACATGTACGAGCTGCTCCCCTTCTGGCACAAGCTGTTCACCACGCTGGGCTTTGAGGTGGTGACCTCCCCGGCCTCCAACCGGGCGCTGTACTTAAAAGGGCAGCACACCATCCCGTCGGACACCGTTTGCTTCCCGGCAAAGCTGATTCACGGCCATGTACAGGCGCTGCTGGACGATGGGGTTGGAACCATCTTCTACCCGTGCCTGACCTATAACTTGGACGAGCACTTGGGGGACAATCATTATAACTGCCCGGTGGTGGCCTACTACCCGGAGGTCATCGGGGCCAACATGGGGGAACTGAAAAAGGTCACCTTTATCGACGACTACCTGGGCATCCACCGCAGAAAGGAATTCCCGGGGAAGCTTTTGGAGGTGCTCTCCCGGCACTTTGAGGGCCTGACCTTAAAGGAAGTCAAGGCTGCGTGCAAGCTCGCGTACGCGGAGCACGACGCGTATCTGCAAAAGGTGCGTAAAAAGGGGCGGGAGATCATCGAGAAGGCCCGCGGGGAAGGCCGGCAGATCATCGTGCTGGCCGGGCGGCCTTACCACTTAGACCCGGAGACCAACCACGGCATCGACAAGCTGATCGCCTCCTTCGGCGCGGCCATTGTCACCGAGGACGCGGTGAGCGATCAGGTAGAGAAGTTTGCCACCGGGGTGCTAAACCAGTGGACCTACCACTCGCGCATGTACGCGGCGGCCCGCTACATCGCGGACAAACCGGACATGAACCTGGTGCAGCTGGTTTCCTTCGGCTGCGGCGTGGACGCCATCACCACCGACGAGGTGCGGGAAATCCTCGAGGACGAGGGGAAAATCTACACCCAGATCAAGATCGACGAAATCACCAACCTGGGCGCGGTCAAGATCCGGCTTCGCAGCCTGTTCGCCGCCCTCAAGGACCGATAGACGTTCGTCTCCTGAAAGGAGCTGTTTGCCAATGCCCATCCCGAAGCGCATTCCTTTTACCAAGGAAATGAAACAAACTTACACCGTCCTGATTCCGATGATGCTGCCCATCCACTTCGAGCTTCTCAAGAACGTGTTTAACCACGAAGGGTACCACATGGTTCTGCTCACGTCCGACGGGCCGAACATCGTGCAGGAGGGGCTCAAATACGTCCATAACGACACGTGCTACCCGGCGCTGCTGGTCATCGGCCAGTTTATCGACGCGCTGAATTCCGGCAAGTACGATTTAGACCGCACCGCCCTCATCATCACCCAGACCGGCGGCGGCTGCCGGGCCTCCAACTACATCCACCTGCTGCGCAAGGCTTTGCGCAAGGCGGGGTACGGGGACATCCCGGTGATTTCCTTAAACCCTTCGGGGCTGGAGAAAAACCCCGGCTTCAAGCTGACGCTGCCGTTAATCCGCAAGCTGCTGGCGTGCCTGGTGTACGGCGACGCGCTGATGCTTTTGCAAAATCAGGTAAAGCCCTACGAGGTCAATCCCGGGGAAAGCCAGGCGCTGGTGGACCGGTGGGTGAAAACCCTGTCCCACCAGATCAGCGCGGGAGAAGGCAAGTCCCTCAAAGAGCTCAAGGCCAATGTAGAGGCCATTGTCAAGGATTTCTCGGAGGTTTTGGTCAACCGGACGCCCAAGGTGAAGGTGGGCGTGGTGGGCGAAATCTACATCAAGTACTCCCGGCTGGGGAACAACAACTTAGAAGCGTTCCTGGCTTCCCAGGACTGCGAGGTAAACGTGCCGGGGCTGATGGGGTTCATGCTCTTTAAGTGCGACAACCGGCTCGAGGACATCAAGCTGTACGGCGGGAGCAAGGCGAAATACACGGTGGTCAATTTCCTGATGAACTACCTGCTCAAAACCGAGCAGGTCCTCATCGACGCGGTCAAGCCTTATCCCCAGTTCACCCCGCCCGGCTCGTACCTGCATGTCAAGGAGCTGGTGAAGGGCGTCATCGGGTACGGCAACAAGATGGGCGAGGGCTGGCTTCTGACCGGCGAAATGCTGGAGCTCATCGAGTCCGGGTATCCGAACATTGTGTGCACCCAGCCTTTCGGCTGCCTGCCCAACCACATCTGCGGCAAGGGAATGATCCGCAAGATCAAGAGCCTGCATGAGGACGCGAACATTGTGCCCATCGACTACGACCCTTCGGCCACCAAGGTAAACCAGGAAAACCGCATCAAGCTGATGCTGTCGGTGGCCAAGGAGGAGCTTCAGGAGCGGCTCAAGGGAAGCGCGCAGGAGAAACCCGCGGCGGCCCCGCAGAAAAAGGAACCGGCTGCGGCCAGGTGAGCGGACGAGATATACATTATATATAGGAGTAGCCAGCGTCTTTGTAGACGCTGGCTACTTTTTGTTTTCTTCTTCGGGGATATCTTCGCATATTTCAAACAGGTCGTTAGGGGTACAGGCGAAAATCTGGCAAAGCACGTCGATGTTCTGGCGGCTGATGGAGCGGGTCTCGTTTCGATAGAGGCGCATAAAGCTTTGATAGCTCATTCCTAGCTGTTGATAGAGCCAATATTTTGTTTTGCCCGTCTGCGCAAGCAGTTGTGCAATTCGAAACCGCACCATTCGCGCCGCCTCCTTTCTATTTCATAGGGATTCTACCACGGGATTATGAAAACACAAGCGCAATCATACGGACTGTATATTTTTATACTATTTGTATGGCTTACCGCGCGCTGGCTGAAAGAATTCCTATATAATAAGGTATCCTTCCTCTTGACAAACGTGCATATGCTCATTATACTATTTATGAGCATATGCACGTTATTTTTTCTTATCGCATTCTTTTTATCCTTTTTTAGGCGGTGTTGTCTGGGCTAGAGCCAACGAACGAAGAAGAAACAATGCGTAATTCTGTTCTTTTTCATTGAGTTCGGAAAAGAGGGCGCTGAATTCTTTGAATTTGTCCTTTTTCTCTGGTAATTGTGTTACTTACACGTTACCTCTTTTCGTTTTTCGTTATATACTCATTATGATTCAGTGATATTGTGTTGTCAACTACGTTTTTATTTCGATTTGTGTAATATCATTCTTTATGGTATTGTTAGACGAAGATAGCGGTCCATGAAGGAGGTATTAAATTGGAAAATCGAATAAAAATGATAAGAGAAGCCCTCAATCTATCGCAGCGGGAATTTGGTGAAAAGCTTGGCGTCAGCAGGGACGTAATCGGAAATATCGAGTATGGACGTGCTGAGGTAAAAGAGCTCTTTTTAAAGCATCTCTGCGATTTATACGATGTCAACGAACAATGGTTGAAGAACGGAGAAGGTGACATGTTTCTTTCTTCTCCTATTGTCAAACGGAAGCTCGAGGAAGCTCAATGCATATTTCAATCCCTGCGCCCTGAATTTCAGGACTATGTTTTGGAACAAATTCGAAGTTTAAAAGAATTGCAGGAAAGGGTCGAAAATTAGTCAGAGCCTATTGTATGTCTGGAGTTAATGACAACGGCTACCAAGAAACACCGATATATGATTTCTGTAGACGATGAGATGTTCGAAGCAATCGAAGATTTCCGCTTTGAGCGGAGGTTTTCCACCCGTTCCGAAGCAACCTCTGAATTGATTCGGCTTGGCCTTGAAGTCATTGCCAAGGAATCAGAGTGTACAAACATTCAAAAAGAAGAAAAACGTGCGGCAGATTCGAATTAGCTTTCGGTTTGTTGGGCCTTTTCTTCTGCTTATTTTTATTTTTGCATCCCATTCATAATAGAAAGGAGCCGCTATGCCCAGAACCAGCAAATGCCGGCGGGTGTGCGCCGAGCCGAGGGCGCGGGTGTTCACGCCGGAGCCGAAAAGCGGGGGCAGAGTCGCCCTTTCGGTGGAGGAACTGGAAGCGCTGCGGCTGTGCGACCTGGAAGGGCTCGAACAGGACAGCGCCGCCAAACGGATGAACGTGTCCCGCGGCACCTTCCAGCGCATTCTTTACGCCGCCCGGTTTCACACGGCCAAGGCCCTATGCGAGGGGGACACCCTCGTGATCGAGGGCGGCCACTACGAGGTGCCCGAAACCGGCTGCGCGTGCGTCTTCCGGTGCAAGAAGTGCCGGTTTTACGAAGAAACACAAAAGGAGTTGTCAGACAAATGAGCGAACAAAACTGCACCCACGATTGTTCCAGCTGCGGGGAGGCTTGCCCCTCCAGGCAGGCGGACCCGAAGGATTTCTTAGAAAAGCCCCACGAGATGAGCCGGATCAAAAAGGTCATCGGGGTAGTGAGCGGCAAGGGGGGCGTGGGCAAGTCCCTGGTCACCTCCATGCTGGCGGTGCTTTTAAACCGCAGAGGGTACCACACGGCGGTGCTGGACGCGGACATTACCGGCCCGTCCATTCCGAAGGTGTTCGGCGTCAGGGAGCGGGCGAAGGCCATTCCGGCGGGGATGCTCCCTTCCCGCACCAAGACCGGGGTGGACATTATGTCCATTAACCTCCTGCTCAACGACGAGACCGAGCCGGTGGTTTGGCGGGGCCCCATCATCGCGGGGGCGGTCAAGCAGTTCTGGACGGACGTGATCTGGGAGGATGTGGACTACATGTTTGTGGACATGCCTCCGGGAACCGGCGATGTGCCGCTGACGGTGTTCCAGTCCATCCCGCTCGACGGGATTGTGATCGTCACCTCGCCCCAGGAGCTGGTGGGCATGATCGTGGAAAAGGCGGTCAACATGGCCAAGACCATGAATATCCCGATTGTGGGCGTGGTGGAAAACATGAGCTATGTGGAATGTCCCGACTGCGGCAGGAAGCTCTTTGTGTTCGGGGAAAGCCGTCTGGACGAGGCGGCGGCGAAGCACGGCCTTACGGTACTGGGCCGGTTGCCCCTAAACCCGGACATTGCCAAGCTCTGCGACGCGGGGGACATCGAGTCCTTCCAAGGGGAGTGGCTGAACGGAGCGGCCGACGCCATCGAGGCGCGCAAATAAGGAAAGGAAGCGGACAAGAAATTGAAAATCGCGGTAACGGCTGAGAACGGCCAAATTTTTCAGCATTTTGGCAAATCCAAGCAATTTGCTATTTATGAAGCGGAGAACGGCCAAGTGGTGCGCAAGCAGGTGCTGGACGCGGGGGAAAACGGACACGGGGCGCTGGCGGGGCTTCTGGCGGCAAACGGCGTGAACGTGCTCATCTGCGGCGGCATCGGGGCGGGCGCCCGGCAGGCGCTGGCTGCTAACCGCATCGGGCTGGTGGCGGGAGCCAGCGGCTCCACCGACGACGCGGTGCAAGCATACCTGGCCGGAGAGCTTTCCGATAACCCGGCGGGCCAGTGCAACCACCACCACGAAGGCGGGGAACACACCTGCGGTACCGGCGGCTGCGGCCACCATCACGCAGCGGAATAAAAAGCAGACGCCCGGGGCTTTCCCGGGCGCTTTTTTCGTATCGGGTTTTTGTCTGGCCGGTTTGGGAGGAGACGAAACCGGGGAGAAATTCCGGAGGCGTTATTCTAAGCGGCCGCAGCTGAACCTCCTGGGCTGGTTTTTATAAAACAGAGGGGAGAAATCGCTTTGATTTCTCCCCTCTGTTTTCATTTTCTCGTCCAACGGCCTGAGAAAAACCGACCAAAGCGTATGCGCGCGTGACCCGTGTATGGTATTCCCGGGGCCGCAGCCATGGGCGTGCCCTTAGGGCCTCTCCCCGAAAGGCCCGGACAGAAAGCCCTCTCTAATCCGGGTCGTTTGTCAGGGTAATTTCCACCACCTCCGGGCGGTTAAAGAGGCGCAGGGGAAAGGAGCTGGGCCCCAGGCCCCGGCTGACCACCATTTTGGGATGATTCCCAAACACGCCGTTTACATACTTAGGAAAAATCCCCTGCCCGGGCGCGTAAAGCCCGCCTACAAACGGAAAGCGCCACTGGCCGCCGTGGGCGTGGCCGGACAGCTGCAAATCAAAGTCGTACTGGCAATAGGCCTTGTCCCCGGTCATGGCGAAGTTCTCCGGGTAGTGGCAGAGGACCAGGCGCAGCCCCGGCTCTCTGGACAGGGCGTGAAACTGCTCCGAATAGTCCCGGTAGCGGTACTTGCCCTGGCGCATTTTCCGGTAGGAGCGGTAGGTCCCCTGCCGTTCCTCTAAGCCCAGCACGGTTACTGGGGTGCCCGCTACCGTCAGGGATACCTGCTCGTTTTGCAGCAGCACCGCCCTTTCCTGGCGAATGGCCTCCAGAATAGAAAGGTAGTCCCGGGAACGGTGCTCATGGTTGCCGGGGATGCAGACCACCGGCGCCAGCCCGCAAAGCCGCCCGACGATCCGGACGGTGCGGCAAAAGTCCCGATCGCTGTCGTCGATCAGGTCGCCGGTGATGGCGATCAGGTCGGGGCTACAATCGGCCACCAGGGCAAAAAGCTTCTCATTGTCCCGGCCAAAGCGCTTGGAATGCAGGTCGGACAGGTGCACGATTTTCATGGGCCGGGTTACCCGCATCCCTTTTAACCGGTACCGGGTCACCGACAGGCCGTTGTTCTGATACCAGAAGAAAGAAACGAGCGCGCAAAGAACCAGCACGCCCGCTGCAATCCATACAGCTTCCTTCATCCACAGCCCTCCTTTATGGTTTTCACGCACCCGCCGGACAGGACGGGCGGCAGCCCTTCAGGCCTATCGCATCTGGGTGCTGCCTTTTGCGTTCTATGATACCATACTTTGGCCCCGGGCGCATCACAAACCTTCGGCCACCGGAATCAGGGTCAGCCCCCGGCTGCGGGCGTATTTGACGGTGGCAAAGGTCCCACCCCTCTGCTGGGTGAGATAATAGACACAAAACGTGCAGTGGTCCACCAGGTAATGGTTGCGCCTGTGCATACAACCAGGGTCATAGTCGTCTGCTGTGTAGATGATCTCGTCCGCTTGGGAGATAATCCAGTTGTACACATCCACATCCGGCTGCCGCCAGACGCTGGACTGGTTGCGGCAGGGGAGTACCAGGATCACTTTAATAAAGGGATATTGCTCCCGCAGGGTTAAGGCGGTCAGCGCCGCGGCGGTATCAAAGCCCAGCGCTC
Organism: uncultured Clostridia bacterium; assembly: GCA_946491705.1. Classification (GTDB taxonomy): domain Bacteria; phylum Bacillota; class Clostridia; order Oscillospirales; family Acutalibacteraceae; genus Solibaculum_A; species Solibaculum_A intestinale. The sequence goes on from CAMLYM010000035.1 coordinate 10,071, forward strand.
CGCCGAACCAAAAGCACTCCACTCCCCGGCCGATCAGGTCCTCCATAATATCCTCCAGTCGGCGTTTGATCTCGATGACCTGCTCCCCCGGCATGCGGCGGTGGCCGGTAAAGCAGCAGCACTGCTCTTTGCTGTATTCCATGGTTCTACTCCTTACGTATAATCAAAATCAAAGATTTTCAAACTTACGTTCGATGCTTTTTCAATTTACCATGATTGCCTCTCAAAATCAAGGCCCCTCTCTTCTCCTTCTCATTTTTTTGCATCTTTTTGTTCTGGCCATGCCAATGAGAGAAATGTGGCGGCTTATGTCTAAAAAATAATTGTCAGTACATTTATTGTATGTAAATTTGTTGAATTTGCTTGATTTTATGCGGCAAGGCGGTTAATATTAGAAAAGAACCGATTATTTTCTTTTGTTCTGCGTACTTGGTTCTGTATAGATTGCCGAAAGGAGGGATGCGCAGTCCTGCCACACCGGCGGTCTCTTTGTGCAAGGCCGCATGATGTTCCCCATTTGGTAGAATCGGGAAAAAACAAATAAGGAGATGCAAACAACGATGAAAGCAAGAAAATCCCTGGCTCTCGTGCTGGTTCTTTCCTTGCTGCTCAGCCTGGTCCCCACCATGGGCGTATTCGCTTATGATGAAACCTTCACCCAAGCGAAGTTTGACTTTGGTACGGCTGACAGTGCAGTGGAAAACGGCTATACGAAGGTCACCCCCCAAACGGCCTACGACCCGGCGGTCGGTTACGGCTGGCTTAACGATCCGCGTATTACCGTGACCGCGGGCGACAGCGGCAACGCAAACGCCCTGAAGTCCGACTGGGTCACCGGCAACACCGTGCAGGATGGCGCGGACATCACCGCCCCAGAAAATGCTGAGGACGGCGACTACATCCACTTTGTTTATCCGACCTTTGTGGTGGACCTGCCCAACGGCATCTATACGGTAAAGACCATCCAGGGCGATTATAACACGTCTACCGTCACCGGCGCTATCGTCGAGGACATGCGTGCTTTCGCGCCCTACTATAAGTCCTTGCCTAATACCAGTTCGATTCCTACCAGCGTCAACACCACCGCTGCGGGCTCCTTCAAGGAGACCACCAAGCAAGTGGCCGTGTATGACGGACAGCTGACCATCGAGCTCACCGGCACCAACTCCCGCCTTAACGCGGTGGAGATCAGCAAGGTTTCCTTTGCATCGGAAGCCACTGCCGGCGCCAAACCCACTGTTTACATCTGCAGCGACTCCACTGCTTATGGTTCCGCCACCAATAAGCCGGAAACCGGCTGGGGCAACCATATTGCGGATTACATGACCGACGACGTAATCGTCAACAACACCGCCATGGGCGGCAAGTCGGCCCGTGACTATCTGGCCGACAGCCTTTTCAACGACAACGTTATGACCAAGATTAAGCCTGGCGACTATGTGCTGATCCAGTTTGGTCACAACGACTGCACTCCCGTGCGTCCCAACCGCTATTCCAATCCTACCGAGTTTAAGGAATGGCTTGCGAAGTATGTGGACGCCGTGCGCGCCTTCGGCGCCACCCCGATTTTCGTTACGCCCCCCAACCGCGGCTATACGGAAAACGGCAACATGATCACCGGCGGCAAGTATACCACTCCCGGTACCACCTTTATGAATTCCTTCCAGGCCTGGACCGATGCCCAGCGTGAGCTGGCCGCCGAAAAAGACGTGGATCTGATCGAATTCAACTATTATACCATTGAGTATTATAACTACATCGGCTGCGACGAGTTCTATGCGTCGGTTTCCACCGACGGCACCCACTTTAAGGACGGCCCTGCCGCCGACCGTGCCGCAAGCCAGCTCTCTTATCTGATTTCTAAGTCGAGCACCGGCCTGGCCCCCTACGCCACCGGCAAAATGGGCCCGGGCGTTGCCGAGAAGTTTGACTTCGGCTCCGGCTCCACCGCCAGCGGCTACACTCCGGTTACGAACGACGCCTACGACGCGGATAAGGGCTACGGCTGGACCACCACCGGTATAAGCGCTGTGGCGGGCAGCGGCGACGACGCGCTCAAATCGGACTTCGTGCAAACCACCGCGAAAAACCAGACCTTTGTCATGGACCTGGAAAACGGTGAGTACGACGTGCGCATTCTCTCCGGTGACCCCTCTGCCGCTACCTCCGTGCAGTACTCTATCGAAAATGTACCGCGCCAGGTGCGCCGCGGCTGGAACAACGTGGCCAACAACGCGCTCGACGTGGCGGCCGGCGAATATTATGACGAGACCTTTACCGTTTCTGTTTACGACGGCCAGATGACCATTACTTTCCCCAACTCCGGCGCCAAGATCAACGGCATTGAAATTACCAAGCAGTTTACACGCAACGAGGGTGATATCCCCACCGTGTATGTAGTGGGCGACTCGGTTGCCGACAGCTACGCCCAGTTCAATGACCCGCAGCGCGGCTGGGGCCAGATGCTGGCCAACTACTTCGACGGCGAAAAGATCAATGTGGAAAACTGGGCCATCGGCGCCCGCACTGCCGACCGCAACATCAAGGAAGGCCGCCTGGAAATGGTCTTAGAGCAGATCCAGCCGGGCGATTACCTGGTGTTCAACTTCGGCTTCAATGAAAAGACCACCGGCAGCACCGATGCCTGGAAAGACTTGGTGCGCCAGTACGTGGACGGCGCGATTCAGCGCGGCGCCACTCCGATTTTGGTTTCCTCTACCGCCTCCGTCCGTCAGAACGTAGGCACCTCTTCGCAGGATTACCGGGCTCTCAACAACATGCGAAATGCCCTCAAGGCGGTTGCAGAAGAAAAGGGCGTTGCCTTTATCGACAACTTCCAGTATACCACCGATCTGACCGCCAGCCTTGGCACCATCCGCAGCCAGGCAATGTACTTATTTGTACAGCCCGGCATCTTCACCGGCAGCTCTTATGAAAACGGCGCTTCCGACGGCGTCCATCTGCAGAGCTACGGCGCAGAGGTGGTCGCGTCTTACATCGCTTCCGAAATGGCGAAGCTGGACAGCACGCTGGCCGCAGGCTATACGCCCAAGGCGGTCGCCACCCAGGCCCCGGCGAAGCCCTCCGGCCTCTATGCTAAGGAATCCGCCGGCACCAGCGCCACCATCACTTGGGACGACCAGGACGATGCGGATTACTATGTGGTGCGCTATAAGGCGTCCTCCGCTTCCGATTGGAAGGAATATGCGGGCGTCGTGTATCCCCAGGCTACCGTTACCGGTCTGACCGCCGGCGAAAGCTACGATTTCTCCATCCTCGCTTACAACGATGCGGGCGTGTCGGTTGCTTCCAGCACCCTGACCCTGCCCAAGGCAGCTTCCTCCGAGTACACCAAGCTTCTCAACCTGGTTACTGCGGCGAAGGCTGCGTTTGAAGAGTGGAGAGGCATGCGGATCGAAACGCTCGACGCAGCCGATGTTGCGAGAATCGAAAACGCCCTGAAGGCGGCTACGGCAGTTCTTGCAAATCCCAGCGCTACGGCGGACGATTACACCGCGGCGTATGACGCCCTTTATAAGGCCGGCAACCGCGCCAGATCCATCGTGGACGCCACCTATTTCTTTGACTTCGGCAACGGCGCCGTTGCGGACGGCTACACCGGCGTGACCGCCGACACTCTCTATACGCCTGAGCTGGGCTATGGCTGGTCGGATTCCGTAGCGGTCACCGACAGCGACCGCGCTACTTCCGATGCGCTGTACAGCGACTTTGCCGAAGGCGCCTTCCAGGTTACTAGAGACGGCAGCATCTATCCGGAGTTCAAAGTTGACCTGCCCAACGGCAAGTACCTGGTGCACACCATCCAGGGCGACGCCTCTGATGCGTCCAGCGGCGGTGTGTACGCCGAGGGCATCAACCTCAACACTTCCTTCAACTGCGTTGGCGGCAGCTACAGCGAGAACTACTTCCTGGTGGAAGTGACCGACGGCCAGCTGAACCTGGAGTTCCCGGGCTTCCTGATGAAGTTAAACGGCGTGGAGATCTACAGCCTCAACGCTGTGCTGCCCGAGACCACCGCTTCCGCGGACAAGGAACAGTATGAGCCCAACGAAACCATCACCGTCACCATCAACACCCCCGACACGGTGGAAAAAGCGTATTTGGTCAGCGAGTCCGGCAGCGGCTTAGCTACCGGCCGCCAGGTGATTGACAACGGAGACGGCACCAAGACCTGGATCCTCACCTTCTCCCTGGCCACCAAGGGCAACCGTACCCTGAAGGTCTATGCCGATGGCGAAGACACCGGCGTGGCCGTCAACTTCAAGATTGACAGCGTTGCCACCGGCAAGGCGAAGCTCTATTCTGTGAGCGTTCCCGACACGGCAAAGGTCAATGAACCCTTCACCGTTACCTTCGAGACGAACACGCATACGGAATATGTCCGCCTCTTTAATGAAAACGGTATGGGACTGGCTCCCATCAGCTGTACCTATGAGGATGTGGACGGTGTACGCGTCTGGACCTATGTGACCAGCGTCGGCTCCGTCGGTATCCGCGAATTCCAGACCGGCGTTGCCGCGGCGGACCGCGTCTTTACCAAATCCCGTCAGACGGTTTCCATCCAAGTACGCCGATAATCTTTTTGTTTCTTCTTCTTCTTTCTTTGCCCCCGGCATTGGCTGCCCGCCAGTGCCGGGGGCGCTTTTTTTGCCAAAACATTTGTATGAACAAGATTTTTGCTGCTTTTTAGGAAAACAGATGTATCTTTCTCATAAATTTTGGAATCTATTGTGCGTTTTTTCTGTTTTTTCATTGACTCTGCTTAAAATTTTTATTATCATAATAATATCACTTGGTGTGACAAACCAGATGAAGAAGGAGATGCAAAGGAAGATGAAAGCAAAAAAATCTCTTGCATTCGCGCTGGTCCTTTCCCTGCTGCTCAGCCTGGTTCCCACAATGGGCGCCCTAGCGGCCGACGACAACTTCACGGGGGCGAAGTTTGACTTTGGCACGGCTGACAGCGCGGTAGCGGCCGGCTACACGAAGGTCACTCCGCAAACCCTTTACGACGAGGCGACCGGTTACGGCTGGCTCAATGACGAGCGCATTACCGTGACCGCCGGCGACCGGGCCAATGCGGACGCCTTGAAGTCCGACTGGGTTTCCGGCAACACCGTTCAGGACGGCTCGGACATCACCGCACCCACAAACGCCGAGGACGGAAACTACATTCATTTCTCTTATCCGACTTTTGTCCTGGACGTTCCAAACGGCATTTACACCGTTAAGACTATCCAGGGCGACTTCAACGAAGACACGGTTTCCGGTGCTATCGTTGAGGACATGCGTTCCTTCGCGCCCTATTACATCTCTCTGCCCAACGAGAGTTCGGTTCCAAAGGGCGCACGCACCACAAAGGCCGGCGAGTTCCGTGAGACCACCAAGCAGGTGGCGGTTTATGATGGACAGCTGACCATTGAACTGACCGGCACCAACTCCCGCCTCAATGCGGTGGAGGTCACCAAGGTTTCCTCTGCATCCGAGGGGACCCCGGGTATCAAACCTACGGTCTATGTGTGCAGCGATTCCACCGCCTATGGTTCCGCCACCAATAAGCCGGAAACCGGCTGGGGCAACCATCTGGCCGAATTCATGACCGATGCAGTCCTCGTCAACAATACCGCCATGGGCGGCAAGTCGGCCCGTGATTATCTGGCCGATGGGCTCTTTAACGACAGCGTTCTTCTGAACATAAAGCCCGGCGACTATGTGCTGATTCAGTTCGGCCATAACGACTGCACGCCTATTCGTCCCAACCGGTACTCCAATCCGGCGGAGTTCAAGGAGTGGCTTGCGAAGTATGTGGACGCTGTCCGCGCGTTCGGCGCCACCCCGATTCTGGTAACGCCCCCCAACCGCGGCTTTACCGAAAACGGCAACAAGGTGGAAGGAAATACCTTCCTCAATTCCTTCCAGGCCTGGACTGACGCCCAGCGTGAGCTGGCCGCCGAGCAGGACGTGGAGCTGGTGGAGTTCAACTACTACACCATCGAATATTATAACCACATCGGCTGGGCCCGTTATCTTGCCGAGGTTTCCAGCGACTGCACCCATTTTAAAGACGGCGCAGCTGCTACCCTGGCCGCAAGCCAGCTTTCCTACCTGCTCTCCAAGTCGGACACCGGTCTTGCCGCCTATGCCACCGGCACGCTGACCGAGGGTGTCGCCGCAAAACCCATTTCCACCCGTACCCTGGAAGCCGCCATGGCAAAGGGTACTGCTCTTGATCCCAACGACTGGACGGCAGAGTCTTACTCTGACCTGACTGCCGCCCTGGCAAAGGGACAGGATGTGGTGGATCATGCGCTGACCAAGACCCGCAGTGATGCGGACGCGGCCAAAACCGCCATTGAAAACGCCATTCAAAACCTAGTTTCCGCTACCAACACCTATAAGTTTGACTTCGGTTCCGGCGCTGTGGCCAACGGCTACACCAAGGTAACTGCAGCGGATAAGTTCACCGGCGACGTGGCTTACGGCTTCTCTGTGGAGTCCACGGTGGCCGACGTGGACCGTGGCACCGAGGATGCCCTTACCTCTGACTTCGTCGCCGTCACCGGCGCCAAGTTCTCGGTAAAACTGCCGGCAGGAGACTACATGGTTACGGTAGTTGCTGGCGACGCGCAGGAAGCCTCCAATGTGGGCTACACCATGAACAATGCCGCCAAGAAGAAGGCCGGAAACGTCAACGCCGGTTCTTTTAACACCGCTTCTTATCCGGTAGCCATTGTCAACGGCGTGCTGGAAATCAGCTTCTTGGGAAACAATGCCAAGGTCAACGCCATCGAAATTACCCCCATGGAAAAGCGCACGGCAGGCGATACGCCTACTCTATACATTATTGGTGACTCTACCGTTACCAGCAAGTCCGGAAACGTGGGCATCGACAACCAGCGGTATCAGGGCTGGGGCGGTCACATTGCCGATTACCTGACCGGTATCAATGTGGACAACCGTGCCATCGCCGGACGTGGTATCCGCGGCTTCTTTGAAGCGGATAATGTGATGGACCCCCTGCTGACCACCATTAAGCCCGGCGATTATCTGGCCATCCAGTTCGGCCACAACGATAAAAACGCCACCAACGCGGGACGGTACTCCACTGTTCCTCAGTTTAAGGAATTCCTCCGCACGGCAGCGCAGGGTGCTCTGGACCGCGGTGCGACCCCGATTTTGATCACCGTGATGTCCCACATCCGCAACTTTAACGAAAGCGACCCCAACGATAAAAGCTATCCCCTGCGTCCTTTCCTGCCCGACGAAGAAATCCCGCGTTCCTTCCCCGAATACGCCCAGGCAACGCGAGAGGTAGCGGCGGAAATGGGTATCCCCTGCTACGATTTCAACGAGGAAACCTATCAGTTATATCAGGAAAAGGGCGTGACTTGGCTGCTGGAGAACGTCATTACGGCAGACGGCGTGCACCCCTTCGAAGGCAAGGGTTCTTCCTTCTTCGCTCGCATGGTAGCCGACGGCTTTGCAGATTTGGGTCTGGAAGGCTTCTCCGACAAGGTTCTGGCCAACCGGGACAAGGTAGAAGAGCTCTACAGACAGCTTAACTCCATCATTCCCGAAATGTTCACCCCGGAATCTGCCGGAGCCGTTGTAAACGCTCTGTCTGCCCTTGTGGACGCCTTGGAAGATCCCGATGCGTTGCAGGTCCATGTGGCTCCCTTGATCGCAGCGCTGCAGCAGGCCATCGATAACCTGGATCTGGCGGTTACCGCTTCTAGCGACAAGGCTACATATGAGCCAAATGAAACCATTACCGTGACCATTCATACGAATGCCGGCATCGAAAAACCTTATCTGGTCAGTGAAGCCGGTTATGGCCTTGCTACCACCCGCAGCAAGACGGAAAACCCGGACGGCACCATTACCTGGACGCTGACCTTCTCTCTGGCTACCAAGGGTGACCGTAGCCTGAAGGTATTTGTGGACGGGTATGACACCGGTTTAACGGTTGATTTCAAGATCAACAACGCGCCGACTGGACAAGCGAAGCTGTTCGGCGTTTCACTTCCTAGCTCTGCCAAGGTAAACGAGCCCTTCACCGTTACCTTTAAGACCAATCAATACACCGAATATGTCCGCCTCTTCAACGAAAACGGCATGGGGCTTGCGCCGATCAGCTGCACCTATGAGGACGAAGGCGATATGCGCATTTGGTCTTATGTGGTCAGTGTTGGCTCCGCAGGCGCACGTGACTTCCAGGTAGGCGTTGCTTCCGCAGACCGGGTCTTTACGAAGTCCACCCAGACCGTCGGGATTCTTGTAAAAAGATAACGATTGGAGCAACGTATAAACAAGCCCCCTGCCCCGGCCTTAGAATAGACCGGAGCAGGGGGTTGTTACAAAAGAATATTATACGAATCATATTGAGAATCATTTGGCGTTAAAATGTCGGATTCTTCTCCGTTAAGCGCTTTTGCCTATCTCATCCTTTCCTTTGTAGCTTTTTAACTATCGTCTCATAGCTGTGCTCAATTATTTCCATGATTGCATCATAGGGTACCTGACCGGACAGACAAGAGCATCGCATTATAATAAGGTTGCTGCACCCCGGAGGACAATAATGTGCCCTTGTAAAACTGCCATAAAAGTCATCTGTCATCCGGTCAGAGTTTAATGTCACGGAAGCCTGTTCTCTCAACTGAAAAAACTGAGCAAAAAATCCGGTCATCTACTTTCATTATGGTTGTATTCGGGCTGAAAGGTCGATCCGCGTAGTCCCCTTTTGAAGACAAGCATCAATCACCGCGTTGTCCCATCCTGGGTCGATTTCAACAAGGCCGGTGCTGTTATAGAGATCTTCCCTTACAGATGGGAAGAATCTGGAAAAAATATCGCTCCTTCAAGCACCTGGAAAGCACACAAGCAAAACAAAAAGCACCAATGATATCATTGGTGCTTTTTTGGCTCCTCAAGTTGGACTCGAACCAACGACCCTGCGGTTAACAGCCGCATGCT
>CAMLYM010000036.1 GCA_946491705.1 uncultured Clostridia bacterium
CAGTTTCTTTCTTCCTATAAAACCCAGGGCCCGGGTTCCACCCGATAAGGAACCGAGTCCCTGGCTTTTTACCCCGTTCGGATGAAACACGCATTCTATGGCTGGCAAAGGATTCGGTAAAACCAATGTACAAGAAAAGTCCAAATTCAAGTACAAATAGCATAACTAAATTGGCATTATACAATATGTTAATAAAGCGAACACCATTTTCTCCGGCGATCACAGCTATATTGGAAGCTGTCTTTGCATAGGAGCAAAATATGCTCGGTTTTCGCATACTTTCAATCGGAAGATATCCCATTTCAAACTTTATCTTCCGCAAAAAAACGCCCCGCCATACCCGAAAAGGGCTGGCGGGGCGTTATTATGCTAGGGAAGATATTGCGCGCTGTTACCGGGTAACACGAACCTGCAGATCCAGAGTATCCTCCGCCCAGGTAAGATCAGAACCGGCAACCTTTACCGTAAAGTTACGGGTGCCAGGAGTACCAACGCTGAGAGTATAGGTCCAGGTACGCACATCGCCCTCGTCCACATAGGTGCAAGTGGTAGGAGCGAGGCCCATGCCGTTCTCGTTGAAGAGGCGAACCTTGGCAACATTGGTAGAGGTCTTGATGGTCGCGGTGATGGGCTCGTTGACCTTTCCAGTCTTATCCATCGTCGCGTCGATCAGCTTAACCTCGTCGTCGCCCGGAGTAACCGATGCATCGCCGATATAGAAGCTGACATCCACACCGGTGTCAACGCCGTCGGTGTACACGCTCAGGGTACGGGCGCCCTTGGTGGCCAGAGAGAAGGTCAGGGTCCAGGTAATGGAACCGTCTTCATTCTCCACGAAGGTACGGGTGCTGGCCAGACCCAGGCCGGTTTCGCTGACCAGGTAAGCCTTCTTCACGTTCTTATCGGTGGTGACATTGACCGTAATGGTCTCATTGGGCGTATAGGCTTCCTTGTCCGCAGAAGCAACAACCTCGATCGGTGCATTGGTGTAATGCATCGCATAGGTGGGAAGCTCCATAGCCAGAACCTGATCCTTGTTGTCCTCGCCCAGGTAGTAACCCAGGTGCGGCGGCTGGTTGTACGCGGTGTTCTGTCTGGCGACGGCCAGGCGGTAAACCGGGTCATGCATGAGGGTGTAGATCATGTAATCAGTCGGAATGGTGGTGGAATAGATCCGCAGAGCAGAAGAATCCTCCGTTCTCGCGACGATTTCCTCACGCCAGTCACCCAGAAGGTCAGCGGACAGGTTCGGGGTATTCTTGGTGGAGTTGTTGGTGAAGGTACCTTCAAAAACTTCCACAACATCCATGGAATTGGTTTCCCAATTGTACTTATAGACGGTCTGGGCGGTATCGCCGTTGGCAGACGTCGGATCCTGACCGTCCGGCAGTTCGGCGAGCAGGTCGCCGTCCCAGTAAGCGCTCCAGTTGCACAGGAAGTTCATGGGTTTCTCTTCTACCAGAACCTTGCCGTCCGCAGAGAAGATCGAGCCGGATCTCTTCTGATCCGGATTCTCGCTGTTGGGACGATGGGCCCAGACTTCGTAGCCCGGATTGGGGGTAATGTTGGCGGCGCAGCCGCGGCCGGTGTCGTAGCTGCCGGACTTCCGCTCGCCGAACACGATGGAGCCGGAAACGCCGTCGGTCACGGTGAAGTCATAGGTCGAGTTCTTGGCCTCATAGGGCTGCATAACCTGCAGGTTGGTGGTCTGAGGAAGCATGGCGGCGATGTGCAGGGCGTCGCCGTGCAGGTCGGCACTTGCCTTATCGGGATCCAGCGCCCACAGGAGGGTGCCGTCCTGATCGATAGCCATGGCGCCGGTGATGTACTCGTCAAAGCCGTCACCGTCTACATCAGCGGCAGCGGAGGTATGAACGCCGCGGCCATAGACGAACGGATCGTCTTCTGTGGAAATCTTCCAAGCCTGCTGCAGCTTGCCGTCAATCAGTACATAGGCCGCAATAGCGGTTCTCTTGTAGTAGCCGCGCTGCATGATGGCGGCAGGAATGGCCTGCTCTTCGTTGTTGGGATTGGGGATATAACCAACTGCACCGCAGAAGCGGTCCGCACGGTTAAAGGTTGCGTCGCCCCACCAATTCTGGTTGCCGGTGACCTCGCCCTGTACCGCAGGATAGTAGTCGGTGGTATCGATGATTGCGCCGGTCATGCCGTCAAACGCGGTCAGGTATTCCGGGCCGCCCCAGGCGTGGCCGGTCTTGCCGCGGGAAATGGTGCCGTTGGCAATGGCTTCCTGCATGGCAGGATTGTCATCGTAAGCAATGTAGGTGCCGTTCTTGGTCGGGTCGCCCACGACGCCGATGAGGCCCTTGCCGGCTTCCTCTTCCTCATAGGTGGGAAGCTTGCCGTTTTCGTCCGGCGCGTAGACCTTGGTGCCGTCCGCCGTCTTGACAACGAACTCAGCCTTGCCGTCCTGATCGAAATCATAGAACATGAACTGGCTGAAGTGAGCACCGGAGGAAATGTTGTAGCCCAGGTTGATTCTCCACAGGGCGGTGCCGTCGAGCTTATAGCAGTCGAAGATAGTCGGGCTGCTCAGCTTGCCGGACGCGGAGTCGAACTGATTGGTGGGGTACCACTTGACTACGATCTCGTACTCGCCGTCGCCGTCCACATCCGCCGCAGAGCAGTCGTTGGCGGTGTAGGTAGCGCCGGAACCGGCACCGGTAACCACCGGATGGTTGCCCGGATTCTGGATCGGGAGCTCAAGGTAGTTGTCTTCCAAAGCGCTGACTTCCTTCGAAAGGGTGCTCTTTCCTTCGAAGATCGTCTCTACACGGTAAAGATCGCCTTCCTTGCCGTCCGCATCGACGTAGTTCGTCTTATCGGTGATGGGGGCAGCGTTGATCTTCGTACCGTTGCGGTAGATGTTGAACGCAATGTCTGTGCCATACTCAGAAGCGAGCAAACGCCAGGAGATGAAGATGCCGTCGGTGGACTTCATGGCAATCACGCCGCGGTCCAGCCATTCCATGGAACGATCCTTGGAATTGTAGGCAGGCGTCTCTTTCAGATAATTAATCTTCTGGGTCGCCTTCAGGTTATTTGTGTTGTTGAACGCATCCGTAACCACCAGGTCGGCGGTGTAGGTGTACGTACCGAACACGTCCGGATTGAAGGGATTCTCAGAGGTCCACTCGCCTACCTGGACGGTAGCGATGGTGCCGTTGTTGAGCTGAACCTCCACCTCGGTCGGGAACGCCGGCAGGACGGCGTTGCTGGAGGTGAGGACGATGGGGGTAGTGTCCATCACAGTAGAGATGTAAGGCTTCTCCAGATAGGTTACCTTGAAGGTCGCCTTTAAGTTGCTCTCATTGGTGAACACACCTTCTGCCGCCGGAATGGTTCCGGTAAAGGTATAGGTGGTGTAGTTGTTGGGATCGAACTCCTTATCCAGAGTCCACTCGCCGACCGTAGCATCGACTTCCGTGCCGTCACTCAGCTCCACTTTTACAGTGGAAGGAGGCGTCGGAAGGGATTCGCCCTTATAGATGACCGCGTTGGAAGGATTGTTCACCTTCACCACATAGGGGGTGCGGTCTTCCTTCGGATCGAAGATTTCGATGCCGTTGACATAACCGGAATTGCTGGAGGTAAAGTGGAAGAGGAAGCTGGGGTTGTCCTCCGTCACGGTTACGTTTTCGATCAGCGCATATACCATACGCTCATTGTCATCAACCTTTACGGACGACATACTCGCATAGTCGGTGCCGTTGATGTTGATATCCAAATTGTTTGCGGTACCCTTGAGCATATCGGTGCAGTACACGATAATATTGTAGGTACCGGGCTTCACGTCCGCCTGGAATTTCCAGTCTTTAGAGCCAATCCAATCCCGTTCCATGTCATTGGCATAAAACGTATTGGAGGCACTTTTGCGGTCACGGCCAATCATGGATTTGATGGGGCTAATCAAGCCGTACCCTTTCTCTGCAGAGTACATGGTGCTTCCAGCCTCTGTCGGATTTTTCTGCGCGTCAATGGAGACGCTTGTCCATCCCGCCATAGTCGGTGACGACTGTACATTAAAGTCGTACCGGTAGCTGGGCAGGAGGTCGTCCGTGCCTCCTGCGCCGAAGACAACGACCGGGAACATAGTCGCGATCATCGCCAGGCTCAGGAGCACTGCCAGGAGTTTCTTTGCTTTCATTCTCTGTCCATCTCCTTTTCTTTTTTTGTTCATATATTCTGTGTATGGCACACAGTTGAACAGTAATTATATTATCAATTCTAAAAAATTTAGTCAATTGATAGATTGCCTTGAATTGTATGTACCTTTTTGTGAATCTTGCATCAAAATTTTGCAAATAGCATCGTTTGTCTGTTTTTGGACAAATGGCATAAATTAAATAGATAGTTTTTGTAAAACAATTAGATTATTTTTGTAATAGTTGCTATTACATTTTTTCTTTTTCAATTTCTTAAAAAATATGATACTTCCGGCCTTTTCAATGGGATGCCCGAAATTCAAATCCTATTGATTTCTTGCGCCAGATATCTGTACCGGATCATCGGAGACTGGCCATCACTCATAAACACTCAGCCGGGCACGCGGCCTTTTGTGGGCAAGGGTATAGCTGCCGGGAAGCCGATTATTCCCATAACGAAAAGCACAGGCGCAGGGGAATCCCCTGCGCCTGTGCCGCTTTCAGCAAAGCAGTTTGAATTGCTGTTTTTTGTGAAACCGAACCTACCGGGTGATTCTCACCGTATAATTGACATCGGTAGCTTCGTATACGCGGTCCGCTCCGGCCACGCGTACGTTCAGTGTACGGGTGCCGATGGAGCCAACGTTGGTGGTGTACGTCCAGGTGCGGGTGCCGTCCGCATTGTCCTCATAAGTCAGGGAAATCGGAGCAAGGCCCATGCCGCTCTCATTGAACAGACGAACAAAGGAAACCGCCTGGTTGGTCTTGATGGTGACCTCGAAGGGCTCGTTTACCTTAACGACAGCCTTTCCTTTGGCGGAGATAGCTTGCGGCGCTTCCTGGGCAGGAGGTGCAACCGACTCATTGGTGACCGTGAAGCTTACTTCGCACTGACGCAGGCCGTCTGCCATAACCGTTAGCGTGCGGTCGCCCTTGGTGCCGAGGGTAAACTCAAAGGTCCAAATATCCCGGTCGGCCTCCTTCGCAACAGTAGTATTGGCAGCTAGGCCGCTACCCCACTCGTTGACCAGCCAAACCTTTTCCATACCGGCCGGCGCATTCACCGTAATGGTGATCTTCTCGTTGGGCTTGTAAGCGAGAGCAGAAGCGGCGGCGGTGGTCGGGAGCTTATTCTCCGGAGTAACAATGGAGATATCGTCTCTCTTGCCGGTCGCGATGATCGGATCGGAGTTCGGGATGATGGAGCCGTTGACCTTGTTGACCTCGGTCACATCGCCTTCATAACCCAGGAAAAAGCCTGGATGCGGGCACTGGTTGTACGCCGTGTTCTGGGTGGCAACGCCGTTGCGGTAAGCCGGGTCGTGCATCAAGGTACGGATCTTATACTGAGTGGGCATGTTGGTGGTGTAGATGCGGATGGTGTCGGCGCCGGAGCGCAGAACCAGCTCTTCACGCCAGTCACCGAACAGATCAGCCTGCAGGCTGGGGTTGGTCTTAGAGCCGTTATTGAAGGAAGCGCCGTTGAAGCTCATGACACGTTCGGTTTTATTGTTGGCGCCGACCTGATCAATCGTGCTGTTGAGAATCTGGGTAACCAGAGAACCAGTCCAGTAAATGAGGCCGTTGGAACCGGCGCTCACGCTGCTCTTTTGACCGGTTTTCAGATTAATGGAGATGTTACCGGTTGCGACGATGGTATCCGGATTCCACGGATCCACATTGCCGGCCGCGCCGCGTCCCTGGTCGCCAGAGCGCCAGGACATGGCAAGCACTTCGCCGGTGGTGGCGTCATGGACGTCCATAGAAGCCGCCCAGCCGCGCACCGCATCGCCGGAATCTTCATGAGGAGTCATAACGACCATCCGATTGGTCTTGTCCATCGGGAGGATGTGAATGGCGTCGCCATGGTAGTTATAAGAGAACCGATAGCCCTCCTTGATGGAGCCGTCCTCATTGTAGCCAGCCTTCGGGTCCATGACGGTTCCGGAAGCCGGAGCCTTTTGCGTGTCAGGCATCGAGACGCCGACTACGTACTTGGGAACCAGCTTGTTGCCGTCCAGATCCCAAGCCATGGAGCCGTAAATCACCTCGTCCATGCCGTCGTTATCCACGTCGGCCGCACCCATGTTATGGTTGCCGCGGCATTCGTAATCCAGGTGATTTTCATACTCGGAGGAATCAAAGGTCGCGGTCGGTACCAGCTTGTCGTCCTTGATGGTGTAAGCCGCGATGGTGGTTCTGGCATAGTACCCGCGCACGATCAGCGCGCTGGGGGTCTCCCCGTCGAGGGTCGCGACCGCGCCGAGGAAGCGGCCGGCCCGGTTTCCGGTGGAATCGTTGAACATCATATAGTTGTTGCCGATGTCGTTGGCATTGTCGTTTTCCACCCAGAAATACTGGGGAACATACGTCGGATCCGCCGCAATGTGAGCCTTGTCGGATTCTTGGATTTTGCCCGAGCAGCCTGCGCTTCTGCGGCAGTAAGGCGTGATGCCCCACATGTCTTCCGTGATGGCGAACTGATAGGGAATGGAGTCGAGGATCTTGCCGGTTTCGCCGTCGAAAGCGGTGACGTATTCATCGCCAGGTCCGGTAGCTGGACCATAGCAGAATACTTTACACCAGGTCTGATCCATAAAGTTGCCGGAATACGCTCCGGTGGTGATATAGCCGTCCTGGCCTGCTTCACCGGCATTGTTGTTGTAAACCGGATCTTCCCAGACGATGGAATAATTTTTCAAAATGTTGGTGGTCAAAGCGTTTACCTTCTCAGCGTTGCCCTGAATCAAGTACTGCTCAATGTTGGCGGCATCTTGATTGCCCACCACATAAGCCGGGGTATACACACCGTCGGTAACGGTGCCGGAAGTGGTGCCGTCGGCGGTGCGCAGGATGATCTCACCCTTGCCGTCGCCGTCGAAATCGTAGACCTGCATCTGGGTATCATGGGCACCGGCACGGATGTTGTAACCCATGTCGATCCTCCACATGAGGACGGCTTGTCCGTCTACAATGTCGTACGCGTCGATCACGCAGGGAGCAGAGGTTTCATACGAGATCATGGAATCGCGGGAATCGGAAGGATCCCACTTGACGATCAGCTCATACTGGCCGTCGCCGTCCAAGTCCGCAGTGGACATGTCGTTGGAGGTGTAAGTGGCGGTACGGTACATCAGCTTGCCTTCTGCATCGGTGCGAAGAGGCGTAACCCCTTCCTCGGTGTAGCCAAGCTCCCGCAGAGTGGGGCCGTCGCCGCCGGTCTCGTCAAGGCCGAGCTTATTGGTATAATCGCGGAATTCCGCGACTGCCGCATCGTAGGCCTCCTTGGTAATTCTTCCTTCGTTATAGTTTTTGACTACTGTCTGCATCTGGTTGAGCCTGTTCAGATCAACCGGCATATAGTAATACTTGCCGGTGGCTGCATACAGGTCCGCTCTCGCGTTGCGGAACTGAATGGATGCCCGCGGGCCGGGATTCTCGAGCTTGAGCTCAATGTAATTGCCGTTTGCAGAGCCATTCTGAGCAAGCATGGGCAAAGTAGCCCCTTCCGCCGGGCCTTCCACGCCGTCGATAATCGCGGACACCGCATATTCAGAGTACTCGTCGCCGTCCGGATCGGTGTAGTTGGTGCAGTCGCTTACGGTTGCAATCTTTTCGCCGTCACGGTAAATGTTGAAGCTTACGTCATCCGGATCGGTTCCCAGGAAGCGCCAGCTCATATAGATGCCGTCCGCCTTCTGCATGGTAACCAGACCCCTGTCCAGAAATTCCATCTGCCGCACGGGAGAGGAATCCCCTGGAGCCGCGCTTACTGCGCCTGCGGTGACGGTTGCCATCATCGTTGCCGCTGCAAGCAGTGAAATCGCCTTCACAATTGGCCTACGCTTTGACATTTTGTTGCCTCCTTCTTAAGCATCGCTGCGATTTGTACTTACAAAACAAACCACTTATTTCCTAAGTACGGGATAATTATAATGCAATTGTTTCCAATATGCAAGCAAAAGCAAAGAAAAAATTCCAATTTTTTCGACAGGTATGTACATATTGCACAATACACATTCAACACGTCTAGACAAAATTCCGAAAATGGATTTTTCTTTCCCATTTCCTTAAACAACGGCTACAAAACTTCACGTTTTTTAACTTATTTAATTAAATTTGTGTTCAATATATACTTTTTCTGTTATCCCTGCCGCGGATTTGAGCGGATCCATGGGAATCGGAGTTGTTACCGGTGCATTTTCCAGTTTTTCGCGTTCGGCGGCAATCTCCTTTTTTCCGTATGTTTTCTTCGAAACCGCGAACACTAGTCTCATCCATTCATAGGAGGTTTGTGCCGATGTCAGAAATGCAAGCGCTGCATCTTTCCAAAGAGGATTTTGAAGAACGCATCCTGCCAGCCCAGACGGCACTGGTGGATTTCTGGGCCAGCTGGTGCGGCCCCTGCCGGGCGGTGGGCCCCATTGTGGACCGGCTCGCGGAGCAGTATGACGGCAAAGCGGTGGTGGGAAAGGTCAACATTGACGAGGAGATGGAGCTCGCCCAGCAGTATGGGGTGTCCACCATTCCTTCGCTCCTTTTCTTCCAGAACGGCAAGGTGGTCAACACGCTGGTGGGCGCTCGCTCGGAAGGCGAATACCAGCAAGCCCTCAACGAGCTGCTTTCCTAAAAGAAAAAAGCCACGGGACCGACTTGGCCCCGTGGCTTTTTTCTTTGAAATTCCCGAAAAGCGTTTCCTCATTCCGGCAGGATTCCCGGCCGTCTTAAGGAAGCAGCTCTTCGTTTCCAAGGACGCCTTACTCAAATACAGCGCCTTCTTACTTTTGTAATCCGTTTTTTCCCTGCAATTGTTCAATAAGACGGGGCAGCTCCCGCTCGAAATCCACACCATAGCGCCGGTCGGTGTCCTCGGCCTTGGTGCGCAGGATACAGCCGTGGGTAAAATCCACTGCCAGGCGGGTGGCTTCGGTCAGGGAAGCGCCGTTCATCAGGCCGCTGAGCAGCGTGCTGCCGAACACATCCCCGGTCCCGTGGTAGTATCCTTCCACCCTTTCCCTTGCGCAAAACTCCAGCTTTCCGGTATCCCGGTCAAAGCTGGCGGCACCCAAAAGCCGATCGTCGAAGCTGACGCCGGTGAGCACCACCATTTTTGGTCCCAGATCCGAAAGCCTCTGCGCGGTTTCTCGGACAAAAGACTCCTCATAAGGGCCCGGGCGGTATTCTTCCTCAAGCAGAAAGGCGGCTTCCGTCAGGTTGGGAACAATCACGTCCGCCTTGGCGCAAAGCTTCGCCATCCCTTTGGCCATGGCGGGCGAGTAAACCGAATAGAGCCTTCCCTCATCCCCCATCACCGGGTCTACCAGAATCAAGTTGTCCTTTGTGCGAAACCGGTCAAAAATCTCCCCCACCAGCTCCAGCTGCGCAAAGGAACCCAGAAACCCGGAATAGAGCGCGTCAAAGGCAAGGGAAAGAGACTGCCAGTGCCGGGCGATGGGAAGCAGGTCCTCGGTTAAGTCCCGGTAGGTAAAGCCGGTAAAGCCTCCGGTATGGGTGGATAGGACGGCGGTGGGCATGACGCTGCATTCCACCCCGGCGGCGGACAGAATGGGAAGGGCCACCGTGAGAGAGCACCGGCCGAAACCGGAAATATCGTGAATGGCAGCGACCCGTTTTTGTTTTGTCATAGCGGTTCCTCCTAAAAAGGCGGCCTGCGAAGAGGGCGGCGGCCTCACCCGGCTGCCAGGTTTTCTCTCTTCGCAGGGCCTCTGTTTTATTCCATATTTCCTGTGGCGAAAAGGACCGCGCACAAGGCGGCCAGGGGCGCGGTTTCGGTGCGAAGGATGCGCGGGCCCAGCGTAACGGTTCGTCCGCCCGCTTCTTTTAAGGCGGCGATTTCCTCCGGCGCAATGCCCCCTTCCGGCCCGATGAACACGGCGGCCGATGAAAGGGACGGCTGTATAAGCGCCGAAAGCGGTTCTCCGCCTCCTTCGTAGCAGACGGCGGCGGCTGGAAAGGCGGAAAGCATCTTTGCCGCTTCCTCAAAGCCGGTCACCGGCAATACCTGCGGGACCTTCCCCCTGCCCGCCTGCATGGCCGCCTCCCGGGCGATTTTCTGCCACCGCTCCCGTTTTTTGGCCGCGGCTTTTTCGTCCGGCCGGGATACGCTGCGGCAGGACAGCACCGGAACGATTCGTTCTACGCCCAGCTCCACCGTTTTCTGCACGATGGTATCCATCTTGTCTCCCTTGGTCAGGCACTGAAACAGGGTGACCGCAAGGGACGGCTCAGTCGCGCACCGCTTCCTTTCCAGCACCCGCAGTCCTACCCGGTCCCCCTGCACGCTTATGAGCGCACAGCGGTAGTCGTAGCCTTGGGCGTCGCAAACCGTCAGTTCTTCCCCTTCCCGCATGCGCAGGGATTTCGCGATATGCGCCCCATCCGGCCCAGCCAGTTCCAACGTATCCCCGGTAACGGTGTCCACAAAAAATTTCGGCATGGTCGCTTCCCGTCCTACTCCTTAATATATACCGGCCTTCCGGAAAAAACCGCGCGGGCCGAAAAGCGGCCCGCGCAGCATCCATTCTCATTCATCCTGCTCGTCTAAAGAAAGGGAATAGGAGGGCAGGAACTCCTTTAGGAAGCAGCGTACCTCCGGCAGGTCCATCTCCTCAAGAGACCGGCGCAGGGAACGGGACGCTTCCATAAACTCCCGGTTGCCTGTCTTTTCCTCTTCGACGCACTTGATGAGGGCGGAAAGCTTGTCCGCCGCCTTGACGATACGCCACAGCTCTTCCTCTTGCGGGCGGTGAAAGAACAGATCCTCATAGTCCGGCGCCAAGTCTGCCGGCAGGCAGGAAAGAAGCCGGCGGCTCGCTTCCTCCTCCACCGTGTGGTAGGCTTCCCGGATTTTCGGGTTAAAATATTTGACCGGGGTGGGCAGATCCCCGGTGAGGATTTCCGGCACATCGTGAAAGAGCGCCAGAGTCGCTGCCCGCTGGGGGTCCACCTCCCCGCCGAACCGGCGGTTTCGGATCACCGCCAGCCCATGGGCCAGCACCGCCGTTTCCAAGCTGTGCTCGCTTAGGTTTTCGCTGCGGGTGTTTCGCATCAGGCCCCATCGGCTGATGTACTTCATCCTGGAGAGCATGGCGAAAAAATGCCGGCTGCGCTTCATCGGCTTGCCCCGTTACGCGGAGAATACACCGCGATGGACTGGCGCTCCACCAGGGGCATGTCCATTACCACCGGTGCGTCCCGCATTCCCGTGTCGATCATATTGCAAAGGCGAAGGGCCGCCTCCCGACCTACCGCTTCACTGGGATGCCCAAAGGTGGTCAGAGGGGGATCGGCCAATTTGGACATGCGGGCGTTGTCGATGGAGACAAGGGAGAGATCCTCCGGCACCCGGCGCCCGCAGCGTTTTAAGAGCTCCATAAGCCGCATGGCCACATCGTCGTTGTAGCACACCACACCGGTGCACCGTTCCAGCCGTTTGATCACCTGCTTGTCGTAATCCCCGCTGAGCAGGCTGATCAAATCCCCGGTGGAGTACCACAGCACCGCGTCCTCGTCGAGCTCCGCGCCCGACTCATGCAGCTGCTGGATAAAACCCGCGTACCGTTCGTGGCCCTGCATATCGTCCGCCTTGAAGATGCCGCCGATGTGGCTGTGCCCCGCCTTGCGCAGGAGCTCAGTAGCCTTGTACCCGGTGCCCCGGTCGTCGGTCACCACATAGCAGCAGGGAAGCGCCCGGTAATACCCGTTCATAAACACATAGGGAATCCGGCAGCGGTTGAGCTGCTCATACAGATGCAGGTTGGGATTGGGCAAGGCGGTCTTGGTCCCTTCCGCGATAATCCCGTCCACGCCCTTTTCCAGAAGGGAAGTCAGCAGGCGGGTTTCGTTCTCCACCCGGTTGTGGGTCACGCCCAGGGACATGGTGTATCCCTTGCTGGTGAGCACCTGCTCGATTCCTTTGATGATATCGGGAAAAATATAGCTGTCCACATAAGTAATGATAACGCCGATGGTCATGGTGCGGTGGCTCTTGACGGGAGAGGCGTTAATATAGGTGCCGCTTCCCCGCCGGCGGACCAGAATCCCCTCCGTCTCCAGGGTGCCGATGGCCTGGCGCACCGTCTGGCGGCTGATGTTGAATTCTTCCGCCAGGGTATTCTCCGACGTGAGTTTATCGCCCCGGCGGAAAACGCCGTCGGCGATCTGCTGGCGGATGTATTCGCTTAACGCTTTGTGCTTAGGTACGCTGGGATCAAGTTGCGGCAAGTCCAATCACCTCGAAACAGGCAACCAAACGCCGCCTGTAATATATTTGTTCGAATATTATATCATGAATCTCTGCCGAATTACAACTGAAAATATGCCGGTAATCGGAATTGCTGCGGTAAGATTCAGAATGCTTGTTTGAATTTTACATTGATTTTCCTCCGGGGCCAGCAAACAGAGCCTTCCGTTGGCGGCATACGTCAAAACCGCGCCTTCCTTTTGCGCGAGCCTCGCCGCCACCTCGCAGAAGGAAAAGAACTGCCGAGTGCTGCGGCGGACCTGCCAGTCAGGACCAAAACGCTGCCCCTCCCAGCCGGAACAGGAAAATTCCAGCAAAAGAGTACCGCCCGGCGCTGACGCCAAGCTTCCGTCCGGCGCAAAGAGGGGATCGGCCCATTCCTTAATATATAAGCTATACCCATGCGCCTCCCCTTCCAGCAGGCCGGTCCGAACCGGTCTTTCCTCCCTGGACGGCGCGATCTCCCAGCGGATGGGCAGGATGGGGCGAAAGCGCTCCTCCAGGAGCGCCGGCAGACGGTCTGCCAGCGGCTGCGGAATCCGGGCGCACAGGCAGTCTCCCCAGTAGGCGGGCTTATGCTGGGACAAAAGCAGCGCGTCCGCATAGGGAAAAAGAATCTGGTCAAAGGGAACGTTTCCCTCTTTATAAAGAAGCGCAGCCAGCTCCTGCATCAGGCATCCGGCCGCGGTGCAGCGGGCATAACAAGCGGCGGGAGTCGCGGCTTCGGCGGCGGGCTGGGCCGATTCAGGGACAAAGGCGGTCAGGTAAGGCATGGCGGTTCCTCCGGTCGATGGACTTTGCTTTCTCCCGGCGGCTATGGATCGGTTCCCCCGAGGAAAGCGTGCATGTTGTATTATTGTAGCACAAATACGAAAAAAAGAAAGGCCGGGCGGTATCCGTCTGGCCTTTCTAACGCGCATTCAGAATTCTTTTTTTCCGTAAATCCGGCAAGAGATCCAAAAGGAAAGCAGCAGCACCGCCAAGGCGACGGGGAGGGAAAACAGAAACGCCTGCTCCAGCGTGGCCTCCGAAGGAAAAAAGCCGGAAACCGAATCCTTGAAAAAGAGCAGCAGCATGGAGGGGAGAAGAAACACCAGGATCATGAACAGCCTGCCCCGTTCCGGCCCGAATTTATAGAGGAAGGGCAGGATCAGGCTCAAAAACAGCACTGCCACCGACAGAATGGTGTAGGCGGAAAGCAGGCTTTGCGCGGGATCGCCCGTCTTACGGATATAGCCGAATACCAGACTGAAGGCCAGGGTAATGACGCCGCCGAAAACGGTGAACAGCAGGCAGACCAGGTACCGGCTCGCCACCGCCTGTTTGCGGCTGACCGGCATGGTAAGCCCGAAGCGGTCCCATTTGGCCAGCTCGTCGTAGGAAAAGGTAGCCACCGACATCATGGCCAGCACCAGCGTCACCATGCCGGAGATGACGTCCACCGAGTCGAGCATGGAGAAGACCACGATATAAACCAAAATGAATACCGCCATGGTGCGCGCGTATTTGCGCAGTACCAGCAAATCTTTCATGAACAAGCCCTTCATTGCTGTTCCCCCCTGACGTAGAAAAGCATAATGTCCTCAATGGTGGCGGCGTCCACCACGGCGGCGGGATACCGCCGGCGCACCGCCGCCCGGTCCTTTACCAGCACCTCGTAGCCGAACTGGCTTTGGCGGTAGCCGATCTGTTCCGACCGGTCCAGACGGCCGAA
Source organism: uncultured Clostridia bacterium (assembly GCA_946491705.1). Lineage (GTDB taxonomy): Bacteria > Bacillota > Clostridia > Oscillospirales > Acutalibacteraceae > Solibaculum_A > Solibaculum_A intestinale. The sequence continues at coordinate 14,144 of CAMLYM010000036.1, forward strand.
CACCTCCGCGCCGCACCGCAAAATCCCATACCGGGCCAACAGGTCGTCTTTCGGCTCCTCGAACACCACTTTTCCCTTATGGAGAAACACGATATAGTCGGCGATTTTTTCCAGGTCGCTGGTGATGTGGGAGGAGAGCAGAACCGAGTGGTCCTCATCCTGGATGAATTCCAAAAATACGTCCAGGATCTCGTTGCGCACCACCGGGTCCAGACCGCTGGTGGCTTCGTCGAGAATGAGCAGCCTCGGCTTGTGAGCCAGGGCGGACGCAATGGAGAGCTTCATCTTCATCCCGCGGGAAAACTCCTTGAGCACCTTCTCTTTGGGAAGGGAAAAGCGCCCCAGATACCGGTCGAAGAGCCTGTCGTCCCAGGTGGGATAGACACGGCGAAGCACGCTGGCAATGTCTTTGGGAGATAGGGTGTCGTGAAAATAGCTCTCGTCGAACACGACGCCGATCTGCTCCTTGATCCGCCGCTCCTCCTTGATGTGGTCCATTCCAAACAGGGTCACCCTACCGCTTTCCTTTTGGATCAGGTTCAAAATCAGCTTGAGGGTCGTGGTCTTGCCCGCGCCGTTTTCCCCGATGAAGCCCAGGATACAGCCTCTGGGCAGGGAAAAGCTCACATGGTCCAGGGTAAAGTCCCGGTAACGCTTGACCAGGTCCTTGACTTCCAAAATTGATTCCATATACATACCTCTCTGTCCCGTCACGGTTTGCCAAAGGGTTTCACCCGCGTAAACAAACCTAGACGGCGACGTCTCTTGTTTACTCGCCTTCATAAAGGAGCTTGAGCATTTCCGTGAGCTCCGGCAGGGAAATGCCGCCGCTTTTCGCCACTGACACCGCTTGTTCCAGGTGTTCCTGGGCCAAATGCAACTGGCTTTCCCGAATGAGGGCGGTGTTGCGGGCCGCCACAAAGCTGCCCTTACCGGTTACCGTTTCAAGGAACCCCTCCTGTTCAAGCTCTTCGTAAGCCCGCTTGGTGGTGATGACGCTGATGCGTAGTTCCTTGGCCAGCAGGCGCATGGAAGGCAGAGCGTCCCCCGCCTGCAGCGCGCCGGTCATAATAAGCGACTTGATCTGGGACGCGATCTGCTCGTAAATAGGCCGCGCGTCCGCATTGCTGATGAGGATATCCATGGAATGATCCTTTCTGCATATATTGTATATACCGTGTATATACAATATTCCTCTTTTATATTCTTGTCAAGGGCCTTCTTGCAAACATTTTCTGGAATATTTCTTTCAAATTTTACATTTTGTTGAAACGGCTATGGACTGAGAAGAAAAGCGGCCGTACAAGTCGGTGAATTTATATGGATTTTTTCATCTTTCAACTAAATTTATATTGAAAATCTCATAAAGCAAAAGTATAATATACCTGTATCCGTGATTTTGGATATAAAAATAAGAAAAGGGAGTTGTAAACTGTATGAAATCCAAGAAGATTCTCGCGTTGCTCCTGTCTATGCTGATGGTTCTAGCCGCCTTCCCGCTGGCTGCTTTTGCCGCAGCGGACGCCGACGCACCCATCGCGCGGTATAACTTCGGTGTAAGTACCGTTCCTGAAAAAGAAAATTGGATCCCGGTGGACGAGACCACCGTTTACTCCGCTGAACTGGGCTACGGCCTGGGCAAACCATTCGATTCCAGCAGCGGCCGCAACCGGGGCGATCTCACCAGCAGCGGACTCTATTACGACCCCATGACCTCTTCTTGGCTGGGAAGCGACAATTGGAACTTTTCTGTGGACCTTCCCAACGGCAGCTATGATGTGGTCATCTTCTGTGCCGACATGAACGGAGACAATGCCAGCAATATGGCGAAAGCCACCAAGAACGGCACTCGTTTCACCATCGAGGGCGTACAGCATGAGTACCTGCACATCCAGACCGCCAAGCTGCCTAAGGTGGACGGCCTTACGCAGCCCTATTTTATCACCTATCCTGTCACGGTCACCGATGGGCAGCTGAACATTCAGGTCGGCGGCCTTACCCAGGAAGAAAAGAATGCAGCTCTGGCTCAGATCAACATCTACGACCCGGAATTCGACGTAACCTATAACTGGGGCAACGCCGTGCAGGGCTATGTAAACGGCATCTCCATCTATAATGCGGGCAAGGCCCCCACCGCTTTGGCAGACCTGCTTTCTGCTTCCGGCACCGGTACGGTTACTCCTCCGGTGGAAACTTATGACGTCACTGTGACTGGTGGCACCGCTAACCCGGCCAAAGCCGAAGCTGGTACTCCCATCACCGTTACCGCCAACGTACCCCAGGGCAAGCAGTTCGTGTCTTGGACCGTCAACGCCGGTACCGTTACCCCCACCGGCAGCACTTCCCTGACCACCGAAACCCTGACCTTCAACATGCCCGCCGAGGCGGTTTCCCTCACCGCAAACTTTGAGGACATCCCGCCCGCTCCTACTTATGACGTCACCGTCGTCGGCGGCACCGCCAGCCCGGCTAAGGCCGAAGCCGGTACTCCCATCACCGTTACCGCAAACGTGCCCCAGGGCAAGCGATTTGTCTCTTGGACCGTCAACGCCGGTACCGTTACCCCCACCGGCAGCACTTCCCTGACCACCGAAACCCTGACCTTCAACATGCCCGCCGAGGCGGTTTCCCTCACCGCAAACTTTGAGGACATCCCGCCCGCTCCTACTTATGACGTCACCGTCGTCGGCGGCACCGCCAGCCCGGCTAAGGCCGAAGCCGGTACTCCCATCACCGTTACCGCAAACGTGCCCCAGGGCAAGCGATTTGTCTCTTGGACCGTCAACGCCGGTACCGTTACCCCCACCGGCAGCACTTCCCTGACCACCGAGACTTTGACCTTCAACATGCCCGCTGAGGCGGTTTCCCTCACTGCAAACTTTGAGGACATCCCCACCCCGCCGGCAGGCGAGATCACCGTTGTCTCCGACAAAAAGGCCTACGCGCCCAACGAGACCATTGTGGTCACCATCACGACGCCTGACACCGTCAAGAAAGCTTATCTGGCCGCCGAAAACGGCAACGGCCTGGCCACTGCCCGGAACGTGACCGTCAACGACAACGGCACCACCACTTGGGTTCTGACCTTCTCCCTTGGCTCCAAGGGCAACCGTGTCCTGACCGTTTATACCGACGGAGTTGCCACCGATAAAACGGTTTCCTTCGTCGTGGATACGGGTGCTCCGGTAGAGCAGGGCGAAGTGAAGATCATCAGCGCCAGTATGGACGCCACCGGCAAGGTCAACGAGCCCATTACCGCCACCATCAAAACTTCCACCAGCGTCACCAAGGTCCGTCTCTTCAACGAAAGCGGCATGGGTCTAGCTCCCTCTTCCTGCACCTATGTGGATGAAGAGGGCGTACGTACCTGGACCTATACCCTGAGCGTGGGCACCCCCGGCACCCGCAGCTTTGTCGTAAAGGCAGCCGGCGCCGACATGGTCTGGGCGGATGGAACCGAAACGCTCTCCACCCGCATCGCCCGTTCTTAAAACGATCTCATCCATCCTTTTCTTTTCCCGCTCGTGTCCAGCCTGGATGCGGGCGGGATCTTTTTTCGGACGGCATGTAACTCTCTCATGGACACAACCGTATGTGCAAAAGCGGGACCACCATAGCCAGTGGATGAATTTCTTCCTATTTTCCAAATAAGAACCTGATCCGGGACTTTTGTTTTACAAAGACAGGTGATTGATTTCGGACATGGGGTGTGTTAAAATAAAGAAAACCAAATCGAACCGGCAATATGCCGCATGCAGGAGGAAAAATTATGAGCAGTGTAGTTGAAAAAATCCAAGCAATCGGTCTGATTCCCGTCATCAAAATCAGCGACGTGAGCAAGGCGGTTCCGCTGGCCAAGGCGCTGTGCAAGGGCGGCATTCCGGCTGCGGAGGTTACCTTCCGTACCGAGCAGGCGGCAGAGGCCATTCGTCTGATTAAGAAAGAGGTTCCGGACATGCTGCTGGGCGCCGGCACTGTGCTGACCCCCGCCCAGGCGGACGCGGCCATTGAGGCGGGCGCTTCCTTTATCGTCAGCCCCGGCCTCAACCCGGATGTGGTCAAGCACTGCATCGCCAAGGGTGTTCCGATGATGCCCGGCTGCGCCAACCCCAGCGACGTGGAGTTGGCTATGTCTCTGGGTCTGGATGTGGTAAAGTTCTTCCCGGCAGAGCAAGCCGGCGGCGTGAAGATGATCAAGGCCATGTCCGCTCCCTACGGCAACCTGAAGTTCATGCCCACCGGCGGCGTCAACGAGAGCAATCTCAACGATTACCTGAGCTTCAAGAAGATCATCGCCTGCGGCGGCAGCTGGATGGTCAAGGCCGACCTGATTGAGAACGGCGATTTCGATCAGATCACCGCTCTGTGCCGCAGCGCTGTCAACAAGATGCTGGGCATCGAGCTCGCCCACATCGGCATCAACACCGCCGACGAAGCGGACGCCAGCGCGGTTGCCAGCAAGATCGCTTCCACCCTTCCCATCGACGAGAAGGTGGGCAATTCCTCCATCTTCGTGGGCAAGATCTTCGAGGTCATGAAGGGCGCAGGCGCGGGTGCCAACGGCCACATCGCCCTCGCGGTCAACGACATTGACCGCGCGGTCAACTACTTCAGCTACATGGGCATTGCCTTTGACGAAGCTTCCGCCAAGAAAAAGGACGGCAAGCTGGTCGCCATCTACTTCAAGGAGCAGCTCGGCGGCTTCGCTATCCATCTGGTACAGAAGTCCTAACTTCCCTTCTTCGTTTGAAAAGCCCTCTTGCGGCGTTTGTCGCAAAAGTGGTTTTTGTCTGGACTTTTTGGAACCTCACCTAGATCCCGTGTGGGGGACCCGCCCCACAAAAAAGAACA
>CAMLYM010000037.1 GCA_946491705.1 uncultured Clostridia bacterium
ATCGTAGTGGCCAAAGGTGCGACGGCGGAAGAAGTGCTGCGCTGCAACAGCGACGACGGTGCCACCTCCTTTGAAGCCATCGAATCCCTTCTGCTGGACGCTGGAGAAATGTCATACTCGGGCGAAATCCAGCTGCGCCAGGTGGTGCAGGCCACGGAAGAGGAAACGCTCGATCCCATTTTACCAGCGGTGACCATTGCCAAAAAGGAAGACGGTACCGGCGGGGCCGCCACCATCTCTATAGAGGGGTACGGTGTCTTCCAGGATACGAAGTTGCTGCGCTACCTGGAAAAGGACGCGGCAAAGGCCTATAACCTGCTGACCGGCCGGTTTGATAATTCGGTGGCGGTGTTGTCTGTAGAGGGCATCGGGACGCTGTCGGCCCAGCTGCTCAATGCAAGCGTGGACCTTTCTGTCCAAGAGAAGGATGGAAAGCCGGCCTTTACCTTCCGGGTTGGCCTGGCTGCCAACATCACCGAGCGGGTCGGCATGGATGGAAGCGCCAAGGCTCAGGAACTGCGCTTTACCGAGGATACCATGCAGCAGCTGGAGGAAAACCTTTCCGGCCAGCTGAAGGAGGAGATGGAATGGGTGGTCGCCCAAGCGCAGGCGGACGGGGTGGATTATCTGGGCCTTTCGGACCATCTCTACCGCAGCGATCCGGATTGGTGGGACAGGGTGAAAGACGAGTGGGAAACGCTCTATCCGACGTTGACGGTAAATGTGGAACTCGAATCTCAGATTCTGAGCTTTTATACGGTCAATCAAGGTCTCAGCATGGAAGAATGAGCGGATAGGAGGAACACCCAATGACTATATTTTTGTTGACCCTCGCAGCGGTGACCGGCTTTGACCTGTGGAAGAATTGCGGAAAGGAAAAACGGGCGGTAATCACCTATCTGATCTTTGCCTTGCTGGCGCTGGGGCTTGGCGTCGCCTATTTCCTCAACCCCACACAAATGAGTCTGACCCGTCTGCTGCTGGGCTGATGCCCCCATTGCTTCAATAAAGGTGTGAGCGGAAATGAATGAAAAAAATACCCTGTCGGTGCGGCAGATGTTCGTGCTGTTTTTGCTGTTTCTGGGGGTACCGTCCCTGCCGCTGCTGGTGCCGGAAGCGGCCCATATCGGAAAAACGGCCTCTTGGCTCATCCCGCTGGCGGGCGGCCTCCTCTTTTTGCCTCTTTTCTTCCTGTATGGGTACCTGGTACGGCGCATGGGAGAACGGGGGCTGTCGGAGGTGTTCTGCCAGGTATTCGGCAAGCCGGTGGGAATGGCGGTCAACATCCTCTACCTGCTGTGGGGGACCCTGCTGTGCGCTTTTTACCTGCGCCAGTTCGGCGAACGCATCATCACCACCATTTTTACCGAAACGAGCATCGCCGTTTTCCTGGTGGTCATGCTGTTTGCGGTCCTCTATACGGTTAAGCTGGGGCTCAAATCCATCGCCCGTGCGGGAACCCTTTTCTTCTTTGCCATTGTAGTGGTTTATGCGATCTGTTACGGAGCGCTGAGCCAATCGGTGGAGACAAAAAATCTGACCCCGGTTTCCTGGCAGGATACCCTGCCGGTACTGGGCGGCGGTGTGATTATTACCGCTGTCCTTTGTTACATGGTGATTTTCCTCTTTTTCTCGGACAACCTGCGGGACCGGCACCGGTTCCAAAAGGGAGGCCTGATCGCCGTCGGTATTCTTTCCGCCTTTCTGGTGCTGGCGGTAGCAATTCCGGTGGGTCTGTTCGGACATGAGGCGGTTTCCAAGATGAGCTTCCCGTTCTTTGCCGCTGCGAAGAGCGTATCCCTGTTCGGTACCATCGAGCGGGTGGAAGCGGCCGTGGTGGCGGCGCTGACGGTGGGGGACTTCGTTATCGTCACCCTTCTGGCTTTCTTATGTCTAAAGCTTACCAGCTTCGTTTCCGGCGCCCATAAACCCAATGCCTACGCAAACGTCTTCGTCATTCTGGTGTTTGTTCTGTCTCTGGCGATCGGCAGCAACACACTGGAGCTGCGACGGCTGTACACCCAGTTGATTTTACCGGTAAATCTGGTGATGGGAGTGGGAATCCCAATCCTGTTGCTGTTAACGGGAAAGCTGCGCAAAAAGCTGTAAATGCAATGCGCTTGTTTTTAGCAGGAGGTAGAGGAAGGAAAGCCCGAGGCGAGCCGGACGCAAAATACCACGCAAACAAGGGAGGCGCGGCGAAACTTCGCCGCGCCTCCCTTGGCGTTTGGAATATCCGTGCCGGCCAATAGCTTACATTAGCTTGGTTTCTTCCAGCCGTCGCTCGAAGAATTCGTTCATCCGGATCAAAGGCTTTCGAAGTACCAGGCCGATGGCCAGCGCTACGGGTATATGGGCGAACAGCCCCAGCAAATTGAGCAGATAGTGATTGCCGTACATCCCGGCAATGGTTTCCCGCATGGCGTTAATGCCGGCGGTGAAGGGAAGGAAGGGGTTGACGGCCTTGAAAAAGTCCGGTGTGACCTCGATGGGAAAGGTGCCGCCGGCCCCCGCTACCTGGATGACCAAAAGAATGACAGCGATGGCTTTGCCCACGTCTCCGAAGGAAACGGTCAGAGTATAGATAAGCAGAGTGAACACCACGCTGGAGCAGACGCCGGCCAATATAAACAGGCCTGGATTCTGGCATTGGATGTGCAGAAGATACAAGTCGCCCAGGCAGACGATAAGAGCCTGGAGAATGCCGCAGAGCATGAAGAGCAGGTAGCGGCCGAAGTAAAGCTGGTAGGGCTTAAAGTGAGCGTATTTCTCTTCTTCTTTCACCCGGGCCTTTAGAATTGCTACAAGAACCAGACCTCCTACCCAGATGGCCAGGATGGTGTAGAAGGGCGCCATGGCGGAACCGTAGTTGGCGATAGGGTAGAGGGAGGTGGACTCCACCTCTACTGGCTCGGACAGAAAGCTCGCCATCAGAGAGGGATCGTTTTGCATGAGCGCTTCGAGTTTTTGCATGGCTTCACCCTCAGATACGCCCCGCAGTTCCTCGAGTACCTGGTCGAGCCGTCCTTTGGCACTGTCAATCAAAGACTGCGTGCCGCGCAGCGCGTCCACCCCGTGAGACAGAGCACTTTTGAGGCTGTCCGCCGAACCTGCCAGCAGGGAAGTGGAGCGGCTGGCGGAGGACAAAAGCCCAGAGAAATCGGTGAGCGTATCGAAGACCCCATCCATGGTGGAGGTGAGCTGGGGAGTAAGCTGAGAGCGAAGAAGCGAATCAAATGCCTGCCAATCCGATTGAAGATCCGCTTCCAGAGCTTTGAGCTCCTGGCGCTTTTGCGCGGAAAGTTCGCCGGAGGCGTTTAGGTCGGCGATGGCCGAGGAAAGCCGGTCGCTCAGCTGTTGCTGCTTTTGGATCAGGGAGGCGAGCTTGTCACAGGCTTTCGAAAGGAGCTGCAGATCGGGGAACCGCTCATGCAAAGACTCGAGGGCGGAGGAGAGGGAACGGCATAAGAGCAGCGCCCGGTCGCTGGCAGCCTTGGCGGTGGTAAGCGATTCCACCGCGCCTTCGCGTCCCGAATCCAAGCGGTCAAGCGCGACGTCGAGCTCCTGCCCGGCTGACTGGACAAGCTCAGAAGCGGAGAAGCTCACCGTGTCTAGGGAAGAAGAGAGGAGCCGGGAAAGCTGACGTGAGGAGGTGATGACCCCTTTTGCATCGGTGATGTCCTGTTGCCCGTCGGCAAAGAGCGCGTCCCCGTCGGGCAGAGCCAGGGAAAGCAGGTCGGCAGCGTCGGATACCGAGAGAGCCGCACTTTCCAAAGAACCGAGGGTGACGGAAATCTCGTCAAGGTTTCCACTTGCCTGTTCCAGGGAAGAAAGGAAGGCATCCATGGCCGAGCGTCCGCCATTTTGGAGCGTTTCATCGGTCAGGTTGAGGGCTTTGCCAGCCACCTCGGTCACGGTAGCAATAAAGGTCTTGTTGACCTCCTGCTGTACCACGCCCACCCCCTTGTCGGTGATTTTGGGAGCAATGGCGTTTTTCTTTTCGTTGACATAGTACTCAATGGTGGGACGACGAATGTCGCTTGTGAGAAAGCTGGCGATTTTTTCGCTGAAATCGGCGGGAATGAGGATGGTGGCGTAATACTCTCCGCTTTTCACCCCTTCCATGGCCTCATCGGCGTTGTCCATAATTTCCCAACCAATTTGGCGATTGGTAGCGAGCTTTTCGACAATCATGCGTCCGATGTTCAACTCAGTTCCTTCCAGGGTGGTACCCTCGTCCTGGCTGGCAACTGCCACCCGGATGCCTTGAGTATTGGAATAGGGATCCCAGTTGGCAGCAATGTTGAACCAAGCATAGAGGGAGGGAATGACGATGATACCGACGGCCACCACCAGTGCAATCCAGTTGGTGGCAAGACGCCTAAGATCGGTGACAAAAATGGAAAGAATGTTTTTCATATGGTTTCACACTTTCACGAATTTTTTCTGAGTTGCAATCGGTAAGAAAAAAGTGGATGGCCTGTGGCTTGCATCCGACTTGTAATACTTGTTTTGTAATTCTTTTTTAACCGGACAAGCTATTGAAAATACGGCGCAGGCATGTTTTAATGAGTGAGTCATGTGTCGTTTTTTTGCTCCAGGCTTCGAGAATCCCCTGTCCGCAAGATTCCTTTATCGAGCTTCAGGTGGAGAGTTGAAACCAGGCGGAAGAACTGGCGGTTTTTTAATCCGGCCGAGAAAACCGCTCGCACAATTGCCGTCTGCGGCAGCGGCAGAATGGATGTTTCTATGGTTTTTTCCAGCCTGATTTTTCTCTACCTGTTTTTGCCTGTTTGCCTGATCTTGTATTTTTTAGCAAGAAAAATGAAGGTCAAAAACATCATCCTCCTGGTCCTTTCCCTGCTTTTTTACGCCTGGGGCGAACCGGTATGGGTAATCCTGCTGATCTTTTCCGGTTTTGTGGATTACTTTAACGGCCGGATCATCGAAGCAAACCGGGGCACCAAGTATGCAAAAATGGCCCTGATCGCCTCTATCGTCATTAATTTGGGGCTTCTGGGCGTGTTCAAATATTCGGCCTTTTTCATCCAGAGCATCAATGGGCTCTTTTCCGCCCATCTGCCCTTTGCCGAGTTCGCGCTGCCCATCGGCATTTCTTTCTACACCTTCCAGACTCTGAGCTACACCATCGACGTCTACCGCGGGAATACCAAAGCACAGATGAAATTTTCCAATTTTCTGCTCTATGTTTCGCTGTTCCCGCAGTTGATCGCGGGCCCAATTGTGCGTTACACCGACGTGGCCGAGCAGATTGATAACCGCACCACCACCCTTTCGGGTTTTAAAAACGGAGCCATCCGCTTTTTGACCGGCCTTGCCAAAAAGGTGCTCATCGCCAACTACGCCGGATCGGTGTGCCAGCAGCTGCTTTCGAGCAATCTTTCCGAGCTGACCACGGCGGGGGCATGGTTCGGCATTTTCCTCTTCGCCGTCCAGATTTACTTTGATTTCTCCGGTTATTCCGACATGGCCATCGGCCTTGGAAAAATTTTCGGCTTTGCCTATCCGGAGAACTTCAATTACCCCTATATCTGCACTTCCATCACCGATTTCTGGAGACGCTGGCACATTTCCCTGAGTTCCTTTTTCCGGGATTACGTGTACATTCCCTTGGGCGGCAACCGCAGGCATCTGGTGCTGAACCTCTTGATCGTTTGGTCGCTGACAGGCCTGTGGCACGGGGCCAGCTGGAACTTTGTCCTTTGGGGGCTTTACTACTTCGTGTTCCTCTTCTTTGAAAAGGTGATCCTCAAGGGGAAGATGGAACAGATGCCTTGGTATGTCAAGCGGCCTTATTCGCTTTTGGTGGTTCTGATCGGCTGGGCCTTCTTTTATTTCACCGATCTCGGTCAGCTGGGGACCTTCTTCCAAAGCTTTTTCTTTGCAAGCCCCAACGGACTGATCGACACCACCTCCCAGACGATCATCATCAACAATTCCCTGTTTGCAGCCATCGCGGTGATCGCCTGCTTGCCGCTATCCAAGTACGTCAAGAAGCTGGTCAATTATGTGGGGCAGCAAAAGGGCAACGCCGGTATGGCGGTGCAGTTTTCGCTGAACTTTGTGTATATGGCGGGCGTGCTCTTCTTCTGCACCGCATCCCTGGTGGGGCAGAGCTACAACCCGTTTCTCTATTTTCGGTTTTAAGGAGGGAAGGAGCATATGCGTGATTTACAGCTTGAAAAAGAAGCCCGGCGGCAGCGCCGTAACCTATTCACCAGCATTTTGTGCCTGACCTTTGTGGTTCCGCTGATTTTCCTCGGCGCCGTATCTTTGGTGGACGGGAAGGCCGAGGTTTCACAGGATGAGAACCGGGAGCTGGCCCAATGGCCCTCCTTCTCCTTTTCCTCTCTCTTCTCCGGCGAATACTTTCAGAAGCTGGACGCGTATTATACCGACCAGTTTCCTTTCCGCAACATGTTTTTGTCGGTCAATAAGTTTCTCAATAACCTCTATTTCGTACCCACCGGGGACGATATGACCATCATCAAAGGAAACCAGGCCGGCATTGGCGGCGATGAGGAAAGCAAAGCGCCGTCTTCCTCCCAGGTGTCCTCCGGCAGCGACTCGTCCAGTCCATCAGAAGGCTCTTCTTCCGAGCCGAGTTCCTCCGAGCCGGACAACAACACGCCCGTGGATATCGATGGAACCGCGGACGCAGAGGTGAAGGAAAACTACACCATCATCTTAAAGGACCGGATTATGGAGCAGTATACCGTCAGCCCCACCTATTTACCCATCCATGCGCAGCTGGTCAACTCCATCAAAGAACAGCTTCCGGAATGCAGGGTGTTCTCCTTAACCGCGCCTACGTCGGTGGAGTTTTACTCGCCCAATCAATATCACACCGGCAACAAGTCCCAGCTTCGCACGCTGGAAATTCTCAAGGAAAACCTGTCGGACGATGTCATCCAGGTCAACGCCTACGGCAAGCTTCGAAACCATACTGACGAATACATCTATTTCCGCTCCGACCATCACTGGACCCAGCTGGGCGCTTATTATGCCTACACGGCCTTTTGCGAATCAGCCGGGTTTCAGGCCCATGATTTGAGCGAATACCAGACCGGGCGGTATGAAAACTTCCTGGGGACGCTCTACCGGGCGGCGAAGAACTATCCCCAGTCGGACAAGGTACGGGATAACCCGGATTACCTGGATTACTACGTGCCCTTGAGCACCCATAACGGGGAAATCTACGGCGACGCCAATTATACCGTCCAGTATAACATCCAGGCGGTGAAGACCGGGCTTAACAATCCCACCTACGCCTATGACTGCTTCTGCGGGGATGCTGCTCTCATCAAGTTTACCAGCGACTGCGGCACCGGCAAGAAGCTCATCATGACCAAGGATTCCTTCGGCAACGCCTTCATCCCCTTCCTGCTCGACCATTATTCCGAGGTATATGTGGTGGATCCCCGCCATGTGTCCAAGGTGTTCGGTGACAGCTTCGATCTGACCGATTTTGTCCGGGAGCATCAGATCGACGATGTGCTGGTGATGAACTACGCCTTCGCCGCGCAGGAAAAGAGCTATCTTACCAAGCTGGAGTCCATTATTTGACAGAGGGTAAAAATGTGCGCTGCGGGCTTTCTTCTTAAGAAGAAAGCCCGCAGCTTTTTCTTTAGTAGAACTTCAAAGGAACAAGCCGCTACCGCCAAAATGGAAGGATTGCGAAAATGCTTTGCAGCCGGGCCTGGAAATTGGTCGAAAGGGGTGCTTATCCGTGCGGTTTTAGCCGAGCCTTTCGGTTACCGGAACAGATCCCAAAGCCGGTCGAAGAAGTTCTTGTCCTCCACCTCTTCCTGGACCTCCTCTTTGGGAGTTTCCTTGGTCAAAGCAGGCGTCTGGATGACGAACTGCACGGAATTGGGCACGATTTTGTCCGACACAAAGGAAACCGGCGTGCTCCCTTCCTCGCTCTTTTCCAGGAAGTCAAACTGATCCAGATAAGAGGAGGATTCCCCGATCCCCTCATGCAGCAGATGCTGGCCGTCCGCCAACTTCTGCACCTCGGAGGGAATGGCCGCGCTCTGGGAAGAAATCTGATCGAGCCCGCTCGAAAGGGCGGTCAAACCTTCGCGCATCTGAGCAGCGCCCTCTTGGAGCTGGCCGCTGTTGGCCTTGAGCTGGGTGAGACCGTCGTTTAAGGACCGGATGCCTCCCACCAGCTGATGGATACCGTCGGACAGCCCGTTGATCTTTTGATCCACGCTGGCAAGCTGGTCCTCCGCCTTTTGTAGCAGTTCCATGGCCTCTTGCTGGTATTCCTCAGGAACCAAGGTGGCAATGAGCTCTCTCACGTAGGAAAGGGCTTCTTCCACCCGGGCTTTGATCTCCCGATAATAGCTTAGCATCTTTTCTCCCTGCTCGGCAAAGGAATTGACTGCGGCGGTGATGTCGCCGCACCCGTCGGACAGGGCGTTCACCGCGTTTGTGTATTCGTCGATGCCGCCGGTGAGGGCCCCGGCTCCATCCTTTGCCTGGGCAGCGCCGTGCGCCAGCTGATCGAGCCCGCCGGACAGGGCGGTCAGCCCCTTCTTGAGCTGGATGGTACCGTCATAAAGCTGACCGGTGGCGTCGGACATCTGTCCCACCGCGTCCTTGATTTCCTGGGTATCCACATCCATAAAGCTGTTGATGTCGAAGTACGAGCAGGTGATGCTGATGGCGTCCATGGAGAAGTCCTTGGCCTCAAAAGAGAGATGGTATTCGCCTTCCCGCCCGGCCATGGCCATATAGGCGAGGGTGGCGGTGCGTCCTACAATGACGGTGGTGGCGCCCGGGGCACTGATCTTCGAACACACGTCCAGGTTTAAGGGCAGCTGGATCTGAGACAGATAGTTCTCTGCAAAATAGGGCTTTGCGTCCGGATTTGGGTGCACCTTAATGGTGATTTCCACCTTGCCGGACTTGCCGATCAGTTCCTGCGGGTCCATGGCTTTGCCGTCCAGCGCGTATTTGAACTCGTAAGTGAAGGGAAGCGCGCCGCTGACCGGGGTGCCCTGATAGTAAAGTCCCTTTTCGCTTTTGGACCGGGTGAAGGAAATTTCGTCCCCCTTTACCGTCGGCTCCTGAGAATCGGTCAGATTCTGGATATCGGTATAATTGCCGTAATCGGTGTATACCCCGTCGGCCGGAGTTTCCAGATGGTTGACCACATACATGGAAGCCATGCTTCCGTCGGCATTGAGGGTGACGTATACGGTTTCGTCCTTTGCCAGAGCCTGGGCCTTGCTGTCGGTAGCCGGCTCCCCGCCGGCGGTCTGGGTTTCTGCCGCGGGCATTACGGCGGGAGTGGAAGCCGAGGCAAAGGTAGCGGTGGTAATCAGCAGCACCGCGGTGAGCAAGATGGAAAGAACCCGTTTCATCGCAATCGCTCCTTTCGCGTGGGTAGCTTTGCCGGATGTTTCGCTTCATGGGGTTTTCTTATGGGCTTTTTATTTGCTTTTGGGACGGGGAGCTTTATAAAAGTGCTTCGTTCCAAGAGAGGTAACCCGGATGACCGGGTCTAGGAGAGTCAATAGGATGGGAAGCAGGGTAAGGACCAGCACGCCGGAGAGGGCCGCGCCGCGCCCGAGCAGCGTGCCGATTTCGCTGATGGACCCAATTTGGGACACAAGCCCGTAGGAGAAGCCGGCCGTTGCTAGAATGAGGGCGGAAATGACCACCGAGGGCCCGGCTGTCTGAATGGCGGACACGGCGGCTTCCCGGGGCGGCTGGATGCGCCGGAATTCCGTATAGCGGGTGGTGAGCAAAATCGCGTAGTCGATGGTGGCGCCCAGCTGCAGGGAGCTTACCACCAGATACCCGATGAACAACAGCTTCGACCCGGAGAAATAGGGCACGCTCATGTTGATCCAGATGGACGCCTCGATGGCGAAAATCAGGATTACCGGGATGGACAAAGACCGCTGGATCAGCAGGATGATAATTCCCACCGCCAGAATGGAAAAGAGATTAACCACCATAATGTCCTGCGATACCGTGTCCTTGATGTCCAGGACGCTGGTGGGGGTTCCCGCGGCCAGCCACTGGTCGGGATAGTACCGCTGGGCGGCGGCCTTAATGTCCTCCACGGCGGCAAAGACCGCGTCCGATTCCCCTTCTATGTTCAGCGATACGATCATGCGGCTGTAATCCTCGGAGATGAACATATCCCGGACCGCCTGGGGCATCATGTCCCTTGGAATGGCCGGATCCGCCATGGTGGCCAAAGCCTGCACGCTTCCCACTGCGTTCATGTCGGAAAGTTCGTTTGCCAGCTGGGCCTCCTTGGCCACGCTGTCGTTGGGAACCAGCAGGATGACGGGATTGCTGACGCCGAACCGGTCCTCCACCTTTTGTTTGGCCACGGCTACTTCGCCCTGGGCCGAGCTGCCCGACGAATCGCCGTAGAGGAAGGAATTGTGGTTCTGCGCCAGGAAGCAGGGAATCAGCAGCACCAGCACCACCCCTATAATCACCCACCGGGATTTGAGAACCCCTCGCCCCAGCTTGCCGAATTGAGGCATCAGCTGGCGGTGGGCGCTTTTCTCAATGACCTTGTGCATGGTCAAGATGATGATGGGGGTCAGGATGATGACGCTCAAAAAGCTGATGACGATGCCCTTGGCAAGGACCAATCCTAAGTCCGTCCCGATGGAATACTGCATGAACACCAGCGCCAAAAAGCCCGCCACCGTGGTCAGGCTGGAGGCGGCGATGGAGGAGATGGATGCTTTGGTAGCGGTCACTACCGCGTCGTAAACGCTGTCGGTTTTCTTTCGTTCCTCTAGGTACCGGTGCATCAGGAACAGAGAATAGTCCATGGACATGGCCAGCTGCAAAATGGATGCCATGCCGTGGGTGATGAAAGAGACTTCGCCGAAGAACAGGTTGGTGCCCATGTTGATGACGATGGACACGCCGATGACAAACAAAAGAATGAACGGCTCAATCCACGTGGAGGAAGCCAGCATCAGGATAAGGATGCACAGCGGGATGACCACCAGCACGATGGTGGTGATTTCCCCGTTCATCACGCTGTTCATATTGCGGTTTTCCTCCGCGGCGCCAGTAATGTAGAGCGGCTTGTCGGTCAGGGTACGGATTTCCTCCAGAGCGGCCCCCGACTTGGGCGAATAGCTCCCTTCAGTGAACTGGACGGTATAGAGGGCCGCCCCGTCCTTATAATAACTGTCGAGATAGCTTTGGTCGATAAATTCCAAGGGCGTGTTGATATCGGCCACCGAGTCGAGCCAAAGCACGGCCGATACGTTTTCCACCCCTTCTATTTTCGTTTTTAGGTCCGCCGCTTCCCGCAGGGATACGTCTTCCACCATCACCGAGGCAGTGCCGGGATAGCTGAATTCCTCTTCCAGCACGGTAATGGCTTGTTTGGTGGTGGATTCTTCCGGTAGATATTCCGCCAAATCGTAATTGACCTGTACCAGAGGAATCATCACGAGACTTGCCACCACCAGCACCAGAAAGATGGAGCAGACGAGAATGCGGTGGTGGAGAATGAAATGTAGGACCCGGTCCAATCAGACCACCTCCTATTCGTGTTTGGGCGGGTACTTGCAGGGAATGCTTCCGAGCAAAAGGCCCAGAAGCTCACTGATCAACGTACGAAGGCGGCTTCCATCTCCGCCGTAGTGGTTGAACACTGTGAAAATCCCTTCCAGAATCGCGCCTGCCATGGCGTCGGCCAAAAGTGGGTCACACTGGGGAAGAATATCCCGGGAAAGCCGCCCGCTGATCATGGCGGAAAGCTCCGCCCGAGCGTTCTTATAGGGGCTGCCTGCGCTTTTGTTCATTAAAATCAAAAACTGGGGCCGGTTTTCCAGGAAGGTTTCAGTAATCAGGTCGGTGATCTGGTTAAGGGTGGGGAGAGTCATCAGGTCCTGGGTGTCCACCGGGATGGAAATCAGCCGGTTGAGAGACTGCCACACCGGAGAAATGATGCTCTCAAAGAGCGCGTCCTTTCCGCCGAAATAAGCGTAGACGTTGGCCACCGTAATGCCGGCCTGGGCGGCGATGTTTCGCATGGACGACTGCTGGTAGCCGGCGTTTAGGAATTCCTCCGTGGCGGCGGCGATGATTTTGTTGCGCACATCGTCCTTTTGCACCTGCATAGAGTTCACCTCCGAAAAAGCAGATTTGAAAGTTAAACGAGTGTTCATTTTTCCGCTTTTATGATACCACTGGAAAAGGATGATGTCAATATTGAATGGTTGTTTAATATTGTCCATCTGTGAAAAAAGTGTGAATTTTTCAAGAAGGAGCAGACTGGAAAAACTGGGCCTTCCCGAAGCGCAGACGGAAAAGGATTGCCTTGGGGCCGCCGAGGTGATAAAATAAGACCAATTGAGGGAAAAGGAAGGGTTTTGATGCGCATCCTTGTGCTTTGCGACGATACCTATCATGCGGGAGAAACCGTCCGCGAGGGGCTGCTGCCCCTGGAAAGGGACGGGGTTTCCTTTGTGTTTTGTGAAGATGGACAAGGGCTCACCAACCAGGGGCTTGCGTCCTATGAGCTGGTGCTGCTCTCCAAGTCGGACCAGCGGTCTATGGAAGATGAACGGCCTTGGCTGACCGAAGAGAGCCTGGACGCGCTGGAAACCTATGTAGGGGAAGGCGGCGGGCTGCTGGCGGTCCATTCGGGGACCTGCTATGACGGAAATGAGCGCATGGAACGGCTGCTGGGCGGCGTGTTTTTGACCCATCCGAAGCAGTGCCCGGTGACGCTGACCCCCTGTGGGGAGGACGAGCTGACCGCCGGCGTTTCCCCGTTTACCGTCACCGACGAGTTTTACACCATGCGCCTTTCGGACCCACAGGTGAAGATTCACGCCACTCTCGAAAGCGAGCACGGCAGCCAGCCTGCGGTGTGGACCAAACGGGTGGGGTTTGGACGGGTGTGCTGTATTACCCCGGCCCACAACCCGAAGTCCTGGAACATTTCCGCCTTTGCAAGGCTGCTTGAAAACGCCGTCCGGTTTTGCACAAAGCCGGTGGGCACGGTGCTGGTAACCGGTGCCGGAAGGGGGCTGGGCTTTAGCCTGACCGAAGCGCTTTTGCGGCATAACTGGCAGGTGGTCGCCGGGGAATACGATCCTAAGGTTTCGTTTTTGCCAAAGCTTTCGGAAGAATTTAAGGGTCGCCTCTGGGTGACGCCTTTAGACGTGACCAGCCCGCAAAGCCTGCAAGCGGCCAAGGCGTTCACCGCCCGCACCGCAGGGACGCTGGACCTGCTCATCAGCAACGCCGGCGTATACGGCCGCCACGAGGACGATTCTTATGAAGAGGGCCTTTATCCCGACGAGATGCTGCGCGACTATCAGGTTAACGCCATAGGGCCGGTCCTGCTCATGGAAGCGTTTGCCCCGCTGATGGAGAAAAGCGGGTGCCGGCGGATTTGTGTGGTGTCCTCCGAAGCGGGGAGCATCGGGGCCTGCTGGCGGCAGAACGCTTTCGGCTACAGCATGTCCAAGGCGGCGGTGAACATGGGCGTGCAGATTTGGTTTCACTGCCTGCGCCCCAAGGGATACACCTTCCGCCTTTATCATCCGGGGTATCTGCGCACCTATATGCTGGGGGAAAAGAACCTTAAGGCGGATTTAGAGCCGGAGGAAGGGGCAAGGCTGGCCCTCGGCTATTTCCTCTTTGACCTTCCCGACGAGGATACCCTGACTTTACACAGTTTCGACGGAAGGGAATACCCCTGGTAAACGCCGTTGCCGCGGATGTCCGCGGAGTTTGGAGACAGATAGATGGAATATATTATTCTGGATTTGGAGTGGAACGGGGCGTGGTCCAAGCGCACGGGAAAATACTTCAATGAAATCATTGAGATCGGCGCGGTGCGCCTGCATGAAAACCGCGTTGTTGCCGACGAGTTCAAAGCCCTGATCCGCCCCCGGGTCAGCGGAAAGCTTACGAGCTTGGTCAGCGACCTGACCAGCATCACCGATCAGGAGCTGCAAAACGGCACTACCTTCTGCCGGGCCATGGAACGGTTCGGCCGGTGGGTGGGGAACCGGGAAAACGTGGTGATGACCTGGGGGAACACCGATCTGCTGGTGCTTATCGAGAATTTTCGCTTTTATTACGGGACCGGCCGGATCCGGTTTTTAAGCCAGTACGCCGACCTGCAAAAGTATTGCCAGAGCGAGATGAAGATGGGCGGCGGCAACCATCTGGGACTCTTAAAGGCAGCCCAGATGCTGGAAATCCCGGTGGATGAAAACAGCCTTCACCGGGCGCTGGACGACAGCCGCCTGTCTGCGAAGGTGTTTGACCGGCTCTATGACGAAAAACGGCTTGCAGCCTTTATCCGAAGCGCTCTGACCGAAGATTTTTACCGGCGGCTGACCTTTAAAAACAAGGTCATCAGCGACATCCAGTCCCCCCTCATCGAGCGCCAGGAGCTGGTGGTGCGCTGCCCCGCCTGTCAAAAGCGCATGCGCCGCAAGGGAAAATGGACCTTCCGGGGCCGATTTTTCAAGGCATCCTTTGTCTGCCGCAGCTGCCAGAAGGAATATACCGCCCGGCTGCAGTTCAAGCAGGAGTTTGACGGGGTGGTGACCAAGCGGATTGTGGAGGAAAAGCTGCCCCCGGCGCAGGAGCCGGAGAAAGTCGCGGCAAAGGAATAAGCGGAATGAAGGAGGGCGCGTCCCTTAAATTCCCGGGGTTGACCGCGCGGCAGGCGGCGTATGACGGTCCGCCGCGCGGCCTTTTGTCTCTCCTTCGGACAAAATCATGGCGAATGTCCGGTTTTCCCGGATATTCGCCGCCCAAGACGGCATATAGATTGGATAAGAATCCAGTGCGGAGGTGTCGCCATTGGACGGGTTGGAACAATGGATCGAACAAGTCAACAGCGCGGTCCACTCCTTTGTGTGGGGACCGGTGATGATCTGCATCCTGGTGGGAGCCGGCATCTGGTTTACCATCGGGACGCGTTTTTTTCAGGTGCGCAAAATCGGCGCCATCTGCGGCACCTTAGGCAGCGTCTTCAAACGGAAGAAGGACCGGGACGCGGGGGCCATTTCGCCCTTTCAGGCGGTATCGGCGGCGCTGGCGGGAACGCTCGGCGTGGGCAACATCGTGGGGGTGGCCACCGCCATCACCATCGGCGGCCCGGGCGCGGTCTTCTGGATGTGGGTGTCCGCCTTTTTCGGGATGATGACCAAGTACGCGGAAGTGGTGCTGGCGGTCCATTACCGGGAACGAAACGGCCGAGGCGAATGGGTGGGCGGCCCCATGTACTATCTCAAAAATGGCCTGCATTCCAAGTTCCTGGCCGGAGCTTTCGCGGTCTTCGGGGTCTGCGCCTCCTTCGGCATCGGCAACATGACCCAGGCAAACGCCATTTCCTCCTATTCGCAAAACGTCTTCGGCGTCCCCACCGCCGTGACCGGTGTGATAATCGCCATCATCACCGGCCTTGTCATCATCGGCGGCATCAAGCGCATCGCCGGAGTGACTGAAAAAATTGTCCCTTTTATGGCGATTCTCTATATTGTGGGCGCGGGCGCGGTGATCGTGGTGCATTATAAAGCCGTGCCGGACGCGTTGAGCGCGATTTTTTCCGGTGCCTTCGCCTTCGAGCCGCTGGCCGGGGGAATTGCGGGCAGCGCCATGGCCCGGGCCATCCAGGTGGGCATCTCCAAGGGCGTCTTTTCCAACGAAGCGGGCCTTGGCAGCGCGTCCATCGTCCACGCGGCGGCGGATACTCCTCATCCGGCCCGGCAGGGGCTTTGGGGGGCTTTCGAGGTGTTTGCCGACACGCTGGTGGTCTGCACCATCACGGCGCTGGCGGTGCTGTCCTGCGGGCTGTGGGAAAACCCGGAGATCACCGGCGTGACCCTGACCCAGAAAACCTTTGAGAGCGTGTTCGGCCCCTTCGGCGGGGCGTTTCTCGCCGTATCCATCATCTTTTTTGCTTTCGCCACCATCATCGGCTGGTCCTATTACGGGGAACGGTGCGGCGAGTACCTGTTCGGCGCAAAGTTTTTAATGCCCTATAAAGTGGTGTACGTGCTGATGACAGCGGTGGGCGCCGTGCTGGAGCTGACGCTGGTGTGGGATTTGTCGGATACGTTAAACGGCCTGATGGCCATTCCAAACCTCATCGGCCTGTTTGCGTTAAGCGGGATGGTGTTTAAGCTGACAAAGGAAGAGTTCCCCGGGCGGCGGGCTTTGGCAGCTCAGAAACGGGGACGAAAGAAGCAAAGGATGCGAAGATAAATGGAAGCGTTTTTCTGTGAGCAGTGCCCGAGAAAGTGTCGGGCTGTGCGCACTGCCACGGCCGGCGAGGGCTTTTGCAGCATGCCCGCCGGGCCGGTGGTGGCCCGGGCGGCCCCTCATTTCTGGGAGGAACCGGTTTTAAGCGGGACAAAAGGATCGGGCGCGGTCTTTTTCTCCGGCTGCGTGCTCCAGTGCTGCTTTTGCCAGAACACGGAGATTTCCGCAGGCGGCTTTGGCAAGACGCTCACCCTAGAGGAGTTTGCCGCCTGTTTAGAAGGCTTGGTCAGGCAAGGGGTTCATAATCTCAACCTGGTCACTCCCACTCATTTTACCCATGTGATTCGCGAGGTTCTCGCCCGGTACAAGCCGGCCGTGCCGGTGGTCTATAACTGCGGCGGGTATGAGCTGCCAGAGACCCTGCGCACGTTGGAGGGCATGGTGGACATCTACCTGCCCGATCTCAAATACGTGGACCAGGATGCGTCCGCCCGGTATTCCGCCGCACCCGACTATTTTGCAGTTGCCTCTAAGGCTATTTTGGAGATGGCGAAACAGGTGGGTTCTGTGCAGCTCGGAAAGGACGGGCTGATGAAAAAGGGCCTGATCGTGCGCCACCTTATGCTGCCGGGGCACACCAGGGATTCCATCCGGGTGCTCGAATGGATCAAGGCCGAGCTGCCCAAGGGAACCTACGTGAGCCTTATGTGCCAGTATACCCCCTGCGGACGGGCGGACCGGTACCCGGAGCTTTCCCGCAAGGTGACGAAGCGGGAGTACGACAAGGTGCTCGACCGGCTGTTCGCCCTGGGGCTGGAACACGGCTTCGTACAGGAGCGGGCATCCGCCGCCGCCAAGTTCATCCCCGCCTTTGACCTGACCGGCGTGCCGGGAGAGGATCGGGAACGAAAATAAACCGAAAGAAGGGACAAGCCATGCCTCGGATTGTCAAGCCTCTTCCTACCTATACCAAAGGGGAAGAGCTCTTTAACGCCATCTCCCATGGAGTCGGCGCGCTTTTGGCGCTGGCAGCCCTGCCCATCCTGATCGTGTGGGCCGCCTTTTATGGGGACGTGTGGAGCGTGGTCAGCTGCAGCGTCTATGGAGCCACACTTCTTTTGCTTTACGTGATGTCCACCATCTACCATGCCCTTCGTATCGAAAAGGCCAAGCGCATCTTTCAGATCATCGACCATTGCTCCATCTTCCTGCTCATCGCCGGGACCTATACACCCTATACGCTGGTGACGCTGCGGCGGGAGGGAGCGTGGGGCTGGGTGCTCTTCGGCGTGGTGTGGGCGGCGGCCATCGGCGGCATCGTCTTAAACGCGGTGGATATGCACCGGTTTAAGGTAATTTCCATGATCTTTTATTTGTGCATGGGCTGGTCGGTGATGGTGGCGTTCGTGCCGCTCATCGAGGTGTTTTCCGGTCCGGGGCTTATGCTGATGATCGTAGGCGGCGTGTGCTACACGGTAGGAGCGGTGCTCTACGGACTGGGGAAAAAGATCAGGTACATGCATGCGGTGTGGCACCTGTTCGTGCTGGCGGGAAGTATTCTGCATTTCTTTTCCATCCTGTTCTACGTCCTGCCCAACCGGTGACCGGCAGTGTAGAGACGGAATAAAATACGCTTTTTTAGAAAAACAGAAAGGAGACCGTTATGATTCGTTTTGACCATATGAATTTCAATGTGCTAGACCTGGACAAATCCCTGCAGTTTTATGCGGACGCGTTGGATCTGCATCCAGTGCGCGAGCATGTGGAAGAGGACTTTCGCATCGTGTTCCTAGGTGACGGGAAAAGCCCCTTTTCTCTGGAGCTTACCTGGCTTAAGGACCGGGAGAAGCCCTACGACCTGGGCGAAAAGGAATACCACCTGGCCTTTACCACCGACCGGTACGACGAGCTGCACAGCCGCCACGAGCAAATGGGCGTGATCTGCTACGAAAACCCTTCTATGGGGATCTATTTCATTGCCGACCCGGACGGCTACTGGATTGAAATCGTACCGGAAAAAGCGTAAGGAACGGCACCTTTTCGAATGCGAGAGAAGGAGGTATCGCTCCTTATTACGCTGGAGAAAAAAGCATTTGTACATGTGTAGTTAAAACCACCGGCTATGCCGGTGGTTTTAACTTGATACGGGAAAAAATCGGCTGACGTCTTTCAAACGTACGGGAATCGGGTTTATTTCCGTGGTGTTTCCTCAGCCAGAAATCGGCGGATGGACCTTTTTGCAATATTGGACCTCTACCGGTAGTTTTTTATCATTGAATGAAGGAAGAGGCCTGCGGACTCAGTCCGCAGGCCTCTTCCTGGTTAATAGGAGATGTTTTTATTTCGTGTCTCCGTCCATCCCCTCCCGCAGGGAACGAACAAAGTCATACAACGGGCCAGCACAGGATTCCCCATGCTCGGCAGCCACCTTGACAACGGCGCTGCCCACAATCACCCCATCGCAGTAGCGCTGCATTTCTTTTGCCTGTTCTGGCCCGGAAATACCGAAGCCTACGGCGCAGGGAATGGTGGCGTAGGGTCGAATTTGGCCGAAAAACGCATCAAAGTCGGTAGAAAAGCCGGAACGCATCCCGGTGACCCCGGTGGAGGACACGCAGTAAAGAAAGCCCTTGGCACCTTTTGCAATTTTGGCCGCCCGTTCGTGGGAGGTGGGGGCCACCAGGC
>CAMLYM010000038.1 GCA_946491705.1 uncultured Clostridia bacterium
AAAAGCTGGGCTTTCTGCCCGGGGACCTGCAAAGCAAGGTCGACCCCTATCTGCGGCCATTGTACGACGCGCTTTTTGACATGCTGGGAGCGGAAACCTACCAGAAGTACCTGGAACGGGGGAACATCGAGGTGGCGCCGCTCGCCTACATGCGCGGGCGCACCCTGGACGACAGCTTTATTATCCTCGACGAAGCGCAGAACACCACGCCCGAGCAGATGAAAATGTTTTTGACCCGCTTAGGGTTTAATTCGAAGATCGTCGTCACCGGCGATATTACCCAGGTGGATTTGGGCGAAGGAAAACGGTCGGGCCTTGTGGAGGTCATGCGGATTTTAAAAGGGATCGACGACATCGCCATCTGCCAGTTCAACGAAAAAGACGTGGTGCGTCACAAGCTCGTGCAGGAGATCATCAAAGCCTATGAGCGGGCCAACGAACGCCGCGAGGAAGCAAAACGGAGGAGCAGCCATGGATAAGATCAAGGTCATGATTGAAAACCGCCAGAAGGAAGTCAAAATCCCCACCGGCCTGCGCCTGCTGGTGCGCCGCACCTGCAACGCCGTGCTGACCATGGAAAAATTTCAGGGCTCCGCGGAAATCAGCGTCAGCTTTGTCAACGACCAGCAGATCCGCGAGCTCAACGCAAAGTTCCGCGGTAAGGACATTTCTACCGACGTGCTTTCCTTCCCTATGGGGGAAGGGGACGATTATGAGATCGATCCTGCCACCGGCGCGAAAATCCTGGGAGACATCATCATCTCTATGGAGCACGCCGTGGACCAGGCCAGCCGTTACGGCCATTCTCTGCAGCGGGAGGTGGGCTTCCTGACCGCCCATTCCATGCTCCACCTGCTGGGGTACGACCATGAGGACGGGGGCCTGGAAGCGGTGAAGATGCGCGAAAAGGAAGAAGCGGTGCTGATTATGCTGGGCCTGCCCCGGAACGCCAGCTATGCGTTCCAGGACGAGGACGAGATCTAAGGAGCGCCATGAGAAGTCTGCTGCGAAGCTTCCGTTTTGCGCTGCGGGGCATCCTGTTTTGCATCTGCAACGAGCGGAACATGAGGATTCATCTGGTGGTGGCCGTTTACGTGTTCACCCTGTCTCATTTCTTCCCGCTGTCCAATGTGGAATACGCGGTGCTGATCATCAGCATCGTGATGGTCATTGCGGCCGAAATCATCAACACGGCAATTGAAGAATTCGTGGACATCTCTTCTCCCAGCTTCGATCCTTTAGCCCGGATTGCCAAGGATACGGCGGCAGGCGCGGTGTTCGTCACCGCGGCGGGCGCGGTCGGGGTGGCGCTGTGCATCTTCTGGAAGCCGGAAGGCTTTTGCAGCATCGGGCGGTATTTCACGGAAAACCCGTCCATGCTCATCGTTGCCGGCGTCTTTACGGTGCTGGCCCTCATTTTTATCTTTGCCGGGCCCAACCGGATGCGCACGGTGGTGAAAACCAACCGCAAACCAAACGAACATAAAAAATAAAGACATCCATCCGGCCGTCATCTTGCCGGATGGTTTTCGTGCGTGATACAAAACCTTTCTTTCGTCGGCAACAAGCATTGCCGCTGGATCGAAAATCGGTGAATCCGATCGGGCTTCCTTTTTCAACTGCACGGACAAGCCTGTAAGTCGGTATGCATTCCCAACACGGCAGGCATATCCTCATATTTTCGGAAAAATCGCCTTAAA
Organism: uncultured Clostridia bacterium; assembly: GCA_946491705.1. Taxonomy (GTDB): domain Bacteria; phylum Bacillota; class Clostridia; order Oscillospirales; family Acutalibacteraceae; genus Solibaculum_A; species Solibaculum_A intestinale. Next base: position 1,701 of record CAMLYM010000038.1, read on the forward strand.
AGCAAAAGGAGGCTGTTTGAAATGACCCGTTCACGAAGACGTTCGTATGCCCGAAAACGCACTCCATGGGTGCGGGGGCTGCTGGTGTCGCTTCTCTTCATCGCAGGAGCCGTTTCGGGCCTCGTATCCCCTCCTGCGGCGAATGTCCTGTCCGCCCCGGCCATGACCGCTATTTTGATTGCCGGCGGCGCAATCGGTGTCCTTTCGCTTCTCTTTTTGCTGGGGTTGCAGCGGTTTTCTTTTGCAAATATAGGGTTTCAGTCGTGCTTATTGCTGGAAGCCGCCTATTACATCGCGGCGGTTGTCTATCTGTTCCTCATCCCGGTTCCAGCGGCCGCTCTGGTTCTATCCATAGTCACGGCGGCGGCCATGCTGGCGGTCATCGTTTCGACTCTGGTTTCTCTGGCAAAGCGGTAACCCTGTCATCAGGCCCGGCAAGGACCCTGCATCAAACAAACGCCGGCTGCGTTGGCGGCGGTTATACAAAGGAGTTTTATGAAAAAACAAGCCAATTCTCAACCCAAAACCAAGTCCGCTTTTCTTTCCATTGTAGGCAAACCCAATGTGGGCAAGTCCTCCATCATGAACGCCATGCTCGGGCAGAAGGTGGCGATCGTCTCCCCGAAGCCCCAGACCACCCGCACCCGCATCATGGGGGTGCTCACTCAGGGAGAAACCCAGCTGGTGTTTATCGACACGCCCGGCCTTCATAAGCCCCGCACCCGTTTGGGCGATTATATGGTCAAGACGGTGAGCGAGTCGGTGTCGGGAGTGGACGCCTGCCTGCTGGTGGTGGAGCCGGAGGGGGAGCTGACGGAATCGGAGCTGTCCCTCATCCAGAATTTTAAGAAAAACCATATGCCGGCCATCCTGGCCATCAATAAAATCGACCTGCTTGCGAACAAGGAAGCCCTCCTGTCGCGTATCTTGCAGCTCTCCTCCCTCTACGAGTTCGACGCGGTGGTACCGGTGTCCGCCCTGAAGGGCAGCGGGATGGACGAGCTCATTGCCGAGCTCAAGAAGCACGCCGTATCCGGACCGCACTTTTTTGACGACGACGCTCTAACCGACATGCCGGAAAAGGTGCTGGCGGGCGAGATCATCCGAGAAAAGCTTCTGGAGCTGCTGGACAAGGAGATTCCCCACGGGGTGGCCGTTTCGGTGGAAACCATGCGGGAACGGGAGGACGGAAGCGGCATCACCGACCTAGAAGCGGTGATCTACTGCGAAAAGCAGAGCCATAAGGGCATCATCATCGGCAAGCAGGGCGCCATGTTAAAGGCGGTGGGCTCTAAGGCCCGGGCGGACATGGAGCGGTTTTTCGACTGCAAAATCAATCTGCAATGCTGGGTAAAGGTCAAGGAAGATTGGCGTAACCGGCAGGGACTTTTGCGCAGTTTCGGGTATAACGAATAATTTTAGAGAGTCTAAATTGAATTTTTTAAAAAAGTTTCACATATTCCCCACCATTTCCCTATAATATCCTAGTAGAGAACGGTTACAATGAAAACAGAACCAGAATATTCGGATAGGGAGGCACTGGGAAAATGGAACGAAACGATTTGTGGTCTGCGTTTGAAAAAACCGGCAGTGTGCGGGACTATCTCAATTACCGCGGCATCCCGGCGGCTAAATCGGCACAGGGGGATTTTCGCCATGCTTCTGAGCACCAACGGCCTGATTCTCAGAGAACAGAATACCGGTGAAGACGACCGGATCATCACCATACTGACCAGGGATCGCGGCGTGATCCGGGCGTTTGCCAACAAAGCGCGGCGCATCAAAAGCAAAAACACCTCGGCGACCTCTCTGCTTTCGTATTCCCGGCTGACCCTTTACTTTGGCCGGGACAAATACACGGTGAACGAGGCGGAGCCCATCGAGGTGTTTTTTCATTTGCGCGAGGATTTGGTATTATTGTCCCTGGCCCAGTATTTCTGCGAGCTGTGCTTGAACCTGGCGCCCAAGGAGGAGGACGCGGAGGAGACGCTCCGCTTTGTTCTCAACACCCTTTCCATGCTGGCAAGGGAGAAACGGCCGCCGGCTTTTCTAAAGCCGGTGTTTGAGCTGCGGCTTTTGTCCATGGCGGGGTATATGCCGGATTTGACCATGTGCGAAGCCTGCGGCTGCTATGAGGCGGCGGAGATGCAGCTGCTTTTGCGAAGCGGGCGGCTTCGCTGTATGGCCTGCGGGCCGGCGGCGGAACCTTCTGCACGGCTTCCTAAGGGCGTGCTCTTTGCCATGCGCCACATTGTCTATGCCGAGCCGGAGAAGCTTTTTTCCTTTTCCCTGCCGGAGAAAAGCCTTCGGATCCTGTCGGACGCCTGCGAACGCTATCTGCTAACGCAGCTCGACCGGGGGTTTCCCACCCTGCAGTTTTACCACGGTTTAGTGGATTTCGCGGGATAGGGCCTTTTGCTTTTGGAATTCGTCACAGAAATGGAGATTACATATATGAGCGATAAAACACTTTCTCATCATCAGCGGGCGCTGGAGCTTCCCAAGGTGCTTGCCATGCTGGCAAAGGAAGCCCCTTGTGAGGACTGCGCCAGGCTTGCGCTGGAGCTAACGCCTTCCAGCGACCTGCATGAGGTGGAGCATCTTCTGGCCCAGACGCAGGACGCCCACATGCTCATCGGCCGGTTTGGGAGCCCTTCCTTCGGCGGGCTCAAAAACATGGCCAACGCCATGGCCAGGGCCAACGCCGGCGGAGCTCTCAGTATGCGCGAGCTTTTGGACATTGCGGAAAACCTGCGGGTGATGCGTTCCCTGACCGACTGGCGCGCCCACTGCGAAGGGGTGCAAACCTGCTTAGACGACCTATTCGGCGCAATCTTCCCCAACAAATACCTGGAAAGCCGCATTCACGCCTGCATTCTGTCGGAAGAGGAGATGGCGGATGCCGCCTCCCCCGCGTTGCATGATATCCGGCGCAAGATGCGGGCGGCTTCCTCCAAGGTGCGCGAGCAGTTGGACAAGCTGGTACGCTCCCCTGCCTACCAGCGGTACCTGCAGGACCCCATCGTCACCATCCGGTCCGACCGGTTCGTGGTGCCGGTGAAGGCGGAGCACCGGGCAGACGTGCCCGGGCTCGTGCACGACACGTCGTCCAGCGGGGCGACGGTATTTGTCGAGCCCATCGGCGCGGTGCAGGCCAACAATGAGCTTAAAGTTCTCAAGGCAAAGGAAGCGGCCGAAATCGAGCGGATTCTCTTTGAACTGTCCGCCGAGGTTGGGTCCTTTTCGGAAAGTTTAAACCGCAGCTACGCGCTGGCGGTGGAGTTGGGGCTCATCTTCAGCAAAGCTAGGCTCGCCTATACTATGAAAGCTTCGGTCCCCGCCGTCAACGAGGCGGGGAAAATCAACCTAAAAAAAGCCCGCCATCCCCTTATCGACCCCAAGCAGGTGGTGGCGACCGACATTTTGCTAGGCTACCAGTTCGACACTCTGGTCATCACCGGACCCAACACGGGCGGTAAGACGGTGGCGCTGAAAACGGTGGGGCTTCTCACTTTGATGACCATGTGCGGCCTGATGATCCCGGTGTCGGACGGGAGCGCGGTGTCCTTGTTCGACCATGTGCTGGCGGACATTGGAGATGAGCAGAGCATCGAGCAGTCCTTGTCCACCTTCTCAGCCCACATGACCAACATCATCTCCATTCTCGGGGAAGCGGACGACCGTTCCCTGGTCCTTTTGGACGAGCTGGGCGCGGGCACCGATCCCATTGAGGGCGCAGCCCTGGCCATGGCGATCTTGGAAAACCTGCGGGCAAAGGGGGCGCGCCTGTGCGCCACCACCCATTACGCGGAGCTGAAGGCCTACGCGCTGCAGACGCCGGGCGTGGAAAACGGATGCTGCGAATTCGACGTAAAGACCCTGCGCCCCACCTACCGGCTGCTCATCGGCATTCCCGGGCGCTCCAACGCCTTCGCCATCAGCGAACGGCTGGGAATGCCTGCACCGGTGGTAGAGCGGGCTAGACATCTGGTAAGTGCGGAAAGCACCAGATTCGAGGACGTGGTGGACAAGCTTGAGCAAAGCCGCCAGTCCATGGAAGAGCGCCGGCAGGAGGCGGAGGCCATGCGCCTGGCTGCCGAACGGGCGGCAAAGGAAGCAAACGACCGGCTGGCCAGAATGGAACGGGACCGGGATCGGGAATTGGAGGCGGCCCGGGTGCGGGCGCGGGACATCGTCGAGCAGGCCAAGCGCCAGGCTCATCAGTTGATGGACGAGCTGGATGCTTTGCGAAAGCAAAAGGATGCGGCCGAGTTCAGCCTCAAAGCCGCCCAGGCAAAGGCGGAGCTCAAGGCCAAGCTGCGGCGCCTAGACGATCTGGCGGACCCGATCAAGGAACAGACGGATGAGGATTATGTGCTGCCCAGGCCGCTGAAGGTGGGAGACACGGTGCTCATCACATCCCTGGGCACAGTCGGCACCGTTATCAGCCTGCCGGACAGCAAGGGGAACGTAGAAGTCCAGGCCGGGATTATCAAAACAAGGGTGCCGCTTACGTCGGTGCGGCTGACGGCGGCGAAAAAGGCGAAGCCCGCCCGGTCGGCCATCCGAAACGTGGCCAGCCGGGCAACCGCCCGGGCGGAAACCTCTGTGGATCTGCGGGGCAAGGCGGCCGACGAAGCGCTGATGGACTTAGACCAGTTCATCGACCAGAGCCTATTAAACGGCATCGAAGAGATCACCATCATCCACGGCAAGGGGACCGGCGTGCTGCGCACCGCTGTGCAAAAGCACCTGCGCACCCATCCGAGCATCCTCACCTTCCGTTCGGGGGTCTACGGCGAAGGAGAGCAAGGCGTCACCATCGCCCAACTCAAATAATGATCCAAAACCGCATGACGGCGGCCAGCCGTTCTCTGGAGGAAACACCTCCAGAGAACGGCTGTTGTTTTTTACAAATGTGCGTGCTACGCTCCTGAATGGCTCCCAATGCGCCTTGTCTGCCGACGAAGCTTTTTTAGCAGGGAAACCGGCATTCATCCATAAAACAGCCGCACGCTTCTCCCTCCCGGCCAGGAACATTCTGGATTTTCGCACCGGAGCGGCAATCCGGTTGCATGTTTGCGAAATCCAGCCTATACTAACCGGTAGAGGCATCTTTGGAAAGGGGGAACTTGATATGAAACAGACCATCTATTACGGCGGCGACATTTTGACCATGGAAGAACCCATTACGGTGGAAGCCATTCTGGTGAAAGACGGAATCATTTCCCAGGCCGGAAGCCTGCGGGACATTCTGGCCCAAAAGGATGAGCAAACCGTGCTGGAGCATCTCCATGGAAAGACCCTGCTGCCCGCCTTTCTTGATCCGCACAGCCACATCACCGCCTTGGCCAGCACCATGGGGCTGGCGCCTTTGGACGGTGCGGGCAGCTTTGACGACATGGTTTCGCGCCTTGAGGAATTCCAGCACAAACGCACCATCCCGGCCGGACAATGGCTAACTGGCTTCGGGTACGACCATAACTTTCTCAAAGAGAAAGCCCATCCCACCAAGGAAGTGCTGGACCGGGCTTTTCCGGATACGCCCGTACTCATTACCCACGCCTCCGGGCATATGGGCGTGGCCAACTCCGCGGCTCTCACCGCCCTCGGCGTCACCAGCCACACCCCCGACCCGGAGGGTGGCAAAATCGGCCGGATGGAAGGCACTATGGAGCCAAACGGCTACCTGGAGGAAACCGCTTTTACGTCCCTTTCCTCCAAGCTCCCGCAGCCTACCTTGGAACAGCTCCTGGATCAGCTGGACGCGGCTCAAAAGGTCTATCTGCAAAACGGTATCACCACCGTGCAGGACGGGTTTACCAGGCCCGGAGAATGGGCCATGCTCAAGGCCATGGCCCAGGCAAAGCGCTTTTTGGTGGACGTGGTGGGCTATGCGGCGCTTAACGGCCACCGATCGCTTCGAACGGAGAATCCTGCTTATTGCAAGGAGTACCAAAACCGGCTGAGAATCGGCGGATACAAGATGTTCCTGGACGGCTCTCCCCAGGGAAAGACCGCTTGGCTGTCGGAACCCTACGCCACCTCGCCCGACGGATACCGGGGCTATCCGATTTACACGGACAAACAGGTATACTCGCTCATTTGCCAGGCACTTCAGGACGGCGTTCCGCTTCTCACCCACTGCAACGGGGACGCGGCGGCCCAACAGCTGATCGACGGCTTTGAAAAGGCGCTTTCCTCGTATCCGAACGCATCCTCTACCCGACCGGTGATGATTCATGCCCAGACGGTACGGCCCGACCAGCTCCAGAGGATGGCCGCCCTCTCCATGATCGCCTCCTTCTTTGTGGCCCACACCTACTATTGGGGAGATGTGCATCTTCAGAACCTGGGCCTCAAGCGGGCAAACCGCATCAGCCCCGCCCGGACCGCGGGGAAACTGGGCGTCACTTACACCTTCCATCAGGATACGCCGGTTCTGCCGCCCAACATGATCGACACCGTGTGGTGCGCGGTCAACCGGGTGACGAAAGACGGCGTGACCTTAGGCGAGTGCGAACGGGTCACTCCCCTGGCTGCCCTCAAGGCGGTGACGATAAACGCAGCGTACCAGTATTTCGAAGAGGACCGCAAGGGTTCCATCCGTCCGGGAAAACTGGCGGACCTGGTGATTCTCGACCGCAACCCACTGACTGTGAATCCCATGGACATCCGGGACATCCGGGTGGTAAAAACCATCAAGGAAGGCAAGACGGTCTATTCGGCAGAGGAAGGATCACGCTCTTTGTAGAGATACGCGTTAAGATCCTGCCTCTTCCTCTCGCAATGCAGACAAATGAGCTTTGCTGCATAGAGACAATGGGAACGGCAAGATCGACTGTCTTTTTCAGACAAGAGAGATTTCTTTTTTGTTTGCTGCTGCAATATCGAAAAAGAAACAGCAAGAAGCGCTTTGCGGACAGCCGTAAAGCGCTTCTTGCTTCTGGAGGAGCCGGAAAATCCGAAGAATGTTCGGCCCTTCGTTTGCTATATGGGAAAGCAAATGGTCTCAGCGATACCGGATTTGGATGGACAGACCGATAAATGCAAGGAAGTCATAATAATAGACAGGGTCGCCCACTCCATATTCTTTTAGAAGGATGCCGCAGCGGTTCGTTCCGTTTTCGCTCGTATAAGGCTGTAAAACCGCGTCCGTAATGTCTAAATCCGGATCGGCGCCGTTGCCGAACCTTACATAATACTCTCCAACGGAAGACGGAGTGGAAGCAAAAACGTTTTCATTTGCGGCAAAATCGGCAAACGACAGATTCGACGGTTCCGTATACAGAACATGAGCCCCCACCGGAACCACGCAGTCATCCGGCATGGTGGCCCGTTCCGCCCAATAGCTGTCGATTGTCATTGCAAATGTGGCGTCTACCAAATTGTCCGGTGTGATGTAAGCAGGCACGTCGAACGTGACCCACGTATAGCATTCACCATATTCCGGTACGATACCGCCCGTGATGTTGTCATTCGTGCCGGCGAGATTCCCCACTAGCCACGCTTCCTCCGGCGGCGCCAGATCCAAGGAAGCGACCGTACCAGCATCGTAATTGGTAACCTTTACCGTGGTTTCACCGGACGCCAAGTCAACCCACTTGCCGTCCACCTGTTCATGAACCGGACGCTGGTAAATAACTGCCATCTTGGTACCGTCCGACATCTGATATTGCTTCACGTTCTCTTCCCGCAGCTCGATGATCTCACGGACAATCTGCGGCTCTTGCTCTTCCTGGGCGAAGGCCATCATGGGGCAGATCTGCAGCAGCATGGCCACCACAAGAACCAACGCAACCCATTTCCCTTTTCTGCATGTTTTCATTTCACTATCTCCTTCATTTTTGTATAATGTGAACCAGGTTCACGTCAATCCTATTCTTTTTCCATATCTCTGTCAACCCTTCCGGAAGATAATTACTTCATAAAGATCATGCTGTTTTTTCTACGATATGGTATTAATGGAGATTATATATACATCTTTTCAGTATTTATTACGGCTGAATTCCTTTTATTTACTATTTGAAATTTATTATAAAGAATACAAATCGTGACGGATATCCGCAAACACCAGCAAGCATGATTTTATTATGATGAACATTTTCTAAATTTTGCTCACATATTCGAGGATTCTGCACACAAACTTAGAAATCATTTTTCCGACTTGACAGGAATTTTTCATAAGCGTATGATTAAATACAGAAAGCAAGGGCGCTGCGAAGAAGCAGCGCCCTTTGTTTTTACAGGGTACCCAATACCAACACCGAAAGGGGGATTTTTTCAGCCCGATCATATCTGGCAGGCAATGAAGCCGACTGTGGTTTCGTTGCCGTTTTGTTTTTTTGGAGGGAATCGTCATGCGTAAACGGATGAAACAGATGGTTGTTTTGCTGGTGGTGTGCGTCACCGTATTGGCCCAGCTGGTCATTCCCGCTTCCGCGGCGGAGGCAGGATTTGTGCTGTCGGTCGTCAATTTTGACGCTGTTTTAGATAAGCCCGGGGCCAACAAGGAAAATGCAGCAAAGATGGAAAACTATCTGCGAAAGGCGGCTGGAGAGGGTGCGGACATGGTTCTGTTCCCGGAGTATTCTCTAACCGGTCAAGTAGCGGAAAACGCCGTAAATCCAGCGTCCGACGCTGAAGTCGCAACGCTTGCCGGGATTGCCGACCAGCAGGAGCTGTACCTGCTGTTTGGGGCGCTAATCGAAGAGGAAGGTACCCTCTATTCGGCCATGGTAATCTGCAAGCCGGACGGAACCACCGATGTATATAAAAAGGTGCATCTCACCGATCGGGAGTGGCAAGCCGGGTATGGCGCCGGCATTGCTCCTTACGTGCTCAAAACGGAATTTGGAAACTTCGGCCTGGCACTGGGCAATGAGTTTGCAGATGCAGCCGAGCTTGGAAAATATTATTACGGCGCCGCCTGCCGGATGGTGCTAGTCGGCCAGTCTTACGGGTACGCTCCCGCTGATGCAAACGGCCTGTCCCAGGCCCAGTATGATGTGTATACCTCGGCCTATGCCTATTACCGGATGTATTCCCGCGGCGTTGCGGTGGCGAATCTGCTGACCGAAGGGGACGGCTTGGCCTATTTTGGAGAAAGCTTTGTTTTTACTGGTAAGTTTATTGCCGGCGGCAATGATACGCAAACTGCGCCCGCCGTCACCACCCAAGCGGGAATTGCCACTGCTCAGGTGGACGCCAGTTCTCGGGACACTTCCGCCGGCATGAGCAGCCGCCGGCTTAACCTACTGGCCGACTGGTACGGCGAACTAACCGACTATACTCTGCCGGTTTACGGTCAGAACAGCGCCTACAAAGATAACGTGCGCGTGGCCTCGGTCAACTTCCACCCGGTGTGGGGAGATGTGGATGCAAACGTGGCCAAGATCAAAGAACTGATGCAGAAAGCCCATGAAGACGGCGTGGAGCTGCTAGTCTTCCCGGAGATGGCATTGACTGCGTATAGCGTGGTCCTTCCAGAGGATTATACCGAAGAGCAGAAGGCGCTTTACGGCGAGGAATACATGCAGCGGGCGCTGGCGCCGGTCATCCGCGGGGAGAATCCCAGCTCGGTCATTACCGACCTGCAGGCCCTGGCTGAATCCTATGGCATGTATGTACTCATCGGTATGCCGGAAAAGGATGAACTGGATCCCAACACCTATTGGAACTCGGTGGCTATTCTGGGCCCCGACCTGATCCAGTCCTACCGCAAAGTAAACCTGGCGAATCCAGAGCCCAACTGGTCCGCCTTTGGCACCGAGAATGACGGTGTCTTTGAAACACCCTTTGGTCTGGTGGGCGTGGCAATCTGCGCGGACATCTACAATTATCAGGAGCTGCAGCGTACCTATGCCCAGATGGGCTGCCGTATTGTCATCAACTGCACGGCGGGCGCCGCCAACAATACCACGGTGGAAAACGGCGGCTGGCAGCTGACCTACCAAAACCGCCTAGAAAGCTTCATGCTGCGCGACGACAATTTCATGATCACTTCCAATCTGGTAGGCTACGAGGGACCGGAGCTGACCGGAGAGGTAGAGCAGGCTCTGGCGGAGGCTGGCTATGATCAGGACGACATTACCAGCAGCTGGCTCTATCATGGAAATACGGAGCTTTATAACCTGCTTCGCAACGCCGACGGTTCTCTGCTCAACAGCCGCGCCTGCATCTTCCCCGGCTCAAGTCTATGCATCGCGCTGGACCCCAGTTCTCCCACTGGTGTCACTGCCTACGGAAACACGACGGACAGCTCTATTATCCGCTCCTATGACACCGACCTGGGTCCCTATCTCGATAAGGATGGGGACGGCAAGAGCCCCTATCTGAGCTATACCACCGATACCTTCAATGTTTTCTATGCGGCGGATTTCGACCTATCGCTGGCGACGCTGGAGAAGTTCTATAACGAAAATCCTTTTGATTACCGCCCAACCCTGTATTATCAGTGGTATTCCGAGCTTTTCTACGACACCTACGGCATTGGCCTGGAAGACACGGTACTCACCGACGAGCAAAGCGGCATCCAGCTTTCCGGCCGGTTTGCCGACGGGGTTGCGATGACGGTTACTCCGGTGGTCTATACGCCTGCTTCTTTGGAAGGGTATCGGGCGGCGGACAGCTTCGGCTATGATATTGATCTTTCGTCTATCCATACCACCCAGGTACTCAAGACCAATGAAACCAACGCTATGGGTGCGTCCGACGTCTATTACACGGGCAGCTACGCGCCTTATGTGGGAAAAGTAACCGTATCCATCCCGGCTGAGGGCATGGAAGGCGGACTCCTCTATGTAAACGGGCAGCCGGCTCAGGTGACGAACGGACGGGCCGAAATCACGGTAGAGAATCTTGACGCCCTGACAGTTGCCTACTATGTGGCTGATGAAAAACCGATACCTTCTCCCACGCCCGGACCCAATCCAGGGAATACGGAGAACCCGATCCCGTCCCCGGATACCGGTATCATCGATCTGACGATGCCTATCGTTTTGATTCTGGCTGCATCCGCAGCCGCCGTAGTCGCCCTGCGGCGCAAGGCGGCAAGCGCATAAAAGCAGCATTGACTTTGCCCCTATTTTGAGTCCTGTCACGCATGGCCGGCGTCAAAAAGACGCCGGCCATTTTCTTTGTTTTCCTTACATGCCGCAAACCAGGGCGGGACATGCTATAGAAAAACCCGCTTTTTTCCTTTGCGTGGACTGCACGAAAAAGACAGACCGTTCCCGGACGGACATTTCCTTTCTCCCCTCCGAATTGGATGGAGCCTAAATGTACGCTCTGCCGCGCATTCCGAAGAGGACGTCCCGGCCGGGACAGAAAAGATCGGCTTTGGCCTCCCAAAAGCCAGCAAAAACCGAAGGAAAGCCCTGTACACCGGGAAAAAGGTGTGGTATAATTTTCAGGATATTGGTAGGAAAGTCGGCGAAGGTACGCCGATGGAATATTCCCGCCGCAACGAAGACGGGACGAGGAAGGGAATGTCTGATTCTATGGCAGCAAACCAGTATAAAACCCATCACTGCGCCGAATTGACCCAGCAGAACTTAAACGAAGAGGTGCGTCTGGCCGGCTGGGTGGATACCATCCGCGACCATGGCGGCGTAGCCTTTGTGGACCTGCGCGACCAGCACGGTGTGACCCAGGTGGTCGTTCATGACGATAGCCTTCTGCAGAATGTCCACCGGGAAACGGTGGTCAGCGTCCACGGCAAGGTGGTCAAGCGGGACGCGGAAACCGTCAACCCGAAGATCCCCACCGGTACGCTGGAAGTCATGGTGGACTCTTTGGAGATTCTGGGCGAGTCGAACCCCAATCTTCCCTTTGACATTGAGAACTCCACCGAGACCCGCGAGGACGTGCGACTCAAGTACCGCTTTTTGGACCTGCGTAATCCGAAGGTGCATAACAATATTTTGCTTCGCTCGAAGATTGTCCGCTTTCTGCGCCGGAAGATGGAGGACCTGGGCTTTGACGAGATCAATACTCCTATTCTCACCTGTTCGTCGCCGGAGGGAGCCAGAGACTATATCATTCCTTCGCGCAAGTACGAGGGCAAGTTCTATGCTCTACCCCAGGCGCCCCAGCAGTTTAAGCAGCTTTTGATGGTGGCAGGCTTCGATAAGTATTTCCAGATCGCCCCCTGCTTCCGGGACGAGGACGCGAGAGCCGACCGGTCTCCGGGCGAGTTCTATCAGCTGGACTTTGAGATGGCCTTCGCTACCCAGGAGGACGTGTTCGAGGTGGCCGAGGATGTGCTCTATGATACCTTTACCACCTTCAGTGACAAGAAGGTTTCCCCGAAGCCCTTCGTGCGCATTCCCTTCGAAGAGGCCATGCTCAAATACGGCACCGACAAGCCCGACCTGCGCAATCCTCTGGTGATTACCGATCTGTCCGACTTCTTTATGGACGTGGACTTCATGCCCTTTAAGAATAAGCCCGTGCGGGGCATCGTGGTGGAAGACTGCGCGAAAATGCCCAAGTCCTTCTTTGAAAACATGCTCAAGTACGCCACCTCCATCGGCATGAAGGGCCTGGGATACCTGACCATGCTGGAAGGGATGCAGTTCAAGGGTCCCATCGCCAAGTTCCTGACGGAGGAAAAACAGAAGGAACTGGTGGAACGCCTGTCGCTCAAAAAGGACGACACCCTGTTCTTCATCAGCGATGCGAAGACGGTGGTTGACAAGCTGGCGGGGCTGATTCGCACCGAGCTTGCCGAGCGCAAGGGAATCATCGATAAGGACCGGTTTGAATTCTGCTACATCACCGATTTTCCCATGTACGAAAAGAACGAGGAAGGGCATCTGGACTTTACCCACAACCCCTTCTCCATGCCACAGGGCGGCATGGACGCGCTTTTGAATCAAGATCCGCTCACCATCAAGGCCTATCAGTACGACATTGTCTGCAACGGCGTGGAGCTTTCCTCGGGTGCGGTGCGAAATCACCGGCCGGATATCATGGTCAAGGCCTTTGAGCTGGCCGGGTACTCCAAGGACGAGGTAGAGAAGCGCTTCGGCGCTTTGTATAACGCCTTCCAGTACGGCGCCCCGCCTCACGCGGGCATGGCCCCGGGCGTGGACCGGATGATTATGCTGCTCACCGAGGAAGAGAGCATCCGCGAGGTCATCGCCTTCCCGATGAACGCCTCTGCGCAGGACCTGCTGCTGGGCGCGCCTGGTCAAGTTACCGAGCAGCAGCTTCGGGAAGTGCACATCAAAATCCGCTGAGGATAGATGGGAGAAAGGGATATGAACAACGAAGTGCTGGCGAAGATGGAAGACCTGGCGCTTGTACGCTTTGACGAGGCAGAGCGGGAGTCCGTCCTGGCGGAGATGGCGGACGTGATGGCCTGCCTTGATGCGATCAAGGCGGCCGACACGGAGGGCACCGAACCCATGATTTACGTGCAGGCGCTGGAGAACGTGTTCCGGGAGGACGAGGTGCACGAATTCCCGCGGATCGACGACATTCTCGAAAACGCGCCCGACGAAATGGAACACCAGTTCGTGGCGCCCCCCACCTTCGACTAAACGGGCATAGGAGAGAAAGACGATGACGAATCAAAACCCATTGGCGATGGCAGACGCTATCCGTGCGGGAGACTGCACGGTGGCCGAAGCGGTAACGCCTTACATAGAGAAAATCGAACTCGACGGCAGTCTGTTTTCCTCCTTTGACCGGGAGGCGATAGCCGAGCAGATGGACGCGGTGCAAGCGCGGCTTCGTGCGGGAGAGGCCCTCTCCCCCTTGGCTGGGGTGCCGGTAGCGGTCACCGAAACCATCTGCACCCTAGGGGAGGAAACCGCCGCCGGTTCCAAGATGCTGACCGGCTTTCAGCCGCCCTTTGAGGCGATGGCCGTACAAAAGATCAAAAAAGCGGGCATGATCGTCTTAGGAAAGCTGAAAACCGACGAGTTCGGCTGCGACGGGCAGGGCTGTACGGCTCCTTTGGCGATAGAGAAGGGCCAGGTTCTCCTGGGCTTCGGATGCGATACGGGCGGGTCTTTGCGGGCGCCGGCGGTGCAAAACGGGGTGTGCTGTATTAAGCCTACTTACGGCGCGGTGTCCCGGGCAGGGCTAATCGCCTATGCTTCTTCGATGGACCAGCTCTCCGTCTTTGCACCTGACCTTGCCTTATGCGAGGCGGGGCTTACAGCGGTGGCGGGGCACGACCCGGCGGACAGCACCTCTTTGGAGAAGCCCCTCTCCCCGGCCGGCGGGTTCTCCGTGAAGGGGCGCAAGGTGGGCATTCTCAAGGAGGCTTTGGAGGAAACGGACGAAGCGGGCAAAGCGGCGGTAAAGGCCGCGGCGGACGCTTTTGCGGCGGCGGGCGCTCAAGTGGTGGAGCTTTCCATCCCGCAGGTCAAAAACGCCCTGGCCGTTTACCTGATTATCGCCACTGCGGAAGCGAGCGGCAACATGGCCCGGTTCGACGGCATCAAGTACGGCTATCAGACGCCACACTACGAGAACCTGTTTGACCTGTACGTCAAGTCGCGCAGCGAAGGCTTCGGCCGGAAAATGAAGGAGCGGCTGGGGCTCGGTTCTCTGATGCTCTCGGAAGGGTATTACGATGACTATTACGACAAAGCCATGCGGGTGCGCGGGCAGATTACCGGCGCTGTGAAGGCGGCTTTCGACCAGGTGGACTGCCTGGTGACCCCGGTGTTCCCCGCGGACGCGGACTTTGCCGCCGCCACCCTTTTGGGCGCGGAGAAGAATAATCGCTTTTTAACCGCTGCCAGCCTGACCGGGCGGCCCAGCCTGGTCATTCCGGCGCAAGGCCAAAACGGCGTGCAGCTCATCGGCAAGCATATGGAGGATCTGACGCTGCTGGCCTTCGGGCGGGCGGCGGCACCGGAAAGGAACGGAGAGTAACATGGAATACGAGGTTGTCATCGGCCTGGAAGTCCACACCGAGCTTGCGACCAAGACGAAAATCTTCTGCTCCTGCTCCACCCAGTTCGGCGGCGGGGCCAACACCCACATCTGCCCCGGCTGCGCGGGTATGCCGGGCACCCTGCCGGTGGTGAACAAGAAGGTCATCGAGTTCGGCATCGCGGCGGCTCTAGTGACCAACAGCAAGATCAACCAATACACCACCTTTGATAAGAAAAACTATTTCTACCCGGACCTGGCCTGTTCCTATCAGATCACCCAGCTGTTCCACCCCATCTGCGTGGACGGCAGCGTGGAGATCGAAACGTCCCAGGGAAAGAAAACCATCGGGCTCAAACAGATCCACATGGAGGAGGATGCGGGCAAGCTCAAACACGATCCGTTTACCGACAGCTCTTTGGTGGACTATAACCGCTCCAGTATGCCGCTTTTGGAAATCGTCAGTAAGCCGGATTTCCGTTCGGCGGAGGAAGTGGTGGCATACTTAGAAAAGCTACGCTCCATGCTCAAAGCCATCGGTGTGTCCGACTGCAAGATGCAGGAGGGCTCCATGCGGGCGGACATCAACCTGTCGGTGCGGCCGCTGGGCAGCACGAAGCTGGGCGTACGGGCGGAAATGAAGAATATGAACTCGTTGAAGTCCATCACCCGGGCCATTGAGTACGAGACCGCGCGGCACATTGACTTGATCGAGTCGGGCAACGCTCACAAGCTCAAGCAGGAAACCCGGCGGTGGGATGACGAAAAGGGCAAAACCTACGCCATGCGCTCCAAGGAAAACGCCCAGGACTACCGGTATTTTCCCAACCCCGACCTGCCTCCCATCGTCATCAGCGACGAGTGGATCGAGCGGGTGCGCGAGAGCCTGCCGGAGCTTCCCGAGGCGAAGTTCGCACGGTACACGGGGGAGCTTGGCTTAAGCGAGGGAGACAGCCGTCTGCTTACGGGCAGCAAGGTGCTTTCCGACCTGTGCGACCACTGCATCGAAGCGGGTATCGCGCCTCAGACGGCGGCCAACTGGATTACCGGCGAAGTGATGAACCTGGCAAAGAACGACGGCAAGCCGGCGGATGACCTGGTGCTTCGCAAGGAGAGCCTGGCAAAGCTGATCGGCTTGGTGGAAAAGAACGTCATCAACCGCAACACCGCCAAGAAGGTGCTGGCGGAGGTGTATCACAAGGACGTGGACCCGGAGGAATATGTCAAAGATAACGGGCTTGCCATGGTGTCCGACAAGGGGGCCATCGAGCAGATGGTCAAGGACGTGCTGGCGGCCAACGAAAAGGTGGTCGCGGACTATAAGAGCGGCAAGACCCAGGCAAGAGGGTTCCTCTTCGGCCAGATCATGAAGCAGGCGAAGGGCAAGGCCGACACCAAGCTCATTAACGAGCTTTTGAACGAACAGCTCGGCTGATACAAACGAAAGAAACCCGGAGGGAATGTCCCCTCCGGGCTTCTTTTTATGCTTCAGGCCTTGTGCCCTATCTGCGGCGCTTAGGGCGAACGGGCGGCTTGGGGTCGTCGGTACGGTTTAAGAGGAAATCCACGCTGGTATCAAACAGGTCGGCCAGCCTGCACAGGATTTCCGGCGACATAGTATTGACGCCATTTTCATAGGCACTATAGGTTCTTCGATTGACGAAAATCTGATCCGCCACATATTGCTGGGTCCAATCACGGTCTTCCCGCAACGCTCGAATTCGCTCATAGATCAAAACAAACACCCCATGCCCATTATAGATGCCAGTATTTCTGCCATTGACTTTTGGCAGAAATACTGGCATAATATAGCTTGAGGTGACTAATATGGATTTATACAGAGAGATTTTAATCGGTATTCTTAGCAACCCTGAGGTACAAATCCAGATTGTCGGTTTTGATATGGACAAGCTCATCGACTCGGTTGATCTGACCAATCTCCACGCGCTGAGGCGAATCAAGGCCGCCGTGGAAGATGAATCTCTATCTGATTTCGCTTGCGTGGAAGAAATCGTTTGTATTCTTGAAAGCATCGGGAGCGGCGGCGGTTTTCGTCATGATTTTGCTATAAAAGAAGAACCTTTCCGTTAACGGAAAGGGGCATTCCTTT
>CAMLYM010000039.1 GCA_946491705.1 uncultured Clostridia bacterium
TGTCGTCGCACGTATGTCCGGCGACGAGTTCTATGTGTTCCTTTCCGGCTATGAGGATAAAAAGCAGACCCGCCGGGTGATTGGCGACGTGCGCGAGGACTTGCGCAAGGCGACGCTGACCCTGCCGGATTCCCGCACCATCAAAATCCGGGCTTCCGCCGGCGTCTCCTGGTATCCGGAAGATTCTACCTCTTATGAAGAGCTTATCAAATATGCGGATTTTTCCATGTACAAGGTCAAGAATACCATCAAAGGCGAGCTCTATGAGTTCGACCGGGAAAGCTACAACCGGGATTCCTTCCTGCTGCGCAGCCGGGAGGATCTCAACAAGCTTATCGACGAGGAGCTGGTGGAATACGCTTTCCAGCCGATTGTGGACGCGGTGAGCGGCCAGGTGTTCGCTTACGAAGCGCTTATGCGCCCGCAGATGGGCACTCTCAATTCGCCGGTGGACGTGCTGCGTCTGGCCCGGTCCCAGTCCAAGCTCTACCAAATCGAGCACCTGACCTGGTTTAAGGCGCTCAAGGCTTTTGACCGCAACCAAGAGGCGCTTGCCGGGTGCAAGGTGTTTATCAATTCCATCCCCAACCAGCTTCTCACCGAGAGCGACATTTACGACATTGAAAAGCTCTACCGTCCGCTTCTGGACCGTATCGTTATCGAGCTGACCGAGAACGACGAAATCGACGAGCAGGCCACCAGCCGCAAACAGCGCCTGGTGCAGTATTGGGATTGCTGCCTGGCGCTCGACGATTTCGGTTCGGGCTATAACGGGGACGCGGTGCTGCTGTCGGTTACGCCGGACTTTGTGAAGATCGATATGTCCATCGTTCGGGGAATTGATGAGGATGAAAACCGGCAGGTGCTTTTCGAAAACCTGATCGCTTATTCCAAGGAACGTCACATTAAGGTCATTGCGGAAGGAGTGGAAACCAGGAGCGAAATGGAAACGCTTATTTCTCTGGGTGCGGATTATATGCAGGGTTATTACCTTGGAAAGCCCGGCTATCATCCCCAGGGCATTGAGGAATCCACCGTGCAGGAAATTAGGGCGGCGGCAAAACGAAGAAAAGTGTGAATTCGATCGGCCGGTTTCCCTACCCGCCGGGTGGGAATGGACGACGAGCACGAATCTAGAATTCTATCTTCTCTGGAATAGGCAGATAAAAAAGGAAGAGGGCCGGAAATAATCCCGGCCCTCTTCCTTTTTGTAATTAAAACCACTTGCGCTTTTTAAAGAACAACAAGCAGGCCGCCACCACAATCAGACTCACGGCAATGACGATGGGATAGCCGTAAGGAGACTGGTATTCGGGCATATTGAAGTTCATCCCATACCAGCCGGCCACCAGGGTAAGGGGAAGAAAAATAGCGGTGATAACGGTAAAAATCTTCATGGTGGTGTTCAGGTTGATGTCCACCTCCGCTTGGTACGCCTC
Source organism: uncultured Clostridia bacterium (assembly GCA_946491705.1). GTDB lineage: Bacteria > Bacillota > Clostridia > Oscillospirales > Acutalibacteraceae > Solibaculum_A > Solibaculum_A intestinale. The sequence continues at coordinate 1,440 of CAMLYM010000039.1, forward strand.
CCGGATTTGGGTGACGTAATCGCGCAGGCCGAGTACGTTATGGTAAAGCCGATCGGCCTTGCCGGCGAGAATGCGAAAGGCGCGCAGGGACCGTTTTTCGAACAACCCGTTTTCATTTCCGTCAATGTAGGAAAACACGTCCAGAAGCTGCTCGTAATACCGCCGCAGCACCATCAGCCGCTTGCGCAGGACGATGATGCGGCGAACATAGTCTACCTTTTGCCGGTTGAGGAGGATTTCGTCCTCCAAGCTGGTAATTTCCTGTTCCATACCCTCCAAACGGGACGTGTCCTTTTCCATCAGGATATTAAAAAATTCGCACAGCACCCGGCCAAAGCTTTGGTCTGCCTTGTCGTCCCTGCGGATGCGCTCCATCATGGCTTCCACGCGCTGAGGCTCCTTGCAGGCAAACAGCAGGTTCTCCCGCTGCAGAAAGACGAAGACAGTAGAAAAAGAATCGGCTTGCCCCGCGTGGGCAAGGGTGTGGATACAGAAAAGGTCCAAATTCTCGTGACATTCGACGCGGGTGGAACGATTCTCAAACGCTTCGGCCAGAAAAGAGGGGGAAAGCCCAAAATCCGCCGCGGCCGCCTTCGCTTCCTCCAGGCCGAATACGCAGATAACCCGGTCCGCGCCGGTATCTTCGGCGCTGGATTCCTGGATCTGGAGACATCCATCTTTCATCCGGTAACGCAAGCGAATCTTCTCCTTTGTGCAGCAATTTCAATTGTATTGTACCACTTGGCAGCCCTGGCCGCAACCGGGACAGAGCGGCCGCATGAAAACGGACAGGAACCAGGAGGCCTCCTTTTGAGTACATTGGAAGGAAAGGGTTGCATGCGAACGAGCCATGCCAATTTCGATGGAAAGGAAAGATCGTCGGAAAGGGGGAGAGCGGCTTGAAAACGGGAGTCGCCCTGATGGGCGATGGAGCGAGCGCTGCGGCGGCCATCGGCGCGCTGGCGGCGCTGCGCAAACTGGAAATTCGGGTGGCGGCGGTGTCTGCAACCGGGACGGCTGCGCTGCCGGCGCTGCTTTTTTGTCAGGAGGTGGATACCTCTGCCCAACTGGGAGCGCTGATGAAGCTGCTGCGCTTTGAAAACCGGGGCGGCCCGGTTTCCCGCTGGCGGCGCAAACGGCGCCTGACTAAGATTTTAGAACGGGCCGGGATTGCGCCGTTGGGTCCGCTGCCGCCCGCCTGCGCCCTGTCGGCCTTCGATCTGCAGCGGGCTAAGGATATTACTGCGGTTATGATTCCTCCCGGTTCGGCGGGGGATTCGGCCGTGATTGCCCGGGCGGAGGCGCTGCCCATGGCGGCCGCCTGCATCTTCGGGGAAAAGACTTTATTGACCGCCCGGGGTGAGCGGTACTTGTTATACGGGAATGTTCTGCTCAAGACCTCCCTGCTTTGGCCGCTGCGGGAGCTGGGCGCCCAGCGTCTGCTGCTGGTGGAAACCGATACCGCACAGAAAGGGGCAAATGCGCGGGAGGACAAAGCGGCCCGGCGGCTGCAGGATCTTCTGGACACAGGTGCGCTCAAACAGGTACTGGCCATCCGGGTGCCGGCGCCGAAGGACAGGGAAAACGTAGGAGAATGGGCCAAAGCGGGCTATGCGGCGGTGATGGAAAGACGGATGGACATTTACGACAGCTTGTGGAATACCTGAAAAGATTGCGGTTGAATCAAACGGGCAAAAGTGGTAAAATAAAACGATATCAACGAGTGGCGCCTCTTTGCCCTACGGCTTGGGCAAACGCGGGAAAATCAGACGGTGAGGAAAGTTTATGGGAAGAAAAAGATGGGTGCTTCATTCCTTTGACCGGGCGGCGGCAAATGCGCTGAGCGAATCGGGCCAGTTTTCCGGCCTGCTCAGCGTGCTGCTGGCCGGGCGCGGCTTTGACGACCCACAAGCGGCCATTGCATACATAAACGGGACGGATGCCTTTGAAGACCCGTTCTCCTTTGCGGATATGGACAAGGCGGCAGAGCGGGTAGAGGATGCCATTGAGAACTTTGAGCGGATCGCGGTCTACGGCGACTACGACGCGGACGGCGTCACGGCAACGGCGGTGCTCTATTCCTATCTTTGCGCCAGGGACGCGGATGTGCGTTACTATATCCCCCAGCGGGAAGGGGAGGGTTACGGGCTCAACAAGGAAGCCGTCGCCGCCCTTCATGAGGACGGGGTCAAGCTTCTGATTACGGTGGACAACGGCGTGTCCGCCCACGAGGAAATCGACTATGCAAATTCCCTTGGGATGGACGTGGTGGTGACCGACCATCATACTCCCGGTGACGTGCTTCCCAACGCCTGCGCGGTGGTTAACCCGCACCGGGCTGACTGCCCCAGCCGGTTTCATGACTACGCGGGAGTGGGCGTTGCCTTTAAACTGGTACAAGCCTTGGAAGGCGGCGAGCCGGAGGGGCTTTTGGACGAGTACGCGGACTTGGTGGCCATCGGCACCATGGGAGACGTGGTTCCCTTAAAGGGGGAAAACCGGGCGCTGGTCCAGCGGGGGCTTTTGCACCTAAGCAACTCCGACCGGGCGGGCGTGGCCGCTCTTTTAGACGCGGCGGGGATGACCGGGCGCCGGCTCACCGGCACAAATGTGGCGTTTTCCCTGGCCCCGCGCATCAACGCCGCGGGACGGATCGGTTCCCCCGACCGGGCGGTTCGCCTGCTTTTGTCGGAGGATCCCCAGGAGGCCAAGGACCTGGCCCAGGAGATCGACGGGGAAAACCGGCTTCGCCAGCAGATGGAAGCGGATATCCTCCAAAAGGCCCAGCAGATTCTGGACGAGAATCCGGCTTTTGCTTACGACCGGGTGCTGGTGCTGGCCGGAGAGGAATGGCACAAAGGAGTCATCGGCATCGTCGCCTCCAAGATGGTGGAGCGGTACGCCAAGCCCTGTATTCTGATTTCGATCGAAGGAGATCGGGCCAAGGGCTCCGGCCGGAGCATCGAGGGCTTTTCGCTGTACGACGCCATCGCCGCCTGTTCGATTCACCTGACCCGGTTCGGCGGGCATAAGCTGGCGGCGGGGCTGGAGCTGGAAGCCGGAAACGTGGACGAATTCCGCCGGGCCGTCAATGCCTATGCGGCGGGGCTTTCAACGCCAATGCCCCTTCCCAAGCTTACGCTCGACTGCAAGCTGCGCCCGGCCTCTCTTTCCCTGGAAGCGGTGCGGGACCTGCATTTTCTCGAGCCCTTCGGCTGCGAGAACCCGGCGCCCTTGTTCGGCCTGTTTGGGATGACGCTGCAAAGCGCCACGCCGCTGGCGGGGGGCAAGCATGTGCGCTTAAACCTCTGGCGGGATAATGTGCAGGTGCAGGCGGTATGGTTCGGAATGCCGGCGGCGGAACTCGCCTTTTCCCAGGGCGAAAAGCTTGATTTGGCGGTGTCCCTCTCCATTTCGGAGTATCGCGGGGAGCAGAGCCTTTCGGTGATCGTCAAGGACGCGCGGCCTTCCGGACTCAAAGAAGAAGCCTGTACCGAGGGCCTTCGCTTGTATGAATCCCTGCAAAGAGGAGAACCATGTAGGGAAGAGGAGTTGGCGGCTTTGTGCCCAAATCGGGACGAAATGGCGGCGCTCTTTCGCTATGTGCGCGCTCAGGGCGGCTACCGGGGCAGCATCGACTTGCTTTTTCACCGGCTGGGGCTGGGGAGCGGTAAGCTGCTGGTGGCGCTGGACGCGCTGCAGGAGCTGGGTATCGCCGCCTATGAAAATAGGGCGGGCCAGCTGGATATCCGGCTGCTGCCCACTAAGGGAAAAGTGAATTTGGACGATTCCGCGGTTTTGTGCGAGCTGCGGCGAAAGAGAAACGAGGCGGGGAGGTGAGACGATGGAAATGACTTATGACTGGCTTTACCAGATTATGAAGGAGACCGGCCGGCCCTATGATTACGAGCAGGTGCACAAGGCATACGATTATGCGTTCGACGCCCACAAGGGACAGAAGCGCCAGTCGGGCGAGCCGTATTTTCTCCATCCGCTCAATGTGGCGGCCATTCTTGTAAACTTAGGAATGGACACCGACTGCATCATCGCGGCTCTGCTCCACGACGTGGTGGAGGACACCGGGCATACCCTCAAGGAAATCACCGACCTGTTTGGTGAGGACATTGCAGCTCTGGTGGACGGGGTGACCAAGCTCGATAAGATCCCCTATTCCTCCCGCGAGGAGCAGCAGGCGGAAAACGTGCGCAAGATGCTGCTGGCCATGTCCCAGGATATCCGGGTCATCATCATCAAACTGGCCGACCGGCTGCACAACATGCGCACTCTCCAGTATATGCCCGAGCAGAAGCGCCGGGACAAGGCCCGGGAAACCATGGACATTTACGCGCCCATCGCCCACCGTCTCGGTATCCGGGCGGTCAAGGAGGAACTGGAGGACCTGTCCATCCATTACCTGGACCCGGTGGCGGTGCACGAGATTGAGGAAAATCTGGAGCTGCGCAAAAATGACCGGGAACGGCTTTTGAAAAGTCTGCAGGAGCAGATCCGCGAGCGCCTGAGCACCATCATGCCAAACGTCTACATCGAAGGCCGGGTCAAAAGCGTCAACGGCATCTATCGGAAAATGATCATCCAGGGCAAGTCCTTCGACGAGATTTACGACATCTACGCCGTGCGCATCATTGTGGATACGCTCATCGACTGCTATAACGTCCTAGGCATTATTCACGACATGTTCCGTCCGGTTCCCAGCCGGTTCAAGGACTATATCTGTACCCCTAAGCCAAACATGTACCAGTCGCTGCACACTACCGTTATCGGCAAAGAGGGGGTTCCCTTCGAGGTGCAGATCCGTACCTGGGACATGCACCATACGGCGGAATACGGCATCGCCGCCCACTGGAAGTACAAGGCCGGCATTCAGGGGAAGGACAAGCTGGAGGAGCGCCTGGCCTGGATCCGCCAGATGCTGGAAAATCAGAAGGAAGCGGACGATGTGGAAGACATCGTGCGTACCATCAAGACCGATTTGGCGCCGGAGGAGGTCTTTGTGCTCACCCCAAAAGGGGATGTAATCAGCCTGCCGGTGGGCTCCACCGTCATCGACTTTGCCTATGCCATCCATTCCGCCGTGGGCAACCGGATGACCGGCGCGAAGGTGGACGGGCGGATCGTGCCGCTGGAATACAAGGTGAAAACCGGCGAAATCATCGAGGTGATGACCTCTTCCGATCCCAAGCACGGCCCCAGCCGGGACTGGCTGAAGATCGTGCAGACGGGCCAGGCCAGAACCAAAATACGCCAGTGGTTTAAAAACGAGTGCAAGGAAGAGAATATCATAGAAGGCAAAGCGGAGCTGGAGCGGGAATTCGCCCGCAACAACATCCGGCTGCCGGAAGAAAAAATGCAGGAGTTCTTGCAGGACTTAGCCGCAAAGCAGCACTGCAACTCTCTAGAGGAGCTCTATGCCTCCATCGGCTATGGCGGGGTGGTGCTGTCCAGAATCATGCCCCGCATCCGGGACGATTATCAAAGAATCGTAAAGGTGGAGCGTTTTAACCCGGAAACGGCTATCACCGCGCCCAAGCGCAAGGTGGTCAACAACTCCGGCGTCATCATCGAAGGGGTGGACAATTGCCTGGTGAAATTCTCCCGCTGCTGCAATCCCTTGCCTGGGGACGAAATCATCGGGTTTATCACTCGGGGCTACGGCGTTTCCATCCACAAACGAGACTGCCCCAATGTACCCAAAGTCATCGCCATGTCCGACGAGCCGGAGCGGTGGGTCAGTGCCTATTGGGACACGGTGCACAAGGGCGAATACAAGTGCGGCCTGAACGTGGAGGTGACCAACCGCCACGGGATCCTGGCCGATTTAACCGGTCAGCTGGCCGCCATGCATGTGATGATCCACGCCTTCAACGCCCAGGAAACCAAGGGCAGCAGCGTGGGCATTCAGCTGACCATCGGCGTCAACGGCAAGGAGCATTTGAGCAGCATCATTTCCCGCATTGCAAAGATTCCAGGTGTCCTTGGTGCGAAACGCGCATAAGAAAGAGAGGAGACGGGCGGATGAGAGCGGTCATTCAGCGGATAACGAACGCTCGTGTGGAAGTAGACGGAAAAACAGTTGGAGAGATCGGTCCGGGGCTTCTGATTTTGCTGGGCGTCACCCATGGGGACGGGGAGGTTGAGGCTTCCCTGCTGGCGCGCAAAACCGCGGGCCTGCGCATTTTTACCGACGAACAGGACAAAATGAACCGGTCGGTGCTGGACATAGGCGGGAGCGCCTTGGTGGTGTCCCAGTTTACCTTGTATGCCGACTGCCGTCACGGCCGCCGCCCTTCCTTTACCAATGCCGCCCCGCCCCAGGAGGCGGACCGGCTTTACCGGTTCTATGTACAAGCGCTGAAAGGGGAAGGAATCGGGCAGGTTGAAACCGGCGTGTTTGGGGCGGATATGAAGGTGTCCCTTTTAAACGACGGGCCGGTGACCATTTTGCTCGACACAGCGCAGTTATAAGAAAAGAACAGGCAGATTCCATCATAAAAGGGTAGGTGTGGATATGGAGCTATGGGATATTCTCGATGAAAAAGGAAACAAGACCGGGCGCACCATGGTCCGGGGCAACCGGATCAAACGGGGGGATTACCACCTGGTGGTGCACATCTGGGCGAAAAACGAAAAAGGGGAATACCTCATCCAAAAGCGGGCGAAGACGGTGTTTTCCATGCCGGGAAAATGGTCGTCCACCAGCGGCTCGGTGGTCGCCGGGGAGGACAGCCTTGGCACTGCCGTGCGGGAAGCCAAGGAGGAGCTGGGCATCGACGCGCCGCCTCAGAACTTCCGGCTCATCCGCCGCTTAATGCGAAGGCAGGACTTTGCCGACATCTACCTGCTCACCCAGCCGGTGGACCTATCTGCATTGGTGCTGCAAAAGGAAGAGGTGGAAGCGGTCAAGTGGGCCAGCCGGGAGGAAATCACCGAGATGGTCCAGTCGGGTGAGTTTCACAACTACGGCAAGGAATACTTCGACCTGCTTTTTTCCGTTTGATTGCTGTTTTCTGGAGGAAAGACGATGAAAATCACACGTATGAAAGTGGGCGGCTTCGCCGCCAACTGCTATCTGCTGATGGACGAGGAAACCAAGGAGGCGGCGGTGATCGACCCGGGGTCCTGCCCGGGAAAAATCGTATCCGCTCTGGAGGGCTACCACGTCAAATACATCCTGCTCACTCATGCTCACTTTGACCATTTTGCCGCCCTTCTGGACGTGCAGAAGGAAACCGGCGCTTTGGTCGCCATGCACGAGGATGCGGCGGATGCGGTCAACGATCCCGAGCGCAACGTATCCAAAATGTTCGGGCGGGACCTGCCTCCTATCCACACCGACGTGCGCCTCAAAGACGGGGACACTCTTTCGGTGGGAAACCTGACCATCCGGGTGCTTTCCACTCCCGGTCATTCGGCGGGAGGCTGCTGCTATTTGTGTGGGGACGTGCTCTTTACCGGGGACACGCTGTTTCGCCTGGAGGTGGGAAGGACCGACTTTGCCGACGGCAGCTATCCGACCTTGTGCAAATCCCTGCAAAAGCTGGCCGCCCTCCCGGGGGACTACCGGGTGCTGCCCGGCCACGACGAGGAAACCACCTTGCAGTACGAGCGGGACCATAACCCCTATTTTTACGGAGATTGAGAGAACACCATGACGCTATTCATTGATGGACATGCTTTTCATTACGAGATGGAGAACCTTTGCCGGGTATTTTATCCTCAGGAGCGCATCCGGGTGGTGTACGAGCTGGCACAGGATGAGATCGTGATTGCCACCTCGCTGCAAAAAGGAAAAACCACTACGGCTCTGACCGCCTCTTACCGGGCTTTTGTGACAAAGGAAAGCAGGATAAGACAGGTGGAGAACAACAACCCCGATTATGAGAAGGAATGCGAGCGGCAGATGGCCGTGGCCCTGTTTGAAGTGCTTGTAAAGGTGCGTGGCTTTACTCCAAAATGGGGGATTCTTACCGGGGTGCGCCCGGTTAAGCTGATGCGAAGGCTCATCGCGGAGGAAGGAAGCGAGGAAGCGGCGGCCCGGTATTTCCGGGAACGGCTTTTGGTGTCAGAGGAAAAGACAAAGCTTGCCCTTCACACGGTCAAAGCGGAGAACGTGTATCTGGCGAAATCCCGCCCCGATTCCTTTTCTCTTTACATTTCCATTCCCTTTTGCCCGACCCGGTGCGCTTACTGTTCTTTTGTATCGGTGGGGATTGAAAAGACCTTTAAGCTGATTCCGGACTATGTGCGGCTGCTTTGCAAGGAAATCGAGGAAACGGGGAAAATTTCCAAGGATCTGGGGCTGCATCTGGAAACGGTCTATTTCGGCGGCGGCACCCCCACCACCCTGACAGCCGAACAGCTTACCGCCCTTCTTAAGGCGGTGCGTGAGAATTTTGACTTGAGCACGGTGCGCGAATATACGGTGGAAGCCGGCCGGCCGGACACCATCACGAAAGAGAAGCTCGACGCGCTCAAAGCGGGCGGCGTCACCCGCATCAGCATCAACCCGCAGACCATGCATGACAAAGTGCTTGCGGCCATCGGCCGGCGGCATACCGCCGCGCAGACGGTGGAGGCGTTTCATCTGGCCCGCGCGGCGGGATTTTCGAACATCAATATGGACCTGATCGCGGGGCTGCCGGCGGACACGGCCGCGGGCTTTGCGGATACCCTGCGCCAGGTAATCGGGTTAAACCCGGAGAGCGTGACGGTACATACCCTGTCTCTCAAGCGGGCGTCCGATTTGAACCAAAGCGGGGAAGGGGCGGCCAGAAGCGCGGGAAATGAGGTGGCCGACATGCTGCATACCGCCCAAGCGCTGCTGGGCGCCGCCGGGTTTTCCCCTTATTACCTTTACCGGCAGAGCCGCACGCTGGGCAATCTAGAGAACGTGGGATACAGCAAACCCGGGTTCGACGGGCTTTACAACGTCTACATTATGGACGAGACCCACACTATCTTAGCGGTGGGGGCGGGCGCTGTCACCAAGCTCAAGCAGCCGGACGGGCCTTACATCGAACGCATATTCAATTATAAATTTCCATATGAATACAACGAGCGCTTCCCGTCGCTCTTAGAGAAAAAGAAGAAGGTGTATGAATTCTATGGCCGGTACCCGACGGATGTTACAGGATTTGGCGGAAATTAACGCCATGGCATCTGCCGACGGCCGGGCACTGTGCGAAAGAGCCGACCGGGACTATCGGAACATGGTGGAAACGGCGGCCGGGCAGATTGCCGGGGACGTGGAGAACCGGCACATCGTCCTGTTTTCCGGCCCCTCCGCGTCCGGGAAAACCACTACCGCTCATATGATTGGGGACGCGCTTCGCCGGAAAGGGATCGGCGTTAAGATCGTCAGCCTGGATAACTTCTACCGTCCCGCTTCCGAGGCCCCTCTTTTGGAGGACGGGTCGCGGGACCTGGAAACGGTTCAGGCGCTGGACGTGCCGCTCATTCAGGTGTGCTTAAACGGTCTGATGAAGGAAGGCCGGGCCCAGTTCCCGGTGTTTGATTTTCACGAGGGCCGGCGCGCCCCGGACACTATGCCCATTGAGCTGGGGCGCCACGATGTGATTGTCATCGAGGGTATCCACGCTCTCGACCCGGTGATTTCCCAGAAGCTGCCCGAGGAAAAGCTTTATAAGCTCTTTATCAGCGTGCAGACTCCCTTTATGGATAAAGGAGAGGTCATCCTGTCTCCCAGGGACCTGCGCCTTTGCCGGCGGATGCTGCGGGACTATTGGTTTCGCGCTTCCAGCCCAGGGTATACCCTGGAGCTGTGGACGCAGGTGGTGCGGGGGGAAACCCTTTACATCGAGCCAAACCGGGGGCAGGCCCAGTTTGAGATTGATTCTTTCCACGCTTTTGAGCCGGGCCTTTACCGGCTGATGGTGGCCCCTTTGATGAGAGGGGTGGACAGCACAAACCCCTATTTTCGTGAGCTGTGCCGGATTGTTTCCCGGCTTGAGCGCTTCGTGCCGGTTCCTCTTAGTAAGGTGCCGCCCGGGTCTATGGTGCGGGAATTTACCGGCGTTTAATTTCAAGGGGCTCCGGCTTGCTATTTTGCCCCGGGCAGTTTATAATAAAGGTGTATTCACGCGTGGTGCGCGTTTTCGACCCCTGTGTTTATTTTAACGATGTAAGGAGCGAGCGTAATGGGCGTTTTTGAAGATGTAGTAGTCAAGGCAAAGGCCGTCGCGGAAGTGGCGGGCAAGAAGACCGGCGAGATTGTCGAGCTTTCCAAGCTCAAGGTCAGTGCGGCGGAAGTCAGCAAGGACATCAGCCAGCGCCTGGAGGCGTTGGGAAAGATCGCGTATGACGCGGCGAAGACGGAAAACAATGCCGACGAGCTCATTCGCGAGAGCATTCCGGAGATCGACGCGCTGTATGCCAAGCTTGCGGACATTACCGACCGGATTGCCGCGCTGCGTAACGTGGTGCGTTGCCCCAAGTGCAAGGCCGTCAATTCTGACGACGCGATTTTCTGCAACAAATGCGGTGCGAAAATGGCGGGAGAGAAGGATGGCTGCTCTTCCTTTGATTATATGGACGTGAACGAAGACGAAACGACTTCGGACAAGGAAGGGGAGAACGGTGCCTGTGGGGAGGAAGCCCCGCAGGAGGAACCGAAAAAGGACGAGGCGGACGAGTAATCTGTCCCAAAGATGAATGGAAGAAACGGGAGCTTTTACCGAAAAGCTCCCGTTTTTGTCTGAAATGCGGAAAGAATAAAAGGCAGGGCGGCCATGCTGGAGTACGACCCGGCCGCTTTTGCACGCTTTTATGGAAAATCCGGAGAAATACAGACGCAGGATACGCATCAGCGCAAGATCCGAGGGTTCCCGCCCTTGTGCAAACACACAGCTGATTTGACGCAAAAGGAGAGAGATGGAATGAATGTCCGATTGGAAGCATATCGTGAAAGTGCGGAATATATCCAGTGCCGCCTGCCCAAAATACCGAAAACAGCGGTGGTTTTGGGCTCTGGGCTGGGACGGCTGGCACAGGAGTTGACCGGGCGGGTAACGCTGCCCTATGAAAGCATCCCGCATTTTCCAAAGTCCACCGCCCCTTCCCACAAGGGGCAGCTGCATTACGGAAGGCTGGAAAACGCCGGCTGCCTGCTTTTAGAGGGACGGTTTCATTACTATGAGGGATATTCCTTTGCGCAGGCGGCCTCCTATGTGCCGGTGTTAAAGCTGGCGGGGGTGGAGAACCTGATCTTGACGAACGCGGCCGGCGGCATTTCCCATGCCTTCCTGCCGGGGGACCTTATGCTGCTTACCGACCACATCAAGTTCTTCGACGACAGCCCCCTGCGCGGGGAAAACTGCGATGAGCTGGGACCAAGATTTCCCGACATGACCAAAGCTTACACCCCCGGGCTTCTTCATACGGCCCGCAAGGCCGCCGGCCGCCTGTCGATTTCCCTGCAGGAGGGGGTATATGCCTATATGCCCGGGCCCCAGTACGAAACTCCGGCGGAAATTCGGGCGCTTCGCACGCTGGGAGCGGACGCGGTGGGCATGTCCACGGTTCCTGAGGTCATCTGCGCGGCCCACTGCGGCCTTTCGGTGCTGGCCCTTTCCTGCATTACGAACCTGGCCGCCGGGGTAGGGGAAAATCCGCTTACCAGCGAAGAGGTGGTGGAAACGGCGGGAAAATCCGTGGGGAAACTGGCGGATTTGATACGGGAAATTGTAAATTTATTATGATTTTAGCCGCTTTGGTGGTATAATATGCCGGGAAACGTTGACAGGCCAGAGTTTGGCTCATATAATGGTAAATTATGTTGATGCATAAAGATGCACCGAGGAGGAACGGGCACGTGACGAATAAAACACAGCTGAAAATCGGGTTGATTATCGCGGACAACATGGAGTTTAAACCCTTTGCCGAATACTGTGCGAAAATCGAGAAAATGCGGGAAGGGATCAACCGCAAGAACGAATTCATCACCGTCTGTCTGTGCAAAGGGGAGCGCACCATTGAGCTGACCGGCGTCAAGTGCGGCGTGGGAAAGGTGAATGCCGCTATGTCCGCCTCCTTCCAGATTGCAAACGGCGCGAACCTGATCCTGAATTCCGGCCTGTCCGGCGGCATCGCCAACGTCCGCCGGGGGGATATCGTGGCCGGCACCCAGTATATGGAGGCGGATTTCGACTTGACCGCCATGGGGATGGAGCTTGCCAGAAAGCCGGACCAGGAGTACCTGTACGACGCCGATCCGCTTTTGCTGGAGGCGGTGAAAAAGGCTTGCCCGGATATTGTTTGCGGGCGCCTGGGCACTGGGGACTTCTTTTTAAACAACGAGGAAAAGAAAAACCTGTATAAGAATAAATTCGACCTGACCGCGTTCGATATGGAGACGGGGGCCATCGCCTCGGTCTGCTACAAGTGCGACGTGCCGTTTTTGTCCATCCGCAAGGTGAGCGACGATGCGGCGGAGAATTCCCCAGAAGATTACCGGGAGATGAACGACAAAGCGGAGGCTTCGCTGATCGAGGTCGTGAGCAGGCTGCTGGATGAGATCTTCGTGCAGGACGCGTTCTGGAAATAGCCTCTTTTGGAGGAGGAAGCCCGCCGGTACTCGCGCAAAATCGACGTAGGGAGTGAAGGTAAGTTGGCCAAACGCAATAGGCAGAGCTTTTTGGAAGGCTCGTTTATCCTGATTGCCGGTGTCATTATCGTCAAAATCATCGGCGCGTTGTTTAAAATTCCGCTGACCGATATCATATCGGCCGACGGCATGGGCTATTTCAGCTCCGCCTATGTGGTGTTCAACCTGATCCAGACGGTGGCCATCGCCGGCTTCCCCGTGGCCATCTCCAAGATGGTGGCGGAGAACGTAGTGCTCCACCGGTACCGGGACGTCAAACGCATCTACCGGGTTTCTTTCCGTGTATTTTTGGTCACCGGCCTTGCGGGCACGGTGCTGATGCTGGCGATTTCGCCGCTGGCGGTCAGCGTGATGAAAAACCCCGGCGCCCTTTACAGCATGCTTGCCATGGCGCCTGCGGTATTTTTTATTTGTATGATGTCGGTCAACCGCGGCTATTACCAGGGCCTTTCCAACATGGTGCCCACGGTGATTTCCCAGGTCATCGAGGCGCTGACCAAGCTGATTTTGGGCCTTTTGTTCTCGAGTCTCGTGATGCAGATCGGTATGCAGCAGTATGCCGATACGGGGGTGGTTTTTGGCACCCAGGTGGCGACTGAGGAGCTTGCCAAGCAGGCAACTTATCCGTACGCCGCCGCCGCCGCCATCTTTGCGGTCATGCTGGGTTCCGCCTTCGGGACTTTCTATCTGTTCATCCGCCGCAGGCTGGGCGGGGACGGCATCAGCAAGGAAGAAATCCGTCAGTCCCCCGCGCCGATGCCCCAGAAGGTGATCTTAAAATCCCTTCTGGCCATCGCCGTTCCGGTGGCGCTGGGCGCGGTTACCAACCAGCTCACCGCCGTTATCGACACATTTTCCATCCAATCCATCGTCGCCCACATCTCCCAAAGCAGTCCCGACGTGCTTATGGGCATGTACGGCCATCTGCTGCCGGAGGGCTACACGGCGGAAAACCTCAATAATTTCCTCTACGGCTGTTATACCGGCCTTGCGGTGACCATGTTCAACCTGGTGCCCACCATCACCACCTCCATCGGCGTCAGCGCCATCCCGGCGGTGACCTCGTCCTGGACCAAACGGGACGCGGTGGGGACCAAGAAAAACGTGGAAGCGGCTTTGCGTATTACGGCCATCATCGGCATTCCGGCGGGCCTTGGTATGTCGGTGCTGGCAGGGCCGATTATGAGCTTGCTTTTTCACAATGCGAACGAGGTGGCCATCGCCACCCCGCTTTTGACCATGCTGGGTCTCGGCGTGATCCTGCTGACCCAGGTAGGACCCATCAACAGTATGCTCCAGGCGGTGGGCAAGGCGTCTACGGTGCTAAAGCTTTTGGTGGTGTCCGCCATCCTAAAGCTTCTGTGCAACGTGATTTTTATCAGCATCCCGTCGGTCAACATCTTGGGCGCGCCCATCGGCACCATTGTCAGCTATCTCTTTATGGTCATCGCGGGCTTAATCGTCCTATGCCGCACCACCAAGGTGCGTCCCCGTTTTGGCCGGGTGTTCTTCCGCCCCTTTGTGGCAGGGCTCTTCACAGCGGCCACCGGGTATCTGGTCAACAGCCTTTTGGCCCGGTTTATTTCTTCGAAAGTGGCGGTGCTGGTCGCCATTGCGGCGGCGCTCTTTGTGTACGTGGTCACATTGTTTGCTTTTCGGGTGGTTACGCTCGAAGACATCCGAAAGCTGCCAAAGGGTGAAAAGATTGCGAAAGCCCTTGCAAAACGGGGCTGGATAAGGTAAAATAGCAGGCGCTCTTATGTTCGCCTGCGAACCGATTAGGGAAGTGAAAAGGAATGTCCGTGTCATTTGTATTCAAGGAGCGGTACGGCGTTGAGGATTTATGTAAAATCATGGCGCTTCTGCGTTCCGAAGAGGGCTGTCCCTGGGACCGGGTGCAGACCCACGAAAGCATCCGCAAGAATTTCATTGAGGAAACCTACGAAGCCATTGAGGCCATCGACCTGAAGGATTATGACCTGATGCGGGAAGAATTGGGCGACGTCCTTTTGCAGGTGGTGTTTCACGCCCGTATGGAGGAGGAAGCCGGCCGGTTCGATTTTCAGGACGTGGCCGACGGCATCTGTAAAAAACTCATTGAGCGCCATCCCCATATTTTCAGCGATGTAAAGGCGGATACCGCCGGCGAAGTGCTCAAAAACTGGGATGAAATAAAAAAGCGCAAAAAGGGGCAGAATACGCAAAGCGAGGTTATGCAGTCGGTTTCGCGGGCGCTGCCGTCTTTGATGCGAAGCGCGAAGGTCCAGCAGAAGGCGGCCAAGGTTGGGTTCGATTGGCCCAACGAGGAAGGGGCGCTTTGTAAACTGGAGGAAGAGGTCTGCGAGCTTCGCGAGGCCGTTTCTTCCGGTGACCGGGCCGCGGCCCAGGAGGAGCTGGGCGACGTGCTCTTTTCCGCGGTCAATGTGTCCCGCTTTTTGGACGCGGACGCGGAAGAGACGCTGACCGGGGCGTGCGACAAGTTTATCGCCCGGTTTGAACAGGTGGAGGCGCTGGCGAAGGAACAGGGCCATTCCATGCAGGAGCTGACGCTCAAAGAGCTGGATGCTCTTTGGGATGAGGCTAAGAAAGCAATTCACCAGGCTGCTACTCAGCCTGAGGAATGATAAAATAACTGGAGGTTTCACTATGAACAAGACTGAGCTGATTGCTGCTGTCGCAGAAAAAGCAGAGCTTACCAAAAAGGATTCAGAAAAAGCGGTTGGCGCGTTGATCGACGCGGTAATCGAGGCGGTAGCTGCCGGCGACAAGGTGCAGGTAGTGGGTTTCGGTACGTTTGAGCTTCGCGAGCGCGCGGAGAGAATGGGCCGCAATCCCCGCACGGGCGAGGAAATGGTCATTGCCGCTTCCAAGCAGCCGGTTTTCAAGGCTGGCAAGGCGTTTAAGGACGCCGTGTCCGAGTAATTTGTACCTGATCGGGCGGAGGAAACCTCCGCCCTTTTTGGTTTTTGCAGGAGGTTGCGGCAAAGGCCGCGTCATTACATGCAAAGGAGGTCGCACCTTTTATGCGGCTGGATAAGTATTTAAAGGTTTCCCGGCTCATTAAGCGCAGGACCATTGCCAACGAAGCCTGCGACGCCAAGCGCGTGCTGGTCAACGGCGTGCCGGCCCGGGCGTCTTATGAAGTCAAGGTGGGGGACTTAATCGAAATTACCCTGGGGCAGAAGCCGCTCAAGGCCAAGGTCCTTTCCATCTCCGAGTACGCCACCAAGGAAAACGCCGGTCTTCTTTATGAGATTATTGAAGGTTGACAAGACATAAGCCGCCCCAAATCCGCATATCCATTACCGAACTGATTATGGGAGGTTTTTGATATGGCGGAAGAAAAGAAACCCCAGGTAAAGATTCCACACAATGTGATCCTGGAGGATAGACATACCTTAAGCGTATCCGGCGTGTCCGACGTGGACAGCTTTGACGAACAAACCATCATCGTCTTTACCGATATGGGCGAACTTACTGTATCCGGCACCGGTCTTCACATCAACAAGCTGAGCATTGAGACGGGGGAGCTGACCATGGAGGGAAACATCCAGGGCCTCTCTTATAACGACGACCAGCCCAGCACCGGCGGCGGAGGCTTTTTCGGCCGTCTCTTCAAATAAGCGCGAATTCGCGCGGCTGGACTTTGCAAGAGAAGAGAGGTGGGCGGATTGGGGATTTCCCTTGCCGACCAGACGATGGACTTTCTGCTGGCGCTGGCGTTCGGGGCGGGGCTCGGCGCGTTTTACGACGTATTCCGGATCCTGCGGGCGCTGATTCCCACGGGAAAGATCGTCATTTTCTTTCAGGACCTGCTCTACTGGTGCATCTGCGGGGTGCTGACCTTCCTGTTTATCCTGGGGGTCAACGCCGGGGAAATCCGCGGGTACCTGATCGTGGGGGAGCTTTTGGGAGCGATGGTGTATTACGGCACCATCGGGCGGCTGATTATGCGTTCGGCGCAGGCCATCAGCCGGGCTATCCGGTGCGTGCTGCGCTTTGTCCGGGACAAGATTTTGAAGCCGATTTTCCGTCCTTTCCGGAAACTTGGGAGAAAAATACAAAAAGCCATGAAAAAGGCCGGAAAAAATTCGAAAAAACTTTCTAGATCATCAAAATACCGCTTGAAACGTACCGGTATTTTGTTATATAATTTGTTTAACGTCTCTCCCAAGCGAAAAGAGAAGAAATCGGAAGTGGAAAGGTAGCGATATGCCTATGAAGGCGGTAAAAAAGAAAAAGAAAAGCGTCCTTCTACGGCTCGCCTGCATTGGCTTCGGCGTATATGTGGCGGTGTCGCTGGTCCAGCTTCAGATGGACATCGGCCGTTCCAAGGAATCGCTCGCCCAGGTCAACCAGCAGATCCAGGAGCAGACCCTCAAAAACCAGGAGCTGCAGGCCATGATCGACGCCGGGGAGGACCAGGCGGAAATCGAGCGGATCGCCCGGGAGCTCGGATATGTATTTTCCGATGAACAGGTGGTCATCCTGGCAAACGGCAACTAGGCGAGAGGCCAAATTTAAGGAGGAAACTTAGGGTATATGCAGCTTGAGG
>CAMLYM010000040.1 GCA_946491705.1 uncultured Clostridia bacterium
CCTCTTCCAGGGCCTCACGGGTCCTTGCAATCGCCGTGTTAAATCGGTTCTGATGGCAGCAGCAGACAGTCACCCCTTTTCGCTCAGCCGCTTCGATGATCCGGTCGGCGTCCTGCAAGGACAGGGCGATGGGCTTTTCGATGAACACGTGAACCCCCGCCTCAATGCAATCGAGAGCGACAGCCGCGTGATACCCGCTTTCGGTGGTGACGGCCGCCACGTCCGGGCGCTCCACCCGGAGCATTTCCTTATAATCGGAGTAGCACCGGATGCCTTCGGCCTCCTTGCCCAGAGACTTGAGCAGGTTCTCCGCCTTGCCAGGCACTACCTCGCAGACGGCGGCGACCTTTATGTCCTCCTTGTAGCACAGAGCCGCCCTGAGATGGGTCGGGGCAATGCGCCCGCATCCGATGAGCACATACTTAATCGGATCCATTTTTTCACGTCTCCTATAATGGTTTTTTCGTTTCTATGCAAAGAGCTGCATCTGCGCATTGCAAAAGCGCAGGCGCACCGTCTTGACGATCTTCACCGGCTGCCCGCAGGCCGCCGTCACCGCCTGAGCCAGCAAGGACGGGTTAATGCTCAAAGACGAGCCGCAAGGCAACGTTGCTTTCACAAGGCACCGTTCTCCCTGTCTCTCCACCGACAGCCTTTGCAGATGAGGACGAATGTCCACTTCCTTGACACCCGACTTGGTCTTTTTCTCTACCGGCAGCGCGTCCTTTTCGAGGGCCTCCCGAACCAAAGCGGCCGTATCGCCGTCCATCGCCTCCATCGTCAGCTCGTAATCGGCAAAGGCGATTTCCTTGGCCTTCTCTGCGGGCTCGGTCACGCCGGTCACCACAAGCCCTTGAGGCAGGCAGCGGTTTAACCGCTCTTTTACCTCTTCGAGCGGCATATCCTCCACCAGACGCAGATCCATCGCTTCCCGCAGGCCGTGCACTCCCAGAGAAAGGGGGAGCGGAAAGGTCAGGTAGGGATGGGGATGAAATCCTTCCGTGTACCAGATGGGAAGCTTCGCCCGCCGGACCGCCCGGGCCATGCACCGGTTTAAATCCAGATGGGAAATGTAGATGGCGGCGCCGGTCTTCTCAAACCACACCCGAATCGGCTTTTGCAAAGCAGGCACCTCCTATCAGACGGTTGGCCCCGCAGCCGCCGCAATGGTCGCGGCAATGAGGCGTGACGGTACTTTCCTGAGCCTTCTTCCATTCCCGGATGAGAAACGCCTTGTCCACCCCAAAGTCCAGGTGGTCCCAGGGAAGCACCTCGTCGAGAGCACGGCGGCGGTTTGCATAGAAGGCGGGGTCAATCCCGCATTCCCGGAAGGCCTCCATCCACTTGTCAAACAAAAACTGGTCATCCCAGCCATCAAACTTGCAGCCCTTCTCCCAGGCAAGCTTCATCACCTTGCAAAGCTTTCGGTCTCCCCTGGCGAACACCGCCTCTAAGAAGCTGGTCATGGACTCGTGCCATTTGCACTGCACCTTGCGGGTAGTCAGCGAATCACGCAGGTGCTGCTGCTTTTGGCGGAGTATCTCCATAGTGTCCTGCGGCTCCCACTGAAAAGGGGTGAAGGGCTTTGGAACAAAGGAAGAAAGGGAAATGTTCACCGCCACCGATTTGCCCTTGGGCTTGTTGGGATTGCGGTAATAAAGGTTGACAATCTGCTGCCCGAGCTTCGCGATGCCCTCGATGTCCTCCATGGTTTCCGTGGGCAGGCCGATCATAAAATAGAGCTTGACCGCCGTATACCCCCCGTCAAAGGCGGTGTTGCAGGTACGCAGGATTTCCTCCTCCGACACGTTCTTGTTGATGGCGTCGCGCAGCCGCTGGGTCCCCGCCTCAGGGGCGAAGGTCAGGCCGGTTTTGCGCACCCGGCTGATCTTTTCCATGAGCGCGGGGGAAAAATTGTCCACCCGCAAGGAGGGAAGGGAAAGGCTGATCTTCTCCTGCTCGGTATAATCGAGCAGGTTGTCGAGCAACTCGGGCAAACCGGTATAGTCGCTGGTGGAAAGAGAAGTAAGCGAAATTTCGTCGTAGCCGGTGCTTTCGCACAGCGCCCGGCTCTCCTTACAGACGGTATCAGGAGATTTTTCCCGCACCGGGCGGTATAAAAAGCCCGCCTGGCAGAACCGGCACCCTCGGATGCAGCCGCGAAACACCTCGGTCATCGCCCGGTCATGGACAATGTCCAGAAAAGGCACCACAAAGGTATCCGGATAATATGCCTTGTCCAAGTCCTTAACGATGCGTTTGGTTACCCTTTCGGGCGCACCTTCCTTCGGCGTCACCGCTTCGATGGTCCCGTCGGACTGATAACAGACCTCGTAAAGGGAAGGCACGTACACCCCGGGAATCCGGGCCGCCGCCTTGAGAAAGTCTCTTTTGGAGCCGCCCTTTTTCTTATAGTCCCGGTAAAGCTCAGAAAGCTCTAAGTTGACCTCTTCCCCTTCGCCTAGGATGAACAGGTCTACAAACTCGGCCAAGGGCTCCGGATTGCAGGCGCAGGGCCCCCCCGCGACGACGATGGGCGAAAGCCCCTCCCGATCGGCCGCCAGCACCGGCAGGCCCGCCAGGTCGAGCATGTTGAGCACGTTGGTAAAGCTCAGCTCGTACTGCAGGGTAAACCCAATAAAGTCAAATTCCCGGATGGGGTCGCCGCTTTCCAGGCCATAGAGCAGGACCCCGTTTTCCCGCATCTTCGCCTCCATGTCCGTCCACGGGGCGAACACCCGCTCGCACCAGATATTCTCCTGGGCGTTATAAAGCCCATATAGGATTTTCATTCCCAAGTGGGACATGCCCACCTCATAGGTGTCCGGAAAACAGAAGGCGAACCGCACGTCCACGGCATCTTTGTCCTTGACGACGCTGCCTAATTCCCCTCCGGTGTATCTTCCGGGCTTCTGAACCTCCATAAGTATTGATTGAAGCACAGGATTCATTCCACTTTTCTCCCGTTTCGTTGCATTTCTGGCTTTTTCGCCTTGAAGTTTTATTATACTGTACTTTCCTCCACAATGCAACGCAATTGTACAGGTTCGCTCCGGGCAATCACCGCAAAAAAAAGCCGCCCTCGCTTGCGGGCCGTAAGCGGCAAAATGTGCCTGGCTCCTAGTGCGTCCGACCTCCGATTTCCGGTTTTCGCACATGGCCTCGGCCCGCTGCAACGCGTCCGGCCCTCCCGGTGTGGATGTGTACCGCCTTTCCCTGCCGGGCCTCTGCGGCGGCATAAAAAGCAAAGAGCGGACGGGAATGATCCCGTCCGCTCTGCTTTTATTCCGCGTTGGTCAGCAGCATGGCAATCAGATACAGGCTGGTAAAAAGCAGGGTGAAATTATACCGACTGCGAAGAAGCAGGACAAAGCCGAACAGGGCGGTCATCGTCAGCACGGTAAAGGAGATGACATGCAAAAGCCGTCTGGCCCGTTCCTCCCCCAGGGGCAGGCTGAAAAGGTCAAAGAGAATCTGCCCCCCATCCAGAGGCAGAACCGGGAGCAGGTTATAAATCCCGATGGCAAGCGAGGAACAGGCGGGAAGCAGAAAGCCGGGATTCTGGGTCCACAGCAGCAAAAGCCAGCACAGGAAAAAACAGCCCAGGTTGACCAAGGGACCTGCGGCCGCCACCAGCATATCCTTCAAGTAGCTCTGCCGCCCCTTGCGCACCCAGGTCATCCGCATCCCGAAAGGGGTCAGGGCGATGGCTTCGGGTGGGTCTTTGAGGGCAAAAAGGGCCGCCACGTGCCCGAGCTCGTGCACGCAGGCCGCTGCCATCGCCCAGGCCGCCACGCCGCTCGAATCGAGCAGGAGCATCACCGTCACCGACGCTAAAAACAGCACGCTGACCTCCACCCGCACGCCCAGAAGCCTAAGCGACATCATACCCGAACCGGCTAAGGGCGTAAAGCGGATCCATCTTTACCCCGTCGATGGCTAGCTCGATGTGCAGATGGGGGCCGGTGGAGTCGCCGGTGGAGCCTACCAGCGCGATGGTCTCCCCCGCCCGGACATAGGCGCCGTCTGCGGCGGTAATTTTGCTGCAATGGGCGTAAAGGGTTTCCACGCCGCTGCCGTGGCTGACGATCACAAAATTGCCGGACTTGTCGTTATAGCCCTGCTTTGCGACAATGCCCGGCAATACGCTTGCGATGGGAGTTCCTTCCGCCGTCGCTAGGTCCAAACCGGTATGAAAGCCCTCCTCACCGGTGATGGGATGGGTGCGGTAGTCGAAGGTGGAAGTGATGGTCGCCGTCTGCAAGGGCGGCGACAAAGGGGCGGTCAGAAAATATGGGGCAAAGGAGGTCTTCTCCGGCGGCAGCTTCGCCCCATTTCCAAATAGCCCGGTCAGAATGTCCTCCCCGCCGGCACCCAGGTGCACACCGGTGGGCGTCAGGTCGCCGGGCGCGCTTACCTCCCCGTCATCTCCGCTCGATGCGGAGGAGGCGGGGGCCTGCGAGGGGGAAGAATTGGAGGGAGCGGAGGAAGCACCCGAAGAGGTACCGGAAGTTCCATCTGGGCCGGATACGTCCGAGGGAGCGGAGGAACCGCCCTGCGACGGCTGGAAGGAGAAGGCTTCCTGAATAGAGTGGATGGGTTCCACAAAGAAGGCCAGCACCGCGTACCGGTCGGCCATCTCCTCCACCTGGGCCCACGCCTCCTCAAACGTCACCTGTTTAGACATGGCGTCCATATACTGCTCCTGCAGCTCGAAAAATGCCCCGTTTCCCGACAGCTTGAACAAAAACGCCGCCAGCACTAGCACCGCACAGACGCCGACCTGGGCGAGCAGCGTAATTCCGCTTTTCTTCTTGGGCTCCTCTGTGACGCCGGCCGATTCCCTGCGCACCGAACGTCTGGGTCTGTCTTCCGGATACATATTGTCATCCCGCCTTCCATAAAAGCCCCGTGGGGCGTAACACACGCGTCTGTTTTATGGGTATGAGAAAGGCGGACGGGTTATGCGAAAAAAATCACACCGTGGGATGGTAGAAAATCAGGATATCCTCATAAGAGCCGTCTTTGAGGCGGTATCCGCCGGGGATGACGCCCACTCTGGTAAAGCCCAGCTGCTCATAAAGATGGATGGCGGCGGCGTTTGTGCGTACCACCGCGTTAAACTGCAGCCCGCGAAATCCATACTTCCCGGCGCGGTGGAGGGAATCGAGCACCATCGCCCGGCCGATTCCGGCGCCGCGGCAGCCCGGTTTGACCCCATAGGAAGCGTTTGCCACATGGGAGCACCGGCCGATGTGGTTGGGATGAAGGATATACACCCCCACCACCTCCCCGTCCAGCCGGACGCAGACCGTCTCGGTCTGGGCGGCGAACATTTCCCTGGCTTCCTCAAGAGAAAGAATCTGATCGCCGGGAAAGCTGTCCCCCTGCTCCACCACGCTGTTCCAGATGCGGGTGATTTCGGGCAAATTTTCTTCGCAAAAGGGTTCCATAGTCAGCTTCATAGAAAAAACGCTCCTTTTTTGTTCATCTATAATAACGGTTGGCGCCGTCTAATCCGGAAGCAAACCGCCCGAACTGGCCGGCACCGATTCAAAAAGGCCGGTGCAGCCCTTTCCGTTTTTCAGGAATGCCGTCCTCTGTTCGAATCGGTCATCCCCTGTGGTTATAAGAAAACGCCGGTTTTGCAAAGCTTGCCATCCATGCTATACTGGCAGAGACTAGAATAGTCCGCTTGCATCGGCCTTGGCAATTGGCCGCGGGTAGGCAAGCCAGCCTTTCTGCACCGAAGGAAAGCACGGCGGACAAATCGGGTTTAATCATAGGAAGGGCGTGGAAAAATGGCAGTCTCCAACCGGAAAGCGACCTTTGCAGCAGACGTCAAAGAGGTGTGGGACGTGGTGGTTTCCTTAACGGAATATTCCTGGCGCAGGGACGTGGAGAACATTGAGATGGTAGAGCCCGGCAAACAGTTTGTGGAGCACACGAAAGACGGCTTTTCCACCATCTTTACCATCACTGCCTTCGAACCCTGCCGCCGGTACGAATTCGACATGGAAAACGCCAATATGAAAGGGCATTGGGTGGGGCTCTTCTCCAGCGAAGGCGGGAAAACCACGGTGAATTTTACCGAGAACGTCACCGCCAAGAAAGCCCTTTTGAAGCCTTTTGTCAAAGGCTATCTGAAAAAGCAGCAGGCGGCTTACCTGGCCGACTTAACCAAACGGCTGGAAGGGTAAAGCCTGCAAGGCAATAGCAGAAAGCAGCCGGACAGATGTCTCGTCCGGCTGCTTTCTTTGCAGTAGGCTCCCGCCCTTTTATTGCTGTTTGCCCTGAAGGTATGCGTCGATGGATTTCGCCGCCTGCTTTCCGGCGCCCATGGCCAGAATGACGGTGGCGGCTCCCGTCACCGTATCGCCGCCCGCATAGATGCCCTCGCGGGAGGTCTGCAGGCTGTCTTCATCCACCACCAGGCAGCCCTTGCGATTGGCCTCCAAGCCCTTGGTGGTGGTGCGGATAAGAGGATTGGGGGAATTGCCGATGGCAATGACCGCACAGTCCACGTCCAGCACAAAGTTCGAGCCCTTTTTCTCCACAGGGCGGCGGCGTCCGGACGCGTCCGGCTCGCCCAGCTCCATCTCCACGCATTCCATTCCCGTGACGAAGCCTTTCTCGTCGCCGAGAATCTTCACCGGGTTTGTCAGAAGGCGGAATTCGATGCCTTCCTCCTTGGCGTGGTGGATTTCCTCCAAACGGGCGGGCATTTCCTTTTCCGACCGGCGGTAGACAATGGTCACCTTCTCGGCGCCCAGGCGCTTGGCGCACCGAGCCGCGTCCATGGCCACGTTGCCGCCGCCCACCACCGCAACCGAATGGACGTTTAAAATCGGAGTGTCGTACCCTTCTTTGTAGGCTTTCATCAGGTTGATGCGGGTGAGGAACTCATTGGCCGAATATACGCCCAGCAGCTCTTCCCCTTCGATGTTCATAAAATTGGGCAGGCCGGCGCCGGAACCCACGAAGACCGCTTCAAAGCCCCCGTCCTCCATCAGCTCGTCGATGGAAAGGACCTTGCCGATAACCATGTTGGTCTCGATTTTGACCCCCAGCTTGCGCAGCTGGTCGATTTCCTTCTGCACCACCGCTTTGGGCAGACGGAATTCCGGAATGCCGTACATGAGCACGCCGCCGGCGGTGTGAAACGCTTCAAACACCGTCACATCATAGCCCATGCGCACCAGGTCGCCCGCACAGGTCAAGCCCGCAGGGCCCGAGCCCACAACCGCCACCTTATGGCCGTTGGGCGCGGCTTTCTGCACCTTTGCTTCCCGGTTCTTTGCGTACCAGTCGGCCACAAACCGCTCCAGGCGGCCGATGGCTACCGGTTCTCCCTTAATGCCCCGCACGCACTTGGACTCGCACTGGGTCTCCTGGGGACACACCCGGCCGCAGACGGCGGGCAGGGAATTTGTCGACGTAATAATCTCATAAGCGGCCGCGAAATCACCCTCGCTTACCTTCTGAATAAATTCCGGAATGCGCACGTTGACCGGGCAGCCGGACACGCAGGGCTTATGCTTGCAGTTGAGGCACCGGCCCGCTTCCTCAATGGCCATTTCCTCGGTATACCCGCAGGCGACCTCCTCAAAATTGTGATTGCGCACATTCGGCTCCTGCTCAGGCATCGGAACCTTTTTCAAAGACATGTTAGCCATTGTTCACAATGCCTCCCAACTTGCAGATATGATCCTCCATAGCCCGTTTTTCCTGGGGCTTATAGATGGACAGGCGGCGCATGGCATCCTCAAAGTCCACCTGATGGCCGTCAAAATCAGGCCCGTCCACACAGGCAAACTTGGTTTCGCCGCCCACCTTGATGCGGCAGCCGCCGCACATGCCGGTGCCGTCGATCATGATGGGGTTCATGGAGATAATGGTCTTGATGCCCGCTTCCTTGGTCAGGTTACATACCGCCCGCATCATGGGAAGGGGACCGATGGCGATGACCAGGTCATAGTTCTCTCCCGCGTCGATGAGCTCCTGGAGCTTGACGGTGACGAAGCCTTTGTTTCCATTGGAGCCGTCGTCAGTCATTACATAAAGATGATCGGCCACTTCACCCATTTCCTTTTCCAAAATCAAAATGTCCTTGTTGCGAAAGCCCGCGATCACGTCCACCTTGACACCCATCTGGTGAAGGGCCTTTGCCTGGGGATAGGCGATGGCGCAGCCCACGCCGCCGCCGACTACCGCTACCTTCTGATAGCCTTCCAGCTCGGTGGGACGGCCGAGAGGCCCGACAAAATCCTGAATAAAATCGCCCACCTCCAGCTCATCGAGATGCATGGTCGTCTTGCCGACCTTCTGGAAAATGATCGTGACCGTACCCTTGTCCGGATCGTACCCGGCCACGGTCAGCGGAATCCGCTCACCGGTCTCATCCACGCGAAGGATGACGAACTGACCCGCCTTCGCTTTCCTTGCAATCAGCGGCGCTTCAATGGTCATCCAAGTAACGGACGGATTCAAGCGGCGCTTTTCCACGATTTTATACATGCGCTTACCCCCTGTAAAGATAAAAACAACGCGTAACGCGATGGATTCGACGAGACGCGTGTCTTCCGTCAAATCGACATTTTTTGTATCCGTCCTATTATAAAGCCTGATGAACGACATTTCAATAGCCAAATGCGCCAAACCTGCTTGTACATACAACAAAAATACCCGTTGCAATGGGCAAAAAAACAGGCTATAGTAAAGGAGATTTCCGGCCTAACACACCGTACCTCTGGTAAAATCAACCGCCACGGCGCTGGCATTGGCCGGTCTTTCAATTTAGAAAAGGGATGGATGAAACATGGCATCATTGGATGAATATCAGCAGAAATTGGAGCAGGGCGGTTTCGACGAATGCCTTTGTACCCTCTATCCACCCCATAAGTTGAACGAACAACGGGCCCGTTACTTCGCTCTGCTGGACTGCTTTGAAGCCCGGTTCGGTCGCGGAGAGGTCCGCCTGTTCAGCGCCCCGGGGCGCACGGAGCTTGGCGGCAACCACACCGACCACAACCACGGCCTGTGCCTAGCCGCCAGCGTGGACCTAGACCTGATCGCGGCGGTACGTCCCACAAAGGAGCCGGTCATCCGCATCCAGTCCGAAGGCTTTGAAGGGATGGACGTGGTGGACCTGACCGATCTTACCCCCCGCGAGGAAGAACGGGAGCGTTCCTGCGCCCTCATCCGGGGCATTGCCGCGCGTATGACTGCGCTGGGGTTTTCGGTGGGCGGGTTCGACGGGTATATCACTTCCCAAGTCCCCCAGGGCGCCGGGCTTTCCAGCTCCGCGGCCTTCGAAATCCTCATCGTCGCCATTTTAAACGGATTATATAATAAAGGTAACACCGATCCCGTCACCGCGGCAAAGATCTCCCAGTTCGCGGAAAATACCTATTTCGGCAAACCCTGCGGCCTGATGGACCAGATGGCCTGCTCGGTGGGCGGGTGCATTTCTCTGGACTTTGAAAGGCCCCAGGACCCGCTAGTAGAACGCGTCCCTTTCCAGGTTTCCTCCTTCGGGCACGCTTTGTGCATAGTAGCGACCGGCGGCAGCCACGCGGATCTGACGAACGAATATGCGGCGGTTCCCGCGGAGATGAAGGCGGTGGCAGCGTTCTTCGGCAAGGAGGCGCTGCGGGAAGCTTCGCTTAAGGACGTCATGGCGCAGGCAAAGGAAATCCGCCGTGTCTGCGGCGACCGGGCCTGGCTGCGGGCGGTGCATTTCTTTACGGAAAACGAACGGGTCAAAAAGGAAGTACAAGCGCTCAGGCAGGGCGATTTTGAGGAATACAAACAATTGGTCCTGGCTTCCGGGCGTTCCTCCTTCCAGTGGCTGCAAAACGCTTATTCCTGCGCTTCTCCTAGAGAACAGGGAATCGTGGTGGCCCTGGCGGCCACGGCGCTGCTCCTTGGCAACGAAGGCGCTTACCGGGTACACGGCGGCGGATTCGCCGGCACCATTCAGGTATTCGTGCCGCTTGCCCAGCTTGACGCCTACCAAAACGGCATTGAGGCGGTGATGGGCAAAGGCGCCTGCCATCCCATTTGGATCCGCCCGGTAGGCGGCGTGGAGGTCACGCAGGAAAACGCAGATTTTCACTAATTTTTCTGGTTTTATTTCCCTATCGACTGACTTTTTGTGTATTTAGTCAAAAAAGTGGAATATTAACACAATATGAACTTTTTCAATTGCATTTGTGAACACTTTTGGATATAATTGAATTTGTTCATAATTTAACAGGTAATCATTTTTGTATAAAGGGGAAGTGAACACATGGATGACGCTTTGATGACAGCTGGAATTGTAATTGTGACCGGCTTGGTGGTCGTATTTGCGGTTCTGATCGTTCTGATTTTCTTGATTTGGGCTTTTGGTAAGATTGTGACGTCGTTTACCAACCGTCCGAAGCAGGAAAAAACGCCGCCAAAAGCACAGGAAAAAGCAGAGGTCAAGGCGGTTTCCCCCTCCGTCAAGCAGGCGGTCCTGTCTCCCCAGGCGGAAGACGGCTTATCCGATGAAATCGTTGCGGTGATCGCCGCGGCGGTAGCGTCTCTTTCGGAAAGTACCGGCGTCTCTTACGGCATTAAGAGCATCCGCCGCGCGAATTCCGGACGGCCCTCCTGGGCAACGGCCGGCGTTCTCGAAAACACGAGGCCCTTTTAGGAGGTACTTAAATGAAGGAGATGATAACAGGTGCTTGACGGAATCTTTGACTCCATTCAGAATCTAATCAATGGGTCCGGGTTCGGCCTGCAATACTGGCAGAACTATCTGATGATCCTGATTGCCTGCTTTTTGCTGTTTTTGGCAATCGCAAAAAAGTACGAACCCTTGCTTTTGCTTCCTATCGCGTTCGGTATGATTCTCGCAAACCTGCCGCTTGCAGGCATGATGGGTATGCCCACCAACGAGATGATCGCCATACCGGTCGATGAACTAATCCAAGCAACCGGGAAAACGCTGGATGAAATACGGCAGACCTTCTCGGCAGACCAAATCAACGACGTACTCAACGCCTTGCATCCCGAGAACACGCACAGTTACCC
This sequence comes from uncultured Clostridia bacterium, assembly GCA_946491705.1. Lineage (GTDB taxonomy): Bacteria > Bacillota > Clostridia > Oscillospirales > Acutalibacteraceae > Solibaculum_A > Solibaculum_A intestinale. The sequence continues at coordinate 11,065 of CAMLYM010000040.1, forward strand.
GATTGTGTGGCAGGCGGTGCAGGATCAGATGCTTCCCTTCTGGAACAAGCCTGCCCAAAACGGCGGTTTGCTGTACTATCTCTATCAAGGCGTCAAACTGGGCATCTACCCGCCGCTGATCTTCCTGGGCATCGGCGCTATGACCGACTTTGGTCCTCTGATCGCCAATCCCAAGAGCTTCCTGCTGGGCGCGGCCGCGCAGCTTGGTATCTTTATCACCTTCCTCGGTGCGGTTCTTCTTGCGTTCCCGAACAACGAAGCGGCTTCCATCGCCATCATCGGCGGCGCGGACGGCCCGACCGCCATCTATGTGACCTCGAAGCTCGCACCTCATATGCTCGGCCCGATTGCCGTGGCGGCTTATTCCTATATGGCGCTGGTTCCCATTATCCAGCCGCCGATTATGAAGCTGCTGACCACCAAGAAGGAACGCAGCGTCGTGATGACGCAGCTGCGTCCGGTTTCCAAGACGGAAAAGATCATTTTCCCGATCCTGGTTGCCATCGTGGTCTCCCTGATTCTTCCCTCCGCGGCGCCTCTGGTCGGTATGCTGATGCTGGGCAACCTCTTCAGGGAGAGCGGCGTGGTGGACCGTCTGAGCAAGACGGTGCAAAACGAGCTGATCAACATCGTTACCATCTTCCTGGGTGTGACGGTTGGCGCCACCGCCAACGGTCAGACCTTCCTGAGCTGGAATACCATCAAAATTATTCTTCTTGGTCTGTGTGCATTTGCCATCGGTACCGCCGGCGGCGTGCTCTTCGGCAAGATCATGTATGTGGCCACCAAGGGCAAGGTCAATCCCCTCATCGGTTCGGCCGGCGTTTCCGCTGTTCCGATGGCGGCGCGTGTTTCTCAGAAGGTGGGCCAAAAAGAGAACCCCGGCAACTTCCTATTGATGCACGCCATGGGTCCGAACGTGGCGGGTGTCATCGGTTCCGCAGTCGCGGCGGGTGTTCTGATCGCCATCTTCGGCTGATACGGCACTTCTCTGATTGTCATAAAGGGCGGCAAACCAGAAATTGGTTTGCCGCCCCTTTTTTGCTTGAATGGTACCGCGCCATTGTGTTTCATCGGTTTCCCCGCCTTTTGCTGCGACCGGCGCCAATTCGGTTTTCTCAGGCATACCTTGCCCGCGTTGTACATAGGTATGGATGCATTCTTCCAAAGCGTTTGGCCTTTCCGGGGCAAGATTTACGCCTGTTCCACCCGCCGTTCGATTCTTAATCAGGCTTTTGCCAGCGATGCCGCTTTCGAAGATTGTTCCCCGGCGCTGGCATGATCACGGCTTTTCTGCGAACACTAGATGTATGACACGCGTAACAAGAAAGGGTGCAACCGATGTTTGAACAAATGGAAAAAGGACAAAAGGTCTATGGGAACCTGCTCAATGGAGAATGGGTGGCGTCGGCTTCCGGCGAAACCATCGGAATTCATTCCCCTGTAGATGGCAGCCTGCTTGGAAGCGTACAGGCCATGACCCGCGAAGAAGTGGACCAAGCCATCGCCTCCACCAAGGACTGCATTCCCGCCTGGTCCGCCCTGCCGGTGTACGAACGGGCGGAAATCTTCTATCAGGCCGCCGATTTATTGGAACAGGCCGCCCAGGAAATCGCGGACCTTCTCGTGATGGAAGTGGCCAAGGAGAAAAAATCTGCCCTTTCCGAGGTCACCCGCTCGGCGGATCTTCTGCGCTATACGGCGGATATCGGCAAAAGCCTGGAAGGCCAAGCCATCTCCGGCGAGAGCTTTCCGGGCGGCTCGCGCAGCAAGATTTCCTATGTGGAGCGGGTCCCCCTGGGGACCATCCTGGCCATTTCTCCGTTTAACTACCCGGTCAACCTGTCCATCTCCAAAATTGCGCCCGCGCTGATCGGGGGCAATGCTGTGGTGCTCAAGCCCGCCACCCAGGGCGCTATCAGCGCGCTGCATATGGTCGAGGTTCTCAACCAAGCGGGATTCCCCAAGGGGATCTTAAACACCGTCACCGGCCGCGGCAGCCAAATCGGAGATTATGTGGTCACCCAGCCTGGGATCGATTTCATCAATTTTACCGGTTCCACTGAGGTTGGGCGTCACATCTCCCAGATTTCCTGCATGACCCCGCTTCTTCTGGAGCTGGGCGGAAAGGACGCCGCCATCGTGCTCGACGACGCGGACTTGGACTTCGTGGCCAACACCATCGTGGACGGCGCGTATTCCTATTCCGGCCAGCGGTGTACGGCGGTCAAGCGGATTCTAGCGACGGACACGGTGGCCAACCGATTGGTGCCCAAGCTGAAAAAGCGGGTGGAACAGCTGACGGTGGGAGATCCTAGGAAAGGAAACATGATCACACCGCTCATCGACGAAAAAGCGGCGGATTTTGCCCAATCCCTCATTGACGACGCGCTGAAGCTGGGAGCAACGCTGGTGACGGGAAACCGGCGTGAAAAGAATCTGCTCTACCCCACCCTTCTCGACCAGGTAACGCCGGAAATGAAGGTGGCCTGGATCGAGCCTTTTGCGCCGGTGCTGCCGGTGCTGCGGGTCAAGGATCTGGACGACGCCATCGCGCTTGCCAATCAGTCGGAATACGGCCTGCAATCCTCCGTCTTTACCAATGATGTTAACAATGCTTTTTATGTGGCCAACCGTCTGGAAGTGGGCACAGTGCAGATCAACAACAAAACCGAACGAGGTCCCGACCATTTCCCGTTCTTAGGGGTCAAAGCCTCCGGCATGGGGACCCAGGGCGTCAAATATTCCATCCTGGCCATGACCCGGCCCAAGGCGATTACGCTGAATTTACAGGAACAATAATCATCCAAAGAGAGAGCGGCCCGCAGTTCTTTACGGGCCGCTCTCTCTTTCCGGCTTTTTCGCCTCCTCCCCTCCACCTGCGCAACGTTTCTATCGTTTGGCTTGACAACCGAAAGCTTTTTGTGATAGGATACAAAAAAATATTGCGCTCACCGCCGGGGAGCTGAAAGCGTTGATTTCGTATCGTTAGGCCATAGAAGATACGAAAGGAAACGCTTTTTTTGTTTCTTAAAAACTTCAAAGGAGGCTCTATATGTTTCGCGAGATGAGAAGAAAACGGCAGGCACTGTCCGCCGAAGAATGCGGTGCTGTTTTAAAGAGAGGCACCTGCGGGGTGCTGGCCCTTTCGGGGGACAGCGGTTATCCCTACGCGGTCCCTCTGAACTATGCATACGACGAGGGCGCCCTTTATTTTCACTGCGCCAAACACGGCCACAAGCTGGACGCCCTTGCGAGATGCCCCAAGGCGTCATTTTGCGTGATTGACCAGGATCAAATTGTGCCGGAGGAATACACCTCCTATTTCCGAAGCGTCATCGCGTTCGGGAAGATACAAGTCATAGAAAAAGACGAGGAAAAACGCGCCGCCATCCAGATGCTGGCCCTCAAATACGCCCCAAACGACGATGCGCTCCACCGCCAGGAGACAATCAACCGGGAATGGGTTTCCTTGTGCATGCTGAAGATGACGGTGGAACACTTGACAGGAAAAGAAGCAATTGAATTAATGAAAGACAAAGAAGCGAACGGATAATCCGCCGGAGCGTTCTTCTGTCTGGCTGGTCGGCCTGCATGTTGCAGCGCAGGCCTATTTCTTTCAGGGAGGTTTGGGATGAAACATACCGCTTGCTTTCGGGAATTCGCCAAGTATTCCTCACTCAATGTGCTGGGGATGATCGGGCTGTCCTGCTACATCTTGGCCGATACCTTTTTTGTGGCAAAGAGCCTGGGCGCAAACGGGCTCGCCGCCTTAAACCTCGCCATCCCGGTTTACAGCTTTCTCCACGGAAGCGGCCTGATGATCGGCATGGGCGGCGCGACCCGATATGCCATTTTAAAAAGCCAGAAGAATTCCCAGGGCGCTGACCGCATGTTTACCCATGCGATACTTCTGGCGGCGGGCTTTGCCCTCTTTTTCATGCTGGCGGGCGGGGTCCTCTCCGGCCCGATTGTAACCCTGTTTGGGGCGGACGAAAACGTCTTCGAAATGACAAAAACCTATGTGCAGGTCATTTTGCTCTTCGCCCCGGCTTTTTTGCTCAACAACGTTCTTCTCTGCTTTGTCCGCAACGATGGGGCGCCCCATCGTTCCATGGCCGCGATGATCGGAGGAAGCCTGTCCAACATCGTTTTGGACTATGTGTTTCTTTTTCCGCTCAATATGGGGATTTTCGGCGCCGTATTGGCCACCGGTCTGGCTCCGGTCATCAGCATGCTGATCCTGTCGCCCTATCTCCTGAAAAAGAAAAACGGCTTTCATATAAAAAAGGGAAAGCCGGAAGGGAGACTGGCGGTACGGATTTGTTCGTGCGGCATTCCTTCTTTGGTCACAGAAATGTCCTCCGGCGTAGTCATGATCGCGTTTAATACGATTCTCTTGCGTTTGCAGGGGAATGTGGGGGTCGCGGCCTACGGCGTGATCGCCAATCTGTCTCTGGTGGTGATCGCCGTCTATACGGGCGTTGCCCAGGGCATTCAGCCCCTTCTCAGCCGTAATTACGGCGAAGGCAACCGCACAGGTGTGCATGCCGTTTTGCGTTGGGCGCTGGGCGCTATGCTGATTCTCTCCGCTATACTGGTTGGCGCTGTCTTTTTCGGCGCTTCTCCGATTGCCGCGGCCTTCAACAGCGAACACGACGCACTGCTGCAAAACATCGCCGTAGAAGGGCTGCGCCTTTATTTTCTCGCTTGTCCCTTTGCTGGATTCAATATCATCTTGTCGGTTTTTTTCACCTCCACCGAACTGCCAAGGCCCGCTCAGATTCTGTCCCTTCTGCGTGGATTCGCGGTAATCCTGCCTGCCGCGTTTCTTCTTTCGGCTGCGTTTGGAACCACCGGCGTATGGTGCGCGTTTCCGGCGACAGAACTTTCAGTTGCTTGCCTGGGTACCGCCTATGTTCTGCTTCATAGAAGGCGCAAGCTTGTACCATAGCCCCAAGTGCGGCGGCCTGCAAGATCACATACCCGCGGCTCTGGATACGAAGAAAAGCTGTCCGGCCGGACAGCTTTTCTCTAACAAGCAGAACAGTCAAAGAGCCGTCGCGCTGCAGCTTTTCTTTTCTTTTTTTGCTTGGTACATGCTTTCGTCCATCTGCTTTAAAAATTCTTCGGCTGTGAACTGGTCCCGATCCCGGCAGCAAAAAATTCCGACGCTGAAATCAATCTGCTCGTGGGGCGGCCACAACCGGTTGAGCTTTGCTTTGTTCTCTTCCAGCTGCTCTTCGACGTTATACATCTCCCGCCCGTCTTCGGAAAGCCAGATTAGAACAAACTCGTCGCCTCCGTAACGAGCGCCGAGGATATCTTTGCGTTCTACGCTTTTGATGATCTGCGCCATATGGACAATCGCGCGGTCTCCTGCCAAATGCCCATAGGTGTCGTTGACCGCCTTTAAACCGTCCAAATCCATCATAATCCCGCAGATGACCGCGTCTTTGGACTCCGAAAACCATTTGCTCAAATGCTCATTGAGCATTCTGCGGTTGGCTAAGCCCGAAAGCTCATCGGTATAGATGGCGTTGTTCTGCGAAATCTGAAAGACCAGCAGGGCAGAGATGGAATAGCTGCAAATCAGGGAAAGAGGCCGGAAGAAAATTTGGATCAGCTCCGCGCAGGCGGGCGGCAGCGGGAACAGGAGCAACGGGAGAAAAATGTTCCTCTGGATTTCTTTTTTGTGTTTCAGGACAATCACGGTTATCATTATCATCGTGAGGTAATTGAGAATGGTGAAGGTCCACATGGCGGCAAAGCCTACCACAAAGGTGCCTTGCAGCGAAATCGAAAACAGAAACCCGGTGAACAAATTGACGAGCACCGCCCCCGAATTCAGGAGGAGAACGCAGTCATAGAAAATACAGTGTTTTTTCCGCCCGAATCCATCGCCGAAGACGGTGTAGTCGATGTATCGTGCCCAAAGCCAGATGACAAGGCAGTTGACGATCAGATAAAGGCTCTTGATGATCATCAAAAGAACCTGGCAAACCATTCCCTCTTTCCCGTAAAAGAGAAAATAGGCGGCATCCAAAGCCAAAAACACGCACACAGTGCCCATAATCCAGAAATATTGATAATCAAGCCGGGCCTTTTTGGTTTTGTGACCCAGATTGAGAAACAGAATCAACACATATACCATGGACAGGACGTCCAGCGCAATACTCGCTTGGATATTCATTTCTCTCACTCCCTTGCCGGACGCGGCGGGTTCCCTTTCCGTGCTGGTTCCTGCCCTCAGACTTCATATAGTTGCATTATATCATATTCCTCCCGAAATTACAGCAGCGAATCGGCTGTGCATAATCGGCGGATTTTCCATTAGCCCGGGCGGTACGGACAAATGCACCAAAATAGCTGTGTCGCCTTCTTTCTATCTGACTGCCGGCTTCCGCCAAACCGCCTTCAGTATACGGCTTTGAAAAAGCTTTTTGACGGCCTGATAATGAGGGCGGCTGCTGACGGCCAAATGGTTACCCGCAGAACATCATGCAATGGGGAATCCCGGTCGCCGCATACGCATGGTTTCCCAGTCTGATCAGAGAGTCAGGGATTATCATCGGTTTTTCATAAAGATTTTCCCTTTCCGATTCAGAACAGAAAGACGCTTTCGACCGGATCGAAAGCGTCTTTGCT
>CAMLYM010000041.1 GCA_946491705.1 uncultured Clostridia bacterium
CTCAAAACCTATGGCAGCCGGTCGCTTTTTCATATGCGGGAGCTTTTCCTCTCCCGGACCAGGCTTATCCGATGCGGCGGAAAAACGGATGGTAGCCGAGAATCGTTTCGATTTCCTCAAGCACCGGTTCGGACAGACTTAGGCCGCTGGCTTCGATGTTCTGCGCCAGCTGCTCGGGCCGGCTGGCCCCGGTGATCACGCTGCTGATCACCTTCTTGCGCAAAATCCAGGCAAGGGCCAGAACGGAAGGTGTGGTATGCAGGTCCCCGGCGATCTGCGAAAGCTTCTCTACCTTCGAAAGGTTTTCCTCCGTCAAGAGGCGGTTGACCTGCTTATCTTTCTGATGGGTGGCCCGGGACCCCTCGGGAAGAGGCTGGCCCTTTTTGTATTTCCCCGTCAGAAGGCCCTGCGCCAGCGGGGAAAAGGGGGTAATTCCCATGCCGTACTTTTCGCACACATCCATGATTTCGTCTTCAATATACCGGTCCAGCATATGGTACTGGGGCTGGATGACCGTCATGGGCCGCAGGCCGCGCTTTTCGATGATTCCATGGGCCTCTTCCAGCCGCGCCGCTGTCCAGCCCTCGCTCACGCCATAGTAGAGGATTTTCCCCTGGGCCACCAGGTCGTCAAGGGCCTGCAGGGTTTCCTCCACCGGCGTGTCCGGGTCAAAGCGGTGGCAGTAATACAAGTCGAGATAGTCCATCTTCAGGTTTTTCAGCGACCGGTCCACATTCTCAAAAATATGCTTTCTGGAAAGGCCCCGTTCGTTTACCCCTTCCCCGGTGGGGAAATACACCTTGCTGGAAACCACCAGCCGGCTTCTGGGGTAAGCCGCGAGCACCTCGCCCAAAAACCGCTCCGCGGCCCCGTTTCCATACGCGTCCGCGCAGTCAAAGAAATTGATTCCCTTTTCGAACGCCAGTTGGATGGTTTCTTTCGCCAGGCTCACCTTTTCGGTGCTGCTTAGATCGGTCAGCCATGTGCCGATCGAAATTTCGCTTACCTTCAGCCCGGATTTTCCAACGTTGCGATACTGCATTGCATACCGCTCCTTTCTGTGCTTATCCGCAAATTTTTCGACCGCCGGGACGGCGGAACGTTTCTAACAAGGCTGCCGCCTCATTTGGACCTGCCGCTGAGCCAAAACCTCTTTTACATATGAAGCCGCCGGCGCAGCTCTTCCTTGACCGCCCGGTACCGGCCCACGAACAGGAAAAATCCCGCCAAAATCAGACAGGGCACCAATGCGTACAAGGACCAGGTAAGGCTGACCGCTCCGGACAGGTAGGCATCCACGATGCATTCCAGGCCCACGAGCAGCAGCGCCACCGTCAGCATCACCGGCACTCCAATATACGCGCCTTTTACCACCCGCGGGAGAATCAGCGCCGCGTTTAAAATCAGAAAGCCCAGCACCATCCCGGTTACGGGCAGGGCAAAGGGCACAAACCATGCGCCGTCTGTGAGCGTCTCGCACATCCACAAAAAGCCGCAAAGAGCCAGCGCATCCAGCAAGGCGCTGAGCAGGAAGGTGACGGCCGGCTTTATCCGCAGCATCAACGGCGGGAACAAAAACACCCACAGCATACAAAGGGCCCCGGCCGGATAATAGGCCCAGGTTACCTCCCCCGCATACACCGCATTGAGGAAAATGCACATTCCGCCCGCGAAAAAGAACAGCAGGGTCATCACCAGCGCCGCGATCCGCCTTCCCCGCAGGGACACCAGCGGGGAATCCAGCTGCTTGGGGTAAAGCTGCTTTGCCTTGGGGTCATAAGGCTCCTTGGGATTGACCACCTCGGTCCCGCACAAGGGGCAGCGCTGCTCAGCTTTCCCAAGCTCCACCCCGCAGTTGACACAGTAGGACATACCGTTCCTCCCTTTCTATGGCTTTGGGCCTATTGGCCGTTGCTTTCGATTTTCACCGGAATCCCCAGCTTCACAAGCTGGGTGAAAAACTCCCGCTCAATAAAAGTTTCCCTGGTGGTACGGGTAAAATTGAGCACCAGGCTGCCGCCGTAGCTGACGGCGGTCAGGTTGCCACGGTTGATCTTGCTGGCTCCCAGCAAAAAGTCGAACCGCTCCACATAAGGGCGCATCGCGTCGGGAACCTTTGCTTCCCCTAAGTTCGAAAGGGTGGCGCTGAAGCAGGACTCCCCCACCACCCGGAAGGCCATGGACATGGCCCAGTCTTTGAAAAGCAGGGGCACCATGCGGATAAAGGGATTGCGCTCGTCGGAGACGTTGGTGCAAATCTGGGCGGCGATGTATTTCTGATTGAGGCGCATGCGCATCTGGCAGTGGACCTGTTCGACGATTTCCTCCAAGGTATAGTCCCCGTAACCCGGGTCAATGCCGGGGGTCAGGTACAAAACGAAGTTGCGCAATGTGTCGCTGGGGAAAAATTTGCGCAGGTTTACCGGCACGCAGAGCTTCACGTCCTTCTCTCTCAGGTGGCGTTCCGCCGTTTGCAGCCGGTGAAGGGCCAGAATGTAGTTGGCGGCCAGAAACTCGGTGAGGGTTGCCTTGGCCGCCCGCGCCTTCTCCAGCAGCGGCCCGAGCGGGATGGTGGCGCTGATGATGTGCAGCGTGGGAAAGGGCTCCAGGGTCCCTTTGAAGTGATAGGCCTTGGACTCCCGGCGGGGAGCCCTCTTTTGAAAGGCAGCGTATTTGGAGAAGGCGTCCTCCAGCTCCCCCTTCTTTGGCCGGGCGCTCGTATCGAGCACGCCGTCGGTGAACGGAATTTGTTTGCCCATCAGGGTCAGGTACCGGGCGGCCAGGGTCTTTAAAAACACCATGGCGCCGTTCCCGTCGGTCAGCACATGGAAAGGCTCCAGCGCGATGCGGCAGCCGTCCACCCGCACCCGGAAAAGAAAGCCGCCGTTCTCCCCCTTGCCGATGGGCTTGCAGGGATTGGCCACGTCTGCCTCCACCTGCGCAACTCCGTCGTTTTGCTCCAGGTAACGCCAGAAGAGCCCGGTGCGCAGGCGCATGCCGAAAAAGGGGATGCGCTTGACCGTGTCCTCCAACGCCGTTTGGAGCACCTTCGGGTCCACTTCCTCGGTGAGGGTCACCGACACGCGGAACATGGTGGAAAACCGGGCGTTGCGGATGGCGGGATAGATCATGGCGGAATTGTCCAGCTTCATCCACCGTTTGACCCGTTTTCGCTTTTTCACCGGCATTTCCTCCTTTTTCTCAATCTTTTGCAGAAACGCCCGATAACGAAGGTTCGTTACCGGGCGTATGAATCAGGTCGTCTTGGGGCGGGACGAAAAGAACCGGCCTTCGCCTGCTTAGGGAACGCACCGTTACCGCTTGGTTCCCAGGAAGAAGAGGGCCACCGTTCCCGGTCCCGAATGCGCGCCGATGACCGGGCCGATGGGATTTATAAGAATATCCTTGACCCCCAGCCGCTCGCGCACCTTTTGGGCGAGAATCTGTGCGTCCTTTAAACAGTCCCCATGGCTGATGAACACCGTCTGCTGTGCCGGGTCTATGGCGGTCTTCTCCATCTGTTCTGCCATCTTATCCAAGGATGCGGCCCGGCCCCGCACCTTTTCCACCAGAATCAGATGCCCCTCATCGTCCACGTGCAGCACGGGCTTTACGCCCAAAAGGGATCCCATGATGGCCGATGCCTTGGATACCCGGCCGCCCCGGTGGAGGTGATGCAGGTCGTCCACCGTAAACCAGTGGCACAAGTTGAGCTTATTGTCCTCAAACCATTTGGCGTTTTCCTCAATGGTCATGCCCGCATCCCGGTTTTTGACCGTGTGGTAGGCCAAAAGGCCTTCTCCCATGGAGGCCGCCAGGGAATCGAGTACCAGGATCTTGCGGTCGGGATATTTTTCCCGCAAAGCGGCCGCGCCGTTTAAGCAGGAATGAAAGGAACCGGACAGGCCGCTGGAAAAACTGATGTGCAGCAGGTCCTTGCCCGCCTGCAAAAAGGGCTCGGCAAATTCCTCAAACTCCACCGCCGTCACCTGGGCGGTGGAAGGCATCTGCCCGCTGCGCACCAGGTCATAGAACGCATGATTGGAAAGAGGACAATCGCCGCAGTCCCGGTACTCCTTCCCGTCCACAGTGAAAAGCATGGGGATAAACGGAACCTCGTGTTCCTGATAAAAGCTCCACGGCAGGTCCGCTGTGGAATCGGTTGATACGACATAGGATCGTTCGGTCATGTTGCCCCTCCGCCATTTCTCCAGCGGTCAAAACTAAAGTCTTCGGCAGCCGTTGAAACCGCTGGGAAACGGCCGCAGCACTTTCGCGAAAAGAGCCGAAAACCCATCGAAAGCACTGGAAAATTGCGTAAAATTTGCACAAGAATATATCTGACTGTATTGTACCCGCTTTCTCCCTGCAAGTCAAGCAAGAATCCCGTCGAACCGGCGCGATGCGTCCTTCTGTTTTCCAGGGTGAATGGAACCGGCGGAACGTGATATTCCAGATATTGTTACTGTTTTTGCAGGATTCTGTTCAATGCTCTCAAAAATCGGCGTAAAAATTCATGAAACCTTCTAAAATGCAGGTTTGGTCTTGTCTCACGTGTCAAGATAGTGTAAACTTTTGAATAGGGTCGTTTTTCGATATTTGAAAGAGATCCTGCATATTTTTGTAAAGATTTGGCTTTTTGTGCGACTGATACCGCGGTACCGATTTTTCTACCATCTTGGGGGGCAGACAATATGGCATTCGGTTTTGGCGATATTCTGATGCTGATCGGCGGCTTGGGACTTTTCCTGTACGGCATGAAAATGATGGGAGAGGGCCTGGAGCTTGTGGCGGGTTCCCGGCTGAAAAAACTGTTGGCGGTGCTCACTTCCAACCGTCTGCTGGCCGTATTGGTCGGGATTGCGGTCACGGCGGTAATCCAAAGCTCATCGGCGACGACGGTGATGATCATCGGCTTTGTAAACGCGGGGCTGATGAACCTGGCGCAGGCGGTGGGCGTCATCATGGGTGCGAACATCGGCACTACCGTCACCTCCCAGCTCATCGCCTTCAAGGTGGGCGATTTCACTCTGACCGACTTAGCGCCGATTGCGGTGGGCATCGGCGTGGGCCTCATTATGTTCTGCAAAAAGCCCACCATCAAGCACGTGGGGCAGGTGGTAGCCGGTTTCGGTATCCTGTTTATGGGAATGGACACCATGAGCACGGCGATGGAGCCGCTGCAGCAGGTGCCCGAATTTGTAAACCTGCTTACGCAGTTCCAGAATCCCTTTATCGGCATTCTGGTGGGCGCCTTGTTCACGGCCATCATTCAAAGCTCCTCGGCTTCGGTGGGTATCCTCCAGGCGCTGGCCATGCAGGGCCTGATTGGGCTGGATGGAGCCATCTTCGTCCTGTTCGGGCAGAATATCGGTACCTGCGTCACCGCTCTGCTTTCTTCCATCGGCACCAATAAGACCGCCAAGCGGGCGGCCATCGTCCATCTGCTTTTCAATGTGGCGGGTACGATTATTTTCGTACCGCTGGCTATGTTCCTCCCCTTTGTGGACTGGATGCAGGCCATTACCGGGAACATTCCCCAACAGATCGCCAACACACACATTATCTTCAATTTAGTCAGTACGGCCGTGCTGCTGCCTGCGGCGCCCCTGCTGGTAAAGGCGGCCAACTTCCTCATCCCCGGCAAGGACAAAGCCTTCGAGCCCATGCAGCTGCAATACCTTGACGAGCGTATTCTGGCTACGCCGCCTATTGCGGTGGCCCAGGTCATCAAGGAAAGCGAACGTATGGCAGTGCTGGCGCGGCAGGAATTCCACGATTCCATTGAATATTTCTTTAAACCCAACAGCGAGCTTTTGGAAAAGGTAACGGCCAACAAGCAGGTGCTCGATTACCTCAATAAGGAGATTACCTCCTATCTAATCAAAATCAGCGCCCTAGAGCTCCCCGCCAGCGACAGCAAGGCGGTGGGCGCATTGTTCCACACCATCAACGACTTCCAGCGCATCGGCGACCACGCGGAGAACATCGTCGAGGCGGGGCAGGCCATGCAGGAGGGGAAACTGTCCCTATCGGAAAACGCGGTCAACGAGATGAAGGAAATGTCGCTGCGGGTGGAGGTGCTGCTGGATGAAGCGCTGCACATGTTCCGCACCCGGGTGTACGACGAGGAACTGGCGGCAGCCATCAACCGGTCGGAAGAAGAAGTGGACCAATGTACAGAGGAATTCCGCAACAACCACATCCGCCGGCTGACCAAGCACAAATGCACTCCGGAGCAGGGAGTCGTCTTCCTGGATATACTGGGCGATCTGGAACGTGTGGCCGACCATGCCACCAATATTGCCTTCTCTCTGAGCAACCAATAGAAATTCAGCCGTCCCGGCGGGGAACCGAAAGGCTCCCGCCGGGATCTTTTTGTCCGATTCGTTTTGGCCGCCTAACCGGGAAGGAAAAATCGTCCATACGGCCTTTGCTCTTCTTATTTTTTTCTTAATATCCAAATTCAGGATTCCTTTTGTGCGTTTCTACGGATTTGCTGGGAAAAAGAAAGGATTTTTATACGAAAATGGGCCGCTTTGCCGCTTTCAAAATGGGACAAAATCGTTTAAAATAGAAGATAGTTCGAGTGGCGCGTTTTGCGCCGTTCAGCTTCGTTCGTTTCTATAACTGCATTGCTGGAACTGACGGCATCCGTTTGAATCCCGCCGCAAAACGGACGCTTTTTTCTTTTCGCCGCAGCGGCAGCGGCAAGGGGCAAACGTCATGCCAGATTTGATCAGCGATTTTCAGACCATCCCGGTGGGCAGGCTGGGCATCATCGCCATGCGCGGCTGCGAAGACCTGGTGGACAGCATCAACGACTACCTGGTATCCTGGCGCCAGCAGCGGGAAAGCGAGCACAAAACCACCATCGCTTTTGCTGGCTACCAGCGGGACACCTATCTGATCAAAACCCAGTGCCCTCGTTTCGGAACGGGCGAAGCCAAGGGAATGATCAAGGAATCGGTGCGGGGATTGGACTTGTTTATCCTGACCGACTGCTACAATTACGGCTGTACCTATAAGATGTACGGCCACGAGGTCCCCATGAGCCCGGACGACCACTATCAGGATCTGAAGCGGGTCATCGCGGCGGTCAGCGGCAAGGCGAGGCGGGTAAACGTCATCATGCCCATGCTTTACGAGGGACGCCAGCACAAGCGCTCCTCCCGGGAATCGCTGGACTGCGCGGTGGCGCTGCAGGAGCTGATTAACGCAGGGGTTGCCAACATCATCACCTTTGACGCCCACGACGCGCGGGTACAGAACGCCATCCCTACCGGCGGCTTTGAAGACGTGAAGACCACCTACCAGATGATCAAAGCCCTTACTCGCTGCGTACCCGACTTAAAGATCGACAAGGACAGCATGATGATCATCTCGCCCGACGAGGGCGGCATGAACCGCTGCATTTACTATGCTTCGGTGCTGGGGATCAACTTAGGCATGTTCTATAAGCGGCGGGATTATTCCCGCATCGTCAACGGCCGCAACCCCATCGTCGACCACCAGTACCTGGGCACGCCGGTGGAGGGGAAGGACTTGGTCATTGTGGACGATATGATTTCGTCCGGAGATTCGGTTCTGGAAATCGCCGAGCGGGTCAAGGGAATGGGTGCGAACCGGGTGTTTGTCTGCACGTCCTTCGGCCTCTTCTGCGAAGGGCTTGGGCGGTTCGACGAGGCCTATGAGAAGGGCATCATTGAAAAGGTATTCACCACTGACTTAATCTATCGTTCTCCGGAGCTGCTTTCCCGGGAATGGTACTGCGAGGTGGACATGTCCAAGTACCTGGCCTATATCATTGACTCCCTCAATCACGATATTACCATCAGCCCTTTGCTCGACCCGTCCGACCGGATCGAGCGGCTGCTCAAAAAACTTCCCAAATAACCCGGTCGATTGCGGGACGGATGCAACGGATGCATCCGTCCTTTTTGCGTGGATGGGACAAGGCCCGCTTCTTTTCAAAAGCCGGTTGCGCTGTGCTGGGACGGTTCGCCGGCGGCAAAAGCGGGGCGGGCGGCATGGCGATTCCATCCGTGTGCTTCTCTGGGAAAGCCGATGGTTTCGGGCGAAGTCTTTTCCCAAAATCCGCCCCTTCTTCCTTGTGGAAGGGCGGATTCTATGGTATGATATTATATTATACACCTGTGGAAAGGACGGGAAGGCATGATCGTTTTGGGGATCGACCCGGGCTACGCCATCGTGGGCTGGGGGGTGCTGCGCTACGAGGGCAGCCGGTTTACCACCATCGCCTACGGCGCTATCCTCACCGACGCGGACATGGACTTTTCCCGCCGTCTTGAGCATATTTATGACCGGATGTGCGCCATCTGCGCGAAATATCAGCCCGACGCGGTTTCCGTCGAGCAGCTTTTCTTTACCACCAACCAGAAAACGGCCATCAAGGTGGCGGAGGCCAGAGGGGTGATTATGCTGGCAGTACGCAAATACGAAATCCCGTTTTTTGAATATACGCCCTTGCAGGTCAAGCAGTCGGTGGTGGGGTACGGCAAGGCCATCAAGTCCCAGGTGATGGAGATGACCCGGCAGGTTCTCCATTTGGAGAAAGTCCCCAAGCCTGACGACACCGCCGACGCCTTGGCGGTGGCCATCTGCCATGCCCACTGCGCCGGGTCGCGGATTTTCTGGTAACGATACAAAAGGAGATACGTCCATGTTTTACAGCGTAACCGGCGTGCTGCGGCATACCGAGCCGAATTTTGCCGTGATCGACTGCGGCGGGGTGGGGTTTCAGTGCATGACCACCACCTACACCCTTTCCAAGCTCCCTCCTGTTGGGAAAACGGCGACCCTCTATACCT
Source organism: uncultured Clostridia bacterium (assembly GCA_946491705.1). Lineage (GTDB taxonomy): Bacteria > Bacillota > Clostridia > Oscillospirales > Acutalibacteraceae > Solibaculum_A > Solibaculum_A intestinale. Next base: position 8,832 of record CAMLYM010000041.1, read on the forward strand.
ATCTGAACGTCCGGGAGGACGCGCTCATCCTCTTCGGGTTCGGGGATCAGGAGGAGCTTCACTGCTTTAAGCTTCTCATTTCGGTCACCGGGGTGGGGCCCAAGGCGGCCCTGGCCATTCTTTCTGAGCTCTCTCCGGCGCGCTTTGCCCTGAGTGTGGCCGCGGGGGACAGCAAGTCCATTACCCGCGCCCAGGGGGTGGGCAACAAGACCGCCCAGCGCATCGTGCTGGAGCTCAAGGATAAGCTTTCCGCCAATCTAACCGCCGGGGAGGACGAGTTCGCCCCGGCGCCCGCGGCGGACGCTTTCGGCAATGCCTCGGAGGCGGTGGCGGCTTTGACGGTGCTGGGCTTTTCCGCGCCCCAGGCCTCCGCCGCGGTAGCCAAGCTCGACAGCGCGTTGCCGGTAGAGGAGCTCATACGCCTGGCGCTGCGCTCTTTGGGCAGCGTATGACGAAGAATACCTTGCGATTGGGAAAGGGGATAGGACTGTATGCCGGACGATATTGAAATGGACTTTGAAAACCGGATTGTGGCCCCGGAGTATACGCCCGAGGACGTGGATACCGAGAATCCCCTGCGCCCGAAAACCCTTGCCGATTACATCGGACAGGAAAAGGCAAAGGAAAACCTGTCCATCTACATCGAAGCGGCCCGGGGCCGGCAGGAAGCGCTGGACCATGTGCTGCTCTTCGGCCCGCCGGGCTTAGGAAAGACCACGCTGGCGGGCATCATCGCCAACGAAATGAACGTGCACCTGCGGGTGACCTCCGGTCCCGCCATCGAAAAGCCCGGGGACCTGGCGGCGTTGCTTACAAACCTGTCACCGGGGGACGTGCTCTTTATCGACGAAATCCACCGGCTTCCCCGCACGGTGGAGGAGATCCTCTACCCGGCAATGGAAGACTTTTCGTTGGACATCATCATCGGCAAAGGCCCTTCCGCCCGTTCCATCCGCATTGACCTGGCGAAATTTACCCTAGTGGGGGCCACCACCCGTTCCGGGCAGCTGGCCGCCCCCTTGCGGGACCGGTTCGGGATTCATCTGCGCCTGGAGCTGTACACTCCTCGGGAGCTTGCCAGCATCGTGTCGAGAAGCGCTTCGATTCTAGGGATCGAAACCGACCCGGAGGGCGCATTGGAGCTTGCCTCCCGCTCACGGGGAACCCCCCGTATCGCAAACCGTCTTCTAAAGCGAGTGCGGGATTTCGCCCAGGTGACGGGGAACGGCGTCATCACCTGCGAAACGGCTAGGAAGGCCTTGGACCGGATGGAAATCGACGAGCTGGGGCTCGACGCCAACGACCGGCGGATGCTTCTGACCATCATCAACCTCTATCACGGAGGCCCGGTGGGGTTAGATACCATTGCCGCCGCCATCGGGGAAGAATCGGTGACGCTTGAGGATGTGTACGAACCCTATCTGATGCAGATCGGGTTTTTAAGCCGCACCAAACAAGGCCGGGTGGTCCTGCCGCCCGCTTACGCCCATCTGGGCCTAGAGTATAACGGACAATTGACTATGTAGACCATGTGTAGAGGAGTGTTTTTTCGCTATGGGAAGACTTTTTGGAACCGACGGTGCCCGTGGCATCGCCAACACCGAACTCACCTGGGGGCTCGCCATGCAGATCGGCCGGGCGGCCGCCTGCGTGCTCACCGAAGCCACCCATCACCGGCCCCTGTTTCTCATCGGAATGGATACCCGCGTTTCTTCGGAAATGCTGGAGGCAGCTATGGTGGCGGGGCTTACCTCGGTGGGTGCGGACGTAACGCTTTTGGGCGTGATCCCCACTCCAGCGGTGGCGTATCTGGTGAAAAAATACGGGGCGGACGCGGGCATCATGATCTCCGCTTCCCACAACCCCTGCGAATACAACGGCATCAAGCTTTTTAACGGCGAAGGCTTCAAGCTGTCCGACCAGATTGAGGAGCAGATCGAAGAGATCGTTCTCGACCGCAAGACCCAGCTTCCCAGCCCCGTGGGCGGGGATCTGGGCCGGGTCAGACGGGCGGACTGCGCCGTGGACGATTATATCAACCACATCGCCTCCACCGTTCCTTGTTCTCTTTCCGGGCTGAAGGTAGCGCTGGACTGCGCCAACGGCTCGGCAAGCGTCACCGCCAAAAAGCTCTTTACCTCCCTGGGCGCGGACGTGATCACCATTCATGACGAGCCAAACGGAATCAACATCAACGACCACTGCGGTTCGACCCATATGGACGACTTAATCGAAACCGTCAAGCGGTACCGCTGCCAGGCGGGTCTGGCCTTTGACGGGGATGCGGACCGTTGTCTGGCGGTGGACGAACAGGGGAACCTGGTGGACGGGGACCGGCTCATCGCCATTTTCGCCGACGAGATGATGAAGGAAGGCACTTTGAAAAACGACACGGCGGTGGTCACCGTTATGACCAACCTTGGCTTTTTCCGGTTCTGTGAATCCAGAGGCATCAAAACCTGCGCCACCAAGGTGGGGGACCGGTATGTGCTGGAAGAGATGCTCAAAAACGGCTATAAAATCGGGGGCGAACAGTCGGGCCATATTATTTTCCTGGACCATTCCACCACCGGCGACGGCCAGCTGACCGGCGCGCAGCTTCTCTATGTCCTGCGAAAGCACAGCGAACGGCTTTCGAAACTCTCCTCGCTGATGGAGCGGTTTCCCCAGGTGCTCGTGAACGTGCGCACCGACGCGAAAGGCAAAGCCAAGTTCCCGGAGGACACGGTCATCAAAGAGCGCATCGACGAAGCGTGCAAGCAGCTTGGCCGGGACGGCCGGGTGCTGGTGCGCATCTCCGGGACGGAGCACCTGATCCGGGTGATGGTGGAAGGGAAGGACTTTGACACCATCAACCGCATCGCAGTGGACCTGTCCGACGTGATTAAGGAACGACTGCAATGAGGGTAGCGGCGCATTGGAAGGACTATGAGCTGCTGGACGCTTCCGGCGGCGAGCGGCTGGAGCGGTGGGGAGAGGTGCTCCTCATCCGCCCGGACCCGCAGATTTTGTGGGACACCCCCAAAACCCATCCCGGCTGGAAGCGCGCCCACGCCCGTTACCTGCGCTCGAACACGGGCGGGGGCCAATGGGAGCAGCGAAGGCCCCTGCCCGCCTCCTGGCCCATCCGCTACGGGGAGCTGACCTTCCAGGTCAAGCCCATGGGCTTTAAGCACACGGGGCTGTTCCCCGAGCAGGCGGTCAACTGGGACTGGATGGGGGAACGCATCCAGAAAGCCGGGCGGCCTGTTAAGGTACTCAACCTCTTCGCCTACACCGGCGGGGCGACCCTCGCCTGCGCGGCGGCAGGGGCGGCGGTATGCCATGTGGACGCGTCGAAAGGAATGGTCGCCTGGGGCCGGGAAAACGCGGCGGCTTCCGGGCTTTCGGACAAGCCGGTGCGCTGGCTGGTGGACGACTGCGTCAAATTCCTAAACCGGGAAATCCGGCGGGGAAACCGGTACGACGCCATCGTGATGGACCCGCCCTCCTACGGCCGGGGGCCGGGAGGGGAAATCTGGAAGCTGGAGGAGCAGGTGTATCCGCTCATTGAGCTGTGCGCCAAGGTGCTCAGTGAAGCTCCACTCTTTCTGCTTTTAAACTCCTACACCACAGGGCTTTCCCCGTCGGTGATGGAATATATGCTGGCGAGCGTGCTCCTGCCGCAGTTCGGCGGAAGGACCAGCTCGGACGAAATCGGCCTGCCGGTCAAGCAGAACGGCCTGGTCCTTCCCTGCGGGGGGACGGCCATTTTCCATGGAAAATAAAACGCGAAGGTCCAAAGAGGGAACAGGATGACAAACATCATTGAAACAAAAGACCTGCGGTTTGAATACACCTCCGAGGAGGAGGGGGCGCGGGTGGTGCTAAACGGGGTGGACCTATCCATCCGCAAGGGCGAGTTTGTGGCGGTCTTAGGCCACAACGGCTCGGGCAAATCCACCCTCGCCAAGCACTTCAACGCCATGCTTCTGCCTTCGGGCGGGAAATGCTTTGTGGCGGGGATGGACACGGCAGACGGGGAAAAGCTCTTCGACATCCGCCAGACGGTGGGAATGGTGCTGCAAAACCCCGATAACCAGCTGGTGGCCACCATCGTCGAGGAGGATGTGGCCTTCGGCCCGGAGAATATGGGAGTGCCTCCCGAAGAAATCCGCAAGCGGGTGGACGAAGCTCTCAAGGCGGTAGGGATGTACGAGTACCGCCGCCACGCGCCTCACAAGCTGTCCGGCGGGCAAAAGCAGCGCATTGCCATTGCGGGCATCATCGCCATGCGTCCCGCCTGCATTGTTTTGGACGAGCCCACCGCCATGCTCGACCCCAGAGGCCGGGAGGAGGTCATCTCCACCATTCACCGGCTGTGCAGCGAAATGGGGATCACCATTGTCCTTATTACCCATTACATGGACGAAGCGGTGGACGCCGACCGGGTGGTGGTCATGGACGACGGGCAAATTTTACTGTCTGGCACGCCCAGGGAGGTTTTCTCCCAGGTTCCCCGGCTCAAGGCGGTGGAGCTGGACGTACCCCAGGCCACCCGGCTCATCTACCGGCTGCAAAAGGCCGGGGTGAAGGGGCTGCCGGCGGGCGTGCTCACCGACGACGAATGCATTGAAGTGCTGTCGAATCTGCTGGAGGTGAATGGATGCCCATCCTCGAAACCAAGGAGCTAAGCTACGTCTACGGCCAGGGGACTCCATTTGAGAAAACGGCGGTGGACCACGTTTCCATCGCCATCGACGAAGGGGAATTCGTGGGCGTCATCGGGCACACGGGTTCGGGCAAATCCACCCTGGTACAGCATTTAAACGGGCTGATTCAGCCCACCTCCGGCACCGTACTGGTGGACGGTCGGGACATTTGGGCCGAACCGAAAAAAATCCGCTCGGTGCGCTTTGAGGTGGGGCTTTGCTTTCAGTACCCGGAACACCAGCTTTTCGCGGAGACGGTGTATAAGGACATTGCCTTCGGCCCGCAGAACATGGGACTTAACGAGGACGAGGTCAATAACCGGGTCAAAAGCGCGGCCCAGTTCGTTTCCTTAAAGCCGGAGCTTTTAGAGAAGTCCCCTTTTGACCTGTCCGGCGGGGAAAAGCGCCGGGCGGCCATCGCGGGGGTGCTGGCTATGGAGCCGAAGGTGCTGATTCTCGACGAGCCCACCGCCGGCCTGGATCCTAAGGGCCGGGACGTGATTTTAGGGCAGATCCGCGAGTACCAGAAGGAGCGGGGCTCCACGGTGCTGCTGGTGTCCCACTCCATGGAGGACGTGGCCCGGGTTTCCTCCAAGGTGCTGGTGATGAACGAATCGAAATGCGCCATGTACGGCACGGTGGATCAGGTGTTCACACGGGCATCCGAGCTTGCCGGGATGGGGCTGAATATCCCCCAGGTCACTCGGATTTTTCTTGGGCTCAAGGCCCGGGGCTACGATGTGAACACCTGCGTCTATACCGCACGGCAGGGGCGCGACGAGATTCTGCGGCTTCTTTCTAAGGTGAAGGGAGGGGCAGCTACATGATTCGGGACATTACTTTCGGTCAGTTCTTTCCGGCCAAATCGCCCATCCACGCTTTAGACCCCCGCACGAAGCTAGTCCTAGTGGTGGCGTACATCGTCATGGTCTTCATCGGCAACAACTTCTTCTGCCTAGGGCTGGCCGCCGCTTTTCTCATTTTAGTCACGGCGTTGTCCAGGGTTCCCGTGAAGATGATTTTGCGTTCCATCCGGCCGATCTGGTTTGTCATCGCCTTTACGGCGATTTTAAACATTTTCTACATCCAAGGGGAGGTTCTCCTGTTCGAATGGGGGTTTATCCACATTTATGACCGGGGAGTATTCACCGCTTTGTTTATGGCGGTGCGTATTATACTGGTAGTTATAGGAAGCTCCCTGCTTACCTACACCACCTCCCCCACCGACCTGACCGACGGGCTGGAACGGCTTTTGGCCCCGCTGAAGGTCTTCAAGCTGCCGGTCCATGAGTTCGCCCTGATGATGACCATCGCCCTGCGCTTCATCCCCACTCTCATTGAGGAAACGGACAAGATCATGTCGGCCCAGAAGGCCAGAGGAGCGGATTTGGAATCGGGCGGGTTATTCAGCCGGGTGAAGGCGCTGGTCCCGATTCTGATTCCTCTCTTCGTCTCCTCCTTCCGCCGGGCCTTTGACCTGGCAACCGCCATGGAATGCCGGTGCTACCACGGCGGGGAAGGGCGCACCCGGATGAAGAAGCTGCAGATGCGGGCGGGAGACTACTGGGCCTTTGGGGTAACGGCTCTGGTATTCGGCGGCATTATCGCCGCCTCCATCCTGCTGCCGAGGGTGTACTAAGGGGGAAGGAGATGCGAAATATACTACTGACCCTGCGCTACGACGGCAGCCGGTACCATGGCTGGCAGGTCCAGCAAAACGCCCAGTCGGTGCAGGCGGTGCTGCAAAGCGCCATGGAAGGGCTGTTGGGCGCCCGCCCCGACGTAAAGGGATGCAGCCGCACCGATGCGGGCGTTCATGCGGACATGTTCTGCGTCAGCTTCCGGACGGACAGCCGGATTCCCTGCGATCGGATGATCCCGGCTCTCAATGTGCGCCTTCCCTTTGACATTGCCGTATACGGCTGCCGGGAGGTTCCCCTCTCCTTTCACGCCCGGTATTCCTGCAAGGGAAAGCGGTACTGTTACCGGATGTATAACGCCCCGGTCCGCAACCCTTTCTGGCAGGGCCGGGCCCTTCATTACCGGCATCCTTTGGATGCGCAGCTTTTGCATGAGGCGGCCCAGGCGTTTGTGGGCCGGCATGACTTCGCTGCCTACTGCTCGTCCAAAAGCGACGTGGAGGACACGATACGCACCGTTTGGGCGGCGAAGGTGGAGCGGGATGGAGATGTGGTAACCTTCTCGGTGGAAGGGGACGGATTTCTTTACAATATGGTGCGGATTATGGTGGGTACCTTGCTGGAGGTGGCCCAGGGAAAACGGTCCAAGGCCTCTATCAAGGCCAGCCTCGAAAGCGGCCTGCGCACGGCGGCAGGGCCGACGGCGCCTGCATGTGGGCTGATTTTAAAGCGGGTTTTCTATGACGAACGTGACTTCATCGAAGAATAGGAGGTGACGGGCCATGTTCCGCCACAAAAGCGGACGGCTGCGCCGTCCGGACGAACCGGCGCAGGATACGCCCAAAGAGGCAGAGCCGAAACTCAAGCTGGTAAAAGAACGTCCCAAACGGCGCCGGGGGCTCAAACTGTTCCTTTGGCTGTGCGTGCTGGTGCTGGTGGCCGGCACGGCGGTGTGGGGCATTGCCAACCGGGACCTGTTTTCCGGGGTGCGCATCGAGGAATGGTTCGACCAGGCCTTCGGCAACTATGGAACGGGAGACGGCTTTCCTGTAACGGCGGCGGGCAGCGAGGTATCCGACCTTGCCATTATCGGCTCGGACGTGGCGCTGTTATCCGATTCCTCTCTCCAGCTTTTTAACGACACGGCCAAGGAGATCTACTCCCGGCAGCACAAGTTTCAAACGCCCGTGCTGCGCAAAACCGACACCCGGGCGCTGCTGTACGACCGTGGCTCTACCGGCTACCGGGTGGAAAACCGAAAACGCACGGTGATCACAGGCAAGACCGATTATAACCTTCTGGCAGCGGACATCAGCCAAAGCGGCGATTTGGTGCTGGTGACGGAGGGAACGGGCGGGTATGTATCCGAGCTGGTGGTGCTGGGCAGTGATTTGAAAACGGTCCGGTTCAAATGGTCCTCCGCCTCCAACATGGTGGTGGACGTGGCGGCCGCTCCCGACGGCAAAGGCGCGGCGGCAGCCACCGTCTACGCCAAGGACGGGGGGCTCGGCTCCAGCCTGACTCTTCTGGATTTTGGCAGCGATACCCCTGCCTATCTCAATTTCAACGATACCCTTTTCTTTGCGGTACGCTACTGCGGCGACCGGGTCATCGGCATTGGAGATGATCGGATTGTCAGCGTCAAGCCGGACGGCAGCGACATGCAGGAGTTCTCCTACGGCGATGCGTATTTAGCCGCCTGGGACCTGGAGGAAACGGGTCAGATCGCTGTCGCGCTCTCTCCCTATGAGGACCGGCGGGAATGCAGCGTGACCTTCTTAAACGCCGCCTTATCCCAGACCGCAAGCGTAGCGGCAGGGGAAGTGCGGGCTTTATCGTGCAGCGAGGGGCTGACGGCGGTGCTGGCACCCAGCGCGGTCACCGCATATTCCGCCGACGGCTCCGTAGTGGCGTCGGCACAGGTTTCCGCCAGCGGCTCGCAGGTAGCCCTCAAAGAGAGGACGGCATATGTACTGGAAGGCAGGACGGTCGCTTCCTATCCCCTTTCCTAGCGGATTAAGACGAATATCGCTGCGGGAACAGACCGAGGAAGTGTATACAAATGGGGGGTACCCCATCAAAGGGGCGGGGGTATTCCCCCGTCCCTTTTTGTATGGATGGGTTTCCTTTGTTATTTGCAGGGCTTTTTGCAGTCAAATTCCGGGTTAAAGGCGTAGAAATTCTTATAATCCAGCTTGTCGGTTGCCAGACGAAGCCCTTCGCCGAACCGCTGGTAATGAACCACTTCGCGCTGCCGGAGGAACTTGATGGGGTCGCGCACATCAGGGTCGTCGCACATACGAAGGATGTTGTCGTAGGTGGTGCGGGCCTTTTGCTCGGCAGCTAGGTCCTCGTGCAGGTCGGTGATGGCGTCACCCTTGACCTGGAAATAAGAAGACGTGAACGGCGCGCCACTGGCGGCAACCGGATAGATACCGGTGGTGTGATCCACAAAATAGGTGTCAAAGCCGCTCTTCTTGATTTCTTCCGGTGTCAGGAGATTGATATCGTCAAAAGCTCCTCCGTCATTGTAATCCAGC
>CAMLYM010000042.1 GCA_946491705.1 uncultured Clostridia bacterium
GCCCCCAGGGTATGCGCCTAAGACCGCCGCGGTGATCGAGAAAATGCTCGCGTCCTGTTTCCCTCCTGAGCTCGTCTGCGTGGTGCAGGGAGGCCGGGAGGAAAACGAGGCGCTGTTATCGCTGCGGTTTGACCATATCTTTTTTACCGGCAGCCCAAAGGTGGGGCGGGTGGTCATGCGGGCGGCGGCGGAGCATCTGACCCCGGTGACCCTGGAGATGGGCGGCAAAAGCCCCTGCCTGCTCGACGAAACGGCCGACCTTGCCGTTGCCGCCCGGCGCATCGCCTGGGGCAAAAGCCTCAACGCGGGGCAGACCTGCGTAGCGCCCGACTATCTGCTTGTGCCCGCCGCAATGGTGGGAGCCTTCGCCAAAGCTTTCCGCAAAGCGGTCCGGCGTTTTTATGGGGACGACCCGGTTCACAACCCCGAATATCCCCGCATCATCACCGACCGGCATTTCGAGCGCCTTTCTGGCTTGATGGAAAACGGCAGGGTGCTGCACGGCGGCCGTGGGGACGCAGTCCTTCGCAAAATTGAGCCGACCCTTTTGACCGGCGTCACGCTGGAAAGCCCGGTGATGAGAGAAGAAATCTTCGGCCCTTTGCTTCCCGTCTTACCATATGCGTCGGTGGAAGAGGCGTTTGGCATCATCGCCCGCTTGGAAAAGCCGTTGGCGTTTTACCTGTTTACCAAAGATAAGGCCCTGGCCAAACGGGCGCTGCGAGAGGTTCCATTCGGAGGCGGCTGCATCAACGACACGGTCATTCACCTATCCAATCCCCGGCTGCCCTTTGGAGGCGTAGGGGAGAGCGGCATGGGCGCTTACCACGGCAAAAAAGGGTTCGACACTCTGACCCATGAAAAAAGCGTGCTGATTCATTCGGCAAAGCTGGATATTCCCTTCCGCTACCCGCCTTACAAGGACAAGCTTGGGATGCTCAAAAAGCTCATGAAATAAATTGTTTGCAGGGAAGCGGGTAAAGAACACGTCCAGAAGGAATGGATTTACAGAAAGACGCGTAAAATTGGAAAAACGGGATGATACCGGGCGGGTTTTGTGGTATAATCGCGAAGAACCGGATTGGAGCCGGCGGCTGTTTGACAGATTGGGCCGCCGCATTTGCGCAGTTTTCCACTGCGCAAAGTAAAATTTAACGAGGTGACGAGTTTGGATTTTTTTGAATTGCTCAAGGCGGTCTTTTTCGGCATCATTCAGGGCATTACCGAATGGCTGCCCATCAGCAGCACCGGCCATATGATTTTGGCGGATGAGTTCATGCAGCTCAAAGAGGTAACGCCCGGATTTATCAACACCTTCCTGGTGGTCATCCAGTTTGGATCGATTCTGGCGGTCATCGTCATGTTTTTCCACAAGCTGAATCCTTTTTCGCCCAAGAAGAGCTTGGTGCAGAAAAAGGAGACCTTCTCTCTGTGGGGCAAGGTGCTTGTGGCGGTGGTCCCGGCGGCCATCATCGGCTTTCTGTTTGAGGACCAGATTCACGAGTGGCTTTATAACCCCACCGTCATTGCTATTGCTCTGATTGTGTACGGCGTGCTCTTCATTGTGCTGGAGCTCAATAAGAAGAAGGCGCGGGTGGAGAACTTTTCCCAGCTGACTTATCAGATGGCCCTATTCATCGGCGTGTTTCAGGTGCTGGCTTTGATTCCGGGAACCTCCCGGTCGGGCGCTACCATTCTGGGCGCCATTATTCTGGGTACCTCCCGCTATGTGGCGGCGGAGTTCTCCTTTTTCCTGGCCATCCCTACCATGCTGGGCGCCAGCGGGTACGAATTGTTAAAGTCTGGCCTTTCCTATACCGGCAGCGAGTGGGCGGTCATGATTGTAGGTACGGTGGTGTCCTTCGTCGTCTCGGTGTTCGCCATCAAGTTCTTGATGAACTTTATCAAGAAGCACGACTTTAAGGCGTTCGGGTATTACCGCATCGTGCTCGGTATTGCGGTGCTGCTCTATTTTGCTTTCCACTAAAAAGGGGAAGCGCTGCGCCCGGCTGTATTCAGATGGATACAGCCGGGCGTTTTTTGTTTGCCATCGGCTGCGGCAACCGGTATAATAAATCCAAACGATGAATCGAGGAGAAACGATGAAGGTACTGCTGTGCGCCATCCATTCCAAATACATCCACTCCGCCTTGGCGCCCTGGTGCCTGGCGGCGGGAATCCGGGCATATGCAAAGGAACCCTTTGCGTATGAAATCGTGGAAGGAACCGTCAACCAACCGGACGAGGCGCTGATCAGCGCCCTGCTGCGCCCGGAGGCGGACGTGTTCGCCCTGAGCTGCTATATTTGGAACATTTCCTGCATCCGCCGTCTGCTTCCCGTTTTAAAGCGGGAGCGGCCGGGCTGTAAGGTGATTTTAGGCGGGCCGGAGGCATCCTTCTGCGCGGCGCGGCTGCTCAGCGAATGCCCGCAGGTGGACTATATCCTGGCCGGAGAAGGGGAGCGAACCCTTCCGGCCCTGCTGGACGGCCTATTTACTGGACGGGTTCCCGCTTCCCTCCCGGGCCTTGCCTTTCGGGATGGAGACCGAGTACAGGTGAACCCACCGCCCCAGGTGTGCGAAGAGCCGCCGTCCCCTTATTGCGAGGACTACTTTACCGCCCTGCGTGGACGCATCGCCTACCTGGAAACCTCCCGGGGCTGCCCCTTTTCCTGCGCATTCTGCCTGTCCGGAATTCATAAGGGCGTGCGCTTTTTCTCCTTAGAACGGGCCAAGCGGGAGCTTCTTTTGCTGGCGAACTCCGGTGCTCAAACCGTCAAGCTGGTGGACCGTACCTTTAATTGCAATCCCAAACGGGCTTACGACCTGTTTTCCTTCCTCATCGGGGAAGCGGGACGGTCCATCCCCAAGGGTGTGTGTTTTCACTTTGAGGTGGCGGCCGACCTGTTTGACGACGAAACCATCCGCCTGCTTTCCACGGCTCCGCCCGGTTTCTTCCAGATGGAAGCGGGGCTTCAGTCCTTCCAGGCGGATACGCTGGAAGAAGTGAACCGCAAAACGGACCTGGAGCGGCTTTGCCGCAATCTGAAGCGTCTCCTAGCTTTCGGGAACATGCACATCCACATCGACCTGATTGCCGGCCTTCCTTTTGAGGGTCTGCCCCGCTTTGCCGATTCCTTTAACAGGGCCTTTTCCCTGGGCCCGCATATGCTGCAGCTGGGTTTTCTAAAGCTGCTGCACGGCTCTGCTCTTCGGCAGGCGGCCCAGCGCTACGGATACCGATGGACGGATACCCCGCCCTACCAGGTGGAGGAAAACCGGTTTTTATCCAGGGCGGACCTTTCCCGCCTTCACCGGCTGGAGGATGCTTTGGAACGGCTTTATAACAGCGCTCGGTTTTCCTTTACGCTGAGGTATCTCTTCAAAGTCACCGGGCTTTCGCCTTTTTCTCTGTTTGACGCCTTTGCTTCCTTTGTGGAAGAAAAGGGCGGCGGGGCGAACGTCCCCCTCAGTACGTATACCGAATGGGTGTTCGCCTTCTTTTCCAAGCAGCCCGGCGTGGAGAAGGCCCGCCTGCGGGACCTTCTTACCTGTGATCGGCTTTGCTGTGAGAACACCGGACGCATTCCGGCTTGCCTTCGGAAAAAAGACAAGCGGCTCAAAGCGGTTGCCGCCAGGCTCAAAGCCTCCGGCCGGTACACAAACCAAAAAGGAGCGCCCTTCGGCATCGCCATTTTGTATACGGGCGGCGAACGGATTGCCGTGGCCGATTATCAGGAGAAAGATCCAGTTACCAGCCGCTATCCCATCCGATTTTCCCCCTTGCCCTTATTTTTGCCGGAGCATCCGGGAAATGCATAATTTCGCCAAGCGAAACCGATACTGAAAGGGAGAGAACGCGAGAAAATGACGGGGGCGGCAGGATGAATCTGGTTCTATACGGCGACCGGCAGCCGGAGCTTCGGGAAACGCTGGTGCGGGCTTTGGCCGCATACGGCGGCGTACAGTATTATGGGGGCGGCGGGCTTATGTGTGACCCGGCCGAGGGGCCGGTGGCCCATTATCTATACTGTGTCAAGGATCCGCTGCGGGTGGGAATGCCCAATACGGTTGTGGTCTTCGATTCCGACCGGGCGCAGGACATTCAGTACCTGCCCGAAGGGTGCCCGTGCATTGTGGACGCAGGGGATGCGGCGGCCTTGTCTTACTTAAAGTCCGTGGGTCACGCGGCTATCTGCTGCGGCACCTCGGCGAAGGATACGCTGTGCGTGTCCAGCATGGACTATGGCAACGCCGTGGTCAGCGTGCAGCGGGAGCTTCCGACCCTGACCCAAACCGTGGTAGAACCAGGAGATGTCCCGCTTCATTTGAAAAAGCCCTGTGAGCCGTTTTCCATGCTGGCCGCCAGCGCGGTCCTCCTTTTGTCCGGCCTGGCGGTAACGGACGGCATCGCGTTTTGAGGCGGACGGGTTCTCGAAACCCGCGCGGTATCCCCCCGTTTCGGCCACGGCTCTAAGATCCGGTTTTCCACCCGGCCCAAAAAGAAGGCCCCCAAGCATTCGCTTGGGGGCCTTCTTTTGTCTGCCGTTACAGGTCGTAAATGTCCGACTGGGTCAAAATCGCAAAGCCGGCGTTTTTGAGCACCTCGATCGCCTTTTCGTTGTTCTCCACTCGGAGGATGACGTAAGCCGTGCCGCCGCTGCGGCTGACAAAGGCGTACAAATATTCAATGCTGATGTCCGCTTCGGAAAGAATCTTCACCGCCTGGGCGAATCCGCCGGGCTTATCGGTAATGCCGATGGCGATGACGTTCGTCAGGGAAACGGTCATCCCCTTGTCCCGCAGGGCTTTCACCGCCACGTCGGGATTGTTGACAATGATGCGCAGAATACCGAAATCGGTGGTGTCCGCCAAAGACAGGGCACGGATATCCACCTCATTTTCCGCTAAAATCTGGGTGATTTCCGCCAGACGGCCCTCTTTATTCTCCACAAAGATCGAAAGCTGCTTGATTTGCATGGAACACCCTCCTTAAAAATCTAGTTTCCGGTTGTCAATGACGTGCTTGGACTTGCCTTCGCTGCGGGCGATGGCCTTGGGTTCCACCAGCTTAATGTCGGCGGCGATACCCAGCTTGGAGAGCACCGCATTCTTGATGACCCGCTGGGTTTCCTCCAGCTTGCGCACCTGGTCGGAGAACATGGCGTCGGACATTTCCACCTGTATTTGCAGGGTGTCCAGGTTGTTGACCCGGTCCACCACCATCAGATAGTGAGGCGCGGTCAGGCCCAGCTCCATGAGCAGGTGTTCCACCTGGGACGGGAAGACGTTGACGCCGCGGATAATGAGCATGTCGTCGGTGCGGCCGGTGACCTTGGACATCTTGACCAGGGTGCGCCCGCAGGAGCATTTTGCCCGCGACAACGAGCAAATATCCCGGGTGCGGTACCGGATGAGAGGCAGCGCTTCTTTAAAAATACAGGTGAACACCAGCTCGCCCGTCGCACCCTCCGGCAGAACCTCGCCAGTATCTGGATCAATGATCTCGGGCAGGAACTGGTCCTCGTTGATGTGCATACCGCTCTGCTCCTGGCACTCGAAGGACACGCCCGGGCCCATGATTTCCGAAAGGCCGTAGATGTCATATGCCTTGATGTTCAAAAGCTTTTCGATTTCCCGGCGCATATGGTCGGTCCAGGGTTCCGCGCCGAAAATGCCCGCCCGCAGATGGGTGGACTTGGGATCCACCCCCATGTCCCGCATGGTTTCGCCGATGTACAAGGCGTAGGACGGGGTACAGGCAATGATGTTGGAGCCAAAGTCCTGAATAATCTGAATCTGGCGCTTGGTATTGCCGGAGGAAACCGGGATGACGGTGGCGCCCAAAGCTTCGCCGCCCGCGTGCAGCCCTAGGCCGCCGGTAAAGAGGCCATAGCCGTAAGAGACATGGATGTAGTCCTCCTTGGTGCCGCCTGCCGCCACGATGGCGCGTGCCGCATCCGTACCCCAGGCCTCCAGGTCCCGCTTGGTGTATCCTACCACCGTCTGCTTGCCGGTGGTGCCGGAGGAAGCATGAATACGGGCAAGCTCCGACTTGGGCGCGGCAAACAGGCCGTAGGGGAAGGTGTCCCGCAGGTCCTGCTTGGTGGTGAAGGGAAGACGGGAAAGATCGTCGAGGGACTTGACGTCGCTGGGCTTGATGCCCATTTCATCAAACTTTTTGCGGTAGAAGGGGACGTTGTTGTAGACCCGGTAAACGGTGTCGATCAAACGGAAGGTCTGCAGTGCACGCATCTGCTCCAGAGAATAGGTTTCTTCTTTGCTGAAATAGCGGTTTTCCATCGGATTCACATCCCTTATTCTTACATTTTATATCCCAATTCGAAGGCCGCCAGGTTCATGTCGATGAACTTGGGCGGGACCGTCGTCTTGATGGTCTCGATCCAGTGGTCCTTATCCACATCCATGTACCGAGCCAGCACTCCCATCAGCACTACGTTGACCGCTTTGGAGGAACCGGCCTCCTCGGCTAAGGGCAGCGCGTCGATAGCGGTCACGTCCACGCCGGACTCCTGCAGCTTTTCCACCAGGTCCTCCGGGTAAGACGCCGCGCCCGTGATCACCGGCATAGGGTCGATGCACTGGGTGTTGACCACCAGCTTGCCGCCCTTTTTCAGAAACGGAAGCCACCGGGCCGCTTCCAGCTGCTCAAAGGCCAGGATATAGTCAGCCTCGCCCTTTTCGATGACCGGGGAATGCACCTCATCCCCGTAGCGCACATAGGTCACCACCGAGCCGCCCCGCTGGCTCATACCGTGGACCTCCGAAACCTTAACATCCAGACCCTTGGAAAGCATGGCGTTCCCAAGCAGGCGGCTTGCCAGCAGCGTACCCTGGCCGCCGACGCCGACGATCATTACACTTGTCACACTCATTTGTCTGCCTCCCCGCCTACAATGGCGCCGAATTTACACAGGTCCTCACACAGGCCGCAGCCCACGCACTGGGTATGGTCGATAACCGCCTTGCCGTCCTTCATGGAAATGGCCGGGCAGCCGATGCGCAGGCAAGCCTTGCAGCTTCTGCACTTCTCCCGGTCCACTTTCAAAGAGGGCTTATGCTTGACGTATTTGAGCAGCGCGCAGGGGCGCCGGGCAATGATGACCGACGGCTCCTCCACCGCCAGCTCCTCCTTGAGGGCCTTCTGGGTTTCTTTGAGATCATAGGGGTCCACCACCCGTACCCGGTGGATGCCCACGGCCTGCACCAGCTTTTCCAGGCTGACCGCCGCCGTGGGGTCGCCCTTGATGGTGTAGCCGGTGGTGGGATTTTGCTGATGGCCGGTCATGCCGGTGATGGAATTATCCAGGATCACGATGGTGGAAATGCCCTTGTTATAGGCAATGTCGATCAAACTGGTGATGCCGGAATGGATGAAGGTGGAGTCGCCGATGACGGCCACCGCCTTCTTCGCCTGTTCGGCGCCCCTAGCGGTATTAAACCCATGCAGACCGGAAACCGACGCGCCCATGCACACGCAGGTATCAATGGCGGAGAGAGGGGGCTGGGAGCCTAAGGTGTAGCAGCCGATGTCGCCGCTGACGAACACGTTCTCCCGCTTTAAGGCATAGAAAAGACCACGGTGGGGACAGCCGCAGCACATAACGGGCGGACGCACCGGAATCTCATCTTTGAGTGAGAGCGTCTGTTTCTCTTCGCCCAAAATTTTCTCTGCCACAATCGCCTGGGACAGTTCGCCCGTCAAGGGGAACAACTCCTTGCCGATGACCGAGATGCCGAACTTGCGGCAGTGGGTTTCTATGATGTCGTCAAGCTCCTCGACCACATAAACCTTGTCGCACTTGGCGGCAAAGTCCTCAATGAGCTTGACCGGCAGGGGATTGACCATCCCGAGTTTTAAGTAAGAGGCGTTTTCTCCCAGCGCTTCCTTGGCGTACTGGTAAGAGGCGCCCGAAGCGATGATGCCGATGGACGTATCATAATATTCTGTGCGGTTTAAATCGCAGAATTCTGCAAACTCTGCAAGAGCCTTCATCCGCTTTTCCACAAACACATGGCGTCCCCGTGCCATAGCGGGCATCATCACGTTTTTCGCCGGGTTTTTCACGTATTCCTTCAGCGGCGGCTCCACCCGGTCGGTGGTTTCCACCAGGCTGCGGGAATGGGAAATGCGGGTGCATAGCCGGATGAAAAACGGTGTGTCGTATTCCTCCGACAACTCGAAGGCACGCTTGGTAAAGGCAAGACATTCCGCCGAGTCAGCCGGTTCCAGCATGGGGATTTTCGACGCGATGGCGTGGTGGCGGGAATCCTGCTCGTTCTGAGAGGAGTGCATGCCCGGATCGTCCGCCACGGCAATGACCAGGCCGCCGTTAACGCCGGTGTAGGACGCGGTGTAAAGAGGGTCGGCCGCCACGTTGAGCCCCACGTGCTTCATGGCCGAGAAGGCGCGGGCGCCGCCCATGGACGCGCCGATAGCCACCTCGCAGGCAACCTTTTCGTTGGGCGCCCACTCGGAGTACATCTCATCGTAGGTGGCGGCGTATTCGGTGATTTCGGTGCTGGGGGTGCCGGGATAGCTGGAAATGACGCGGCATCCGGCCTCGTAAAGGCCGCGGGCAACCGCTTCATTTCCCAGAAATAGCTTTTTCAAAGATAGAACCTCCAAATCTATGGTGTTGAGTTGTTATTGGTTGCTGTCGACCTGGCGTAAATCCAAAATGCGCTTAGCCTTGCCCTGGAACCGTTCCAGGGTTTTCGGCTCCACAAGGCTGATTTTGGTTTCAATGCCCAGGACGCTCTTGAGCTTGTCATGAATCTTGCGCTGGAGCCGTTCAAGCTCGCTGTAGCGGTCGAGCACCTCGCCGCTGATAAGCTCCACTTTTACTTCCAGGGTGTCCGCAAAGCCTTCCCTGCGCACCACCAGCTGGTAGTGGGGGCCGATGTGGTCCATCCCTACCAGAACGCTTTCAATCTGGGTGGGGAAGACGTTGACGCCGCGGATTTTGAGCATGTCGTCGGTGCGCCCGGTAACCTTGTCCATGCGGGCGCTGGTGCGGCCGCATGCGCAGGGCTCGTAGTTGAGGCGGGAAATATCCTTGGTGCGGTAACGCAGCATGGGGATGCCTTCCTTGGTCAGAGTGGTCATCACCAGCTCGCCCGACTCGCCTGCATCCTTGTTTTCCAGCGTAACCGGGTCGATGATTTCCGGCAGGTAATGGTCCTCGGCAATGTGCAGCCCACAGCGCTTGATGCACTCGCCGGACACGCCCGGGCCCATAATCTCGGAAAGGCCGTAGTTGTCGGTAGCGAAGAGGCCCCACACCTTCTCAATCTGCGCGCGCATCTCGGGGGTACAGCCCTCCGACCCGAACAGACCGATGCGCACCTTATAGTCGCTCATGGGATAGCCGCTTTCCTTGGCCGATTCGCCCATATATAGGGCATAGGACGGGGTGGCCACCAAGCCGGTCACCTTCATGTCCCTAAGAAGCATCAGCTGCTTTTCGGTATTGCCGGAAGAGGCGGGGATGACCGTACAGCCGATGCGTTCCAGGCCGTAATGCAGCCCGAGTGCGCCGGTAAAGAGGCCATAGCCGAAGGAAATCTGGAAAATGTCCTCGTCGGTGACACCCACGGCCACCGCGATGCGGGCCACCTGGTCGGCCCAGTTGTTCAAATCGTTTCTGGTATAGCCGACGATGGTGGGTTTGCCGGTGGTACCCGAGGAAGCATGCACCCGCACGATCTTTTTCATGTCCGCGCCGAACAGCCCTGTGGGATAATTGTCCCGAATGTCCGCCTTTGTAGTGAACGGTATGTACGTAACGTCCGATAGGGACTTGATCTTCTCCGCCGTGACGCCCGCTTCCCCCAGCCGCTTCGCGTAAAACGGAACGTTGCGGATGGAGTAATCCACAATCCATTTCAGCCGCTCCAGCTGCAGCGCTTCCAGCTCCCTGCGGGGCATGGTTTCGATTTCCTTTTGCCAGAACATGACAGCACCTCTTCGTAAATGGTTTGAAAATGAATGCACTTTCTACAATATCTACTATTTTGCCACAAAAAGCGCTAAAGTTCAATAAAGAATTTGCAGCAAGATGCAAATGGCCTGATATTCCAGACAGGAAGATGGGGTGTTCGGCCAGTCTCGGAAGAAAAAAGCGAATTTGTCCGGGTTTCGCATTGCCATTGTCTATTATTTCCGCTATACTAATAAAATTACCGTTTACGATACAGGAGAGAGAATATGAAGCGCAAATGGAACATGACCGATCCCAAAGTTGTCTTTTTGCTGGCGATGCTGTGCTGCTTTCTGTGGGGAAGCGCCACCCCCGCCATTAAAATCGGCTACCAGATGTTTCACATTGAAAATTCAGATACCACCAGTATCATTCTGTTCGCGGGAATTCGGTTTTTCCTGGCGGGAATGCTGGTAATTTTGTTTCAAAGCGTGATGCAAAGGCGGTTCTTAAAACCGCAGATCAAGGCGATTCCCGCGATCTTTTCCCTGTCTCTGGCACAGACCGCGGTGCAGTACCTGTTCTTTTACATCGGCCTTGCCCACACCAGCGGCGTCCACGGCACCATCATTTCGGGAACAGGAGGTTTTTTCTCCATCCTTATGGCGAGCCTTTTGTTCCGGTACGAAAAGCTCACGGGAGCGAAAATTTTCGGCTGCGTCATCGGCTTTGCCGGAATTGTGGTGATGAACTTGTCGGGCTCGAGCAGTGAGGGCTTTTTCCAGGTTTCCCTGTTGGGAGAAGGCTTTGTTCTGTTTTCCCAGCTTTCCTATGCCTTGTCCGGCATCCTGGTCAAGCGCTTTTCCTCTAAGTTCGACGTGGTGATGCTCAGCGGCTGGCAGTTCGTGCTGGGCGGAATTATTATGATGGCGGTGGGCTTTGCCTGCGGAGGCCGGGTGGATTTGGTTTCCGATCCTTCCGCCTACCTGCTGCTGCTTTACATGGCGCTGATTTCGGCGGTGGCCTACTCGGTGTGGGGCATCCTTCTCAAATACAATCCCGTCAGCCGTGTGACCATCTTCACCTTCCTGACGCCCTTGTTCGGCGTGCTCCTTTCCGCCATCTTCCTGGGAGAGGCCCAGCAGGCTCTCTCTTTCAAAACCCTGATTGCCCTGGTTTTCGTCTGCATCGGCATTTATGCCGTCAACCGCAACGCGGGCAAAAAAGAGTCGGCGCTCAAATAAGTAGGACGGGGAACGCTGTGTCGCCTACCCCGGTCGCTCCCCGCATGGGAGCGCGGATTGAAATCATCTATACGGCACC
Organism: uncultured Clostridia bacterium; assembly: GCA_946491705.1. GTDB lineage: Bacteria > Bacillota > Clostridia > Oscillospirales > Acutalibacteraceae > Solibaculum_A > Solibaculum_A intestinale. Next base: position 11,267 of record CAMLYM010000042.1, read on the forward strand.
TCTCTTTCCGGATTGCCGGGTCACGAAAAGCGTGCGGGTTGAAATAGCATTTCGGCGGTCTGTATGTCGGCGACCTGTTTTACACGCTTCTTTTGAAGCGTGTAAAAAGCCCGCCGCTCGCACCGCTTTGGCACATGCGTTTGTCCTGCTGATTGCAGAGCCTGTGGATGAAAACGCTGCGCTTGTAACGAAAGCCGCGGATTGAAATGTGGACTTTTTTGCAAGGAGGGACTTTTGTGTTTCGTGCGGATCTTCATATTCACACGACCATGTCGGACGGCAGCATGACCGCCCCTGAAATTGCCGCGCGTGCGGCAAAGCTGGGACTGACTCACATCGCCTTCACCGACCATGATACCACCGAAGGAGCAAAAGAGGCGGTTTTGAGCGCCCGGGAGCAAGGGCTTCATGCGGTGCCAGCGGTGGAGATTTCCGCCTTTCTCCCTTCGCTTGGGACCAAGGCCCACATTCTTGGCTATGGGTACCGGCACAACGCCCACATTGAAGCGTTGTCCGCCCCGACCCGGCAAAGGCGCCACCAGAACAGCCTTTGGCAGATCGGGGTGCTGCAGCAGCTGGGCTACACCATTTCCGAGGAGCTGGTGCGTCCATTTTCCCACGGGGTTCTTTATAAGCAGCATATCATGGATTATCTTGTGAAAACCGGGCAGGCGGACGACTTATTCGGGGAAACCTTCCGCCGCCTGTTTGGAAAAGGCGGACCCTGTTATTCCACCATCGAGTATGTCAACGCGCTCGACGCGGTACAGGCGATTACAGCCGACGGGGGCCGGGCGGTGCTCGCCCATCCGGGCCAGCAGCACAACCTATCCGCCGTGCCCATGCTGGTGGAGGCGGGCTTAGCCGGGATTGAACTGGATCACCGGTCCAACACGGCGGCGGACCGGGAAGAAATCCACACGCTCTGCCGGAAATACGGCTTGGTCAAAACCGGCGGGAGCGACTTTCACGGCCGCTACAGCCGTCCCGGTTCGGAGCTTGGTGGGCACCTGGCGGACGATTCCAGCCAGGTTTTGTTCGAGACATAACCACCGGGTAAGCGGTGGTTTGCGTCAGTCATATAAAGGTATATTACCGGTCACCATCAAAGGTGGACCAAACCACATGATTTGCCCGATGGCCTGTAAACGGACGGATTTCCGTTCGAACGAAAGCTTTTCGTGCATGGCGATTTTACCGAAATAGCCGGTGGCTTTTCTAACCAATCAAAAGCAGGGGTCAGACATTTACGTCTGGCCCCTGCTTTTTAGCGAAGCGGTCCTCCGCTTTGCCGGCTCAGGTAAGCCTCGATCATAGCAATACGATCCTGCCGGTTTCGTCTTTTTTCTACCTCCAGCCGCAGCTTAACCGGCTCGCAAAACAGCTCGTACCCGTTCCAGCTTTCTTTCACATAGGGATGGCGGTCCTTGTCGTTTCTTTCGTCCGCCACCAGGTCGATTTGTTCCCCGTCGAGACACAGGCGGCTGAAATAACGGGTGGCCCAGCTGTCACCCAGATCCTGAAAAGGCTCTACGACTTCATCCATAAAAAGATCGCGCGTCTGGTAAAATTGATCGGAGCGCACAAAGATATCTAGGTCATGGGGAAGAAGGGGCATCCCCCGCACCGCCTCACAGCCGCTCCCGGTGAGATACCATTCGACCCCGTGGCTTTGACAGACCCGGGCAAAATGGGTCAGCGCCAAAGCCCAGGATTCCCCTTGGTTTGTGAACATGTCTTCAGCCAGCCGGGGAAAATTGCGCAGAATCCGGCCACATTCCGGATACTGGCCGGCAAACCGCTTGACAAACCGGCCGTCTTCTTCCTGAAAGCAGGCTTCCCGGATCGTATTTTGAAGTCCTTCATCTTCGACGGCTTCCACGCATAACGTCAACCGATCGTCCTCGAGGAAGGCTTTTGCCACCATTGTTCTTTCCTCCTTGCTGTTTCTAGGGAAACAGAAAAGCCGCAAACGGCAGATTTCTGCTGTTTGCGGCTTATTCGTCCCTCGCCTTATTCGAAAATCTTCTTGATGGCGTCCACGATCTGCTGATAGTCCGCCTTGGTGATGAGAAGGGAAATGTCCGCTTCCGAAGTGGTAATCAGGCGGATGTCCGCCCCGACGCTGGCCGCCGCCTGGAACACCTTCGCCGCCACGCCCGATTCGATGCGCATGGCCTCGCCGTAAACGGAAATCTTTACGTTCGAACTGCTGACCACGGGCTTAATGTCGGGCGTCTGGGTGCGAAACTGGGAAATGAGCTTTAGAAGCCGGCCCAAATCCTCGTCGGACACGGTAAAGGACAACGCGGATTTCCCTCCAAGGGGCGCCGCCTGGGCAATCATATCCACATTGATCTTTTCCGCTGCGATGCGCTCGAAAATGGAGGCGGTGAACGCAAAATCGGTGGGATTGGTCTCCAAAGTAACCATAGTCACGTCTTCGGTAACCGAGATGTTCTGAATGATCTTCATCGCAATCGCTCCTTACTTGGAAGCCACTAAGTCTCCCATGTTGTAAAGCCCGGGCCGCTGCTCACAAAGGAACAGCGCCGCATTGACCGAGCCGGTGGCGAAGATTTCTTTCGAAAGGGCGGTATGAGACAGGGTGACGATCTCGTCGCGGCCGGCGAAAATTACCTCATGCTCGCCCACAATGGTGCCGCCGCGGACCGAGTGAATGCCGATTTCCGCCTTTTCCCGCTTTTTGCGCTGGGAATGCCGGTCATACACATACCGGGGCTCCTGGGGCATGGTTTCACCCACCGCGTCGGCGAGCATCAGCGCCGTGCCGCTGGGCGCGTCGATCTTCTGGTTGTGGTGCTTTTCGATGATCTCCACGTCAAAGCCGTCCCCCAGCACCGCGGTGGCTTTTTTGGCGAGCTCCAAAAGCAAGTTGATCCCCAAGGACATATTGCCCGAATAAAAGACCGGGATGTGCCTGCTCGCTCTTTTGACCTCCTCCACCTGTTCGGGAGAAAGGCCGGTGGTGGCGATGACCGCCGGCGTCTCGTGTTCGACGGCGTAGGTCAGCAAAGGGGTCAGAGCGGAAGGATGGGAGAAGTCGATGATGACGTTTACTTCGCCCGGATAGTCAGACGGGGAGGCAAATACGGGAAAATCCGCCAGGGTGGCGGTGTTCACGTCCACCCCCGCCACGATCCTGCAATCGTCCCGCTGGGCCACGCATTCGGTGATGACCCGGCCCATTTTTCCATTGCAGCCATTAAGTAAAATCCGTTTCAATCTAGGTTCACGTCCTATCTGTTGCACTTAGGCGGTTAGATGAGCTGATACTGGCGCAGCACGCTTGCAAGCTTCTCGTGGGCAGCCTCGCTTAAAGGAACCAAAGGCAGGCGGCAGGAGCCGACGGCAAGACCCATCTGGTTCATGGCGTCCTTGAGCGGGATGGGGCTTACGTCCATAAACAGGGCGCTTACCAGATCAAAATAGCGAAGCTGCATTTGGGCGGCGGTCTTGAAATCGCCCTTTAAGCAGGCAGCAGCCATTTCGTGGGTTTCCTTGGGTAGGACGTTGGAGAGCACCGAGATGACGCCCTTTCCGCCCAAGCTCATCAGCGGCACGATCTGATCGTCATTGCCGGAATAAATGTCCAGGTCGTCCCCGCACAAGGCCATGGTGTGGGCCACGGAAGCAATGTTGCCGTTTGCCTCTTTAGCGGCCACAATGTTCGGGTGCTTGGAAAGCGCCTGGTAGGTTTCCGGAAGGATGTTCACCCCCGTGCGGGAGGGAACGTTATACAGAATGATCGGAGTGTTCACCCGATCGGCCACATAGGTGTAATGTTCAATCAGGCCCCGCTGGGAGGTCTTGTTGTAATAAGGAGTGACCATCAAAAGAGCGTCCGCACCCGACACCTCCGCTTCCTTGGAAAGCTCTAAGGCATAATCGGTGTGGTTGCTGCCGGTCCCGGCGATGACCGGGACTCGGTGGTTTACCTTCTTGACGGTATAATCCACCACCTTGCAATGCTCCTCATGGTTGAGAACCGGGGATTCGCCAGTGGTCCCGGCGATGATGATGGCGTCAGTGCCTTCGCTGATCTGCCAGTCCAGCAGTTCGCCCAGCTTCTCATAATGGACCGAACCGTCTTCCTGCATGGGAGTAACGATGGCGACGCCCGATCCGGTAAAAACAGTCTTCTTCATAGCAAAAGCCTCCTAAAATCAGTCGAGATACCCCTCGGCGCAGAGAAGCTCCGCCATTAGGACGGCGCCGCCCGCCGCGCCGCGCAGGGTATTGTGGGACAGGCAGACGAACTTGATGTCATACTGGGTGTCGGGACGAAGACGGCCGACGGACACGGCCATGCCGTGCTCCAGCTCCCGGTCGAGACGGGACTGGGGCCGGTCGTTCTCTTTAAAGTAGTGCAAAAACTGCTTGGGGGCGCTGGGAAGCTCCAGCTCCTGGGGACGGCCCTTGTAGCTTTCCCACCGGGCGATGATTTCGTCAAGGGGGATTTTCTTCTCAAAGGAAGCGAACACCGCCGCCGTATGCCCGTCGGACACGGGGACGCGCAGGCACTGGGAGGTGATGGACGGGGTGGACGCGTTGACGATCTTGCCGTCTTCCAGAGTGCCCCAGATCTTCATGGGCTCCTGCTCAGACTTCTCTTCCTCGCCGCCGATGTAGGGAATCACGTTATCGAGCATTTCCGGCCAGGTTTCAAAGGTCTTGCCGGCGCCGGAAATGGCCTGGTAAGTACAGGCGAGCACCTTGGTGACGCCCAAATCCATCAGCGGATGGATGGCGGGAACGTAGCTTTGCAGCGAGCAGTTGGACTTGACCGCGATAAAGCCACGCTTCGTGCCAAGACGCTTTCTCTGGGCCTCGATGACCGCCGCGTGCCCGGGGTTGATCTCCGGCACGATCATGGGAACGTCGGGGGTGGAGCGGTTTGCCGAGTTATTGGAAATGACCGGGCATTCCGCCTTGGCATAGGCTTCCTCCAGCGCACGGATTTCGTCCTTTTTCATATCCACCGCGCAGAACACAAAGTCCACCTGCGAGGCAATTTCCTGAATATCCGCGGTGGCGTCCTTGATGATCATGTCCGCCATAGCCGCCGGCATCGGGGTTTTCATCGCCCAGCGCTTGCCCACCGCTTCCCGGTAGGTCTTGCCCGCAGAGCGGGGACTTGCCGCCAATACCTTGACGGTAAACCACGGATGGTTTTCCAGCAGTGTTGCAAACCGCTGGCCCACCATACCCGTCGCGCCGATGATACCCACGTGAAAGTGTTTTACATTCATGGTAAAGCTCCATTTCTCCAGCGAGGAAAGAATGAAATTGAGAAAAAGAATCGCCGCCATGCCGCTGGTCGTGGCGGGGTGCTTTTGCCAAAGTTGGAGACGGCCGCCGGCTTTTTTGCTACAGGTAACAAAAAAACCGGTTGTCAACCGGTCATCCATGCAATATAATAAGGAGTATTGACGCGTCGGCCTTCTTCGTAAAGCCCCGCGCGCGAATAGCTCTCCATCATGAAGCACGATGACAATCGCAGGACTGTTCGTCATACGACCAGGGAAGGGTTTGCAAGGCCCGGACCCTTCGGCGCGTTCCCCTTTCCCGCGCCGTCCCCGGCTTGCGGCCTCGGACGCGGTACTGATGAATTGCGCTCCTCTATTCAGCAAAAACAGATTCAATTGCTCTATTATATTAGCATTACAGGGGAAACGTGTCAAATAAATTTTGCGTGAATCTCCTGTATTTCCTGTATTTTCTCGGCTTTTTTCGTCCCTTTGCCAAGGGGCGGGGAAAAGGCCGGGATTTTTCACGTCAAACCCGCCCGAATGTCTGCGCCGAAAGGAACGAAACGAAAACGATGAAAAAAAGCGATTTTTATTATGACCTTCCTGAAGAACGCATTGCCCAGCATCCCCTGGAGCAGCGGGACCATTCCCGCCTTCTGGTGCTTTCCAGAGAAACCGGCAAAATAGAGCACCGGCATTTTTATGACATTATCGACCTGTTAAACCCCGGAGACTGCCTGATTTTAAACGATTCAAAGGTGCTTCCCGCGCGGCTTTACGGAAAAAGGGAGGATACCGGCTCCATTGTGGAGTTCCTGCTCCTCAGCCAAAGAACTGCGGATACCTGGGAGACCTTGTGCGGCCCGGGAAAGAAAGCGAGACCCGGGCACACCTTCACCTTCGGCGGGGGAAAGCTTAAAGCGGAGGTTCTCGAAGTGCTCGACGGGGGAAATCGGCTGGTAAAGTTCTTTTTTGAAGGCTCCTTTTTTTCCTGTATCGAGGAAATCGGTGAAATGCCGCTGCCG
>CAMLYM010000043.1 GCA_946491705.1 uncultured Clostridia bacterium
CGAAAATGAGCAGCAGCACCATTCCCACCCAGAAGGTGGGGGTGGAGGACAACAGCAGGCAGAAGCCGCGGATCCCTTTGTCCCAGAGACTTCCTTCCCTGCGCCCCGCCAGGATGCCTAACCCTAGGCCGATAAGCCCGGAAAAAATCCAGGCGATCCCCATCAGCCAAAGGGAAGCGAGAAACCGCTCCCCGATCACATCGAGCACCGGGCGGCGGTAGAGAAGCGAAGTGCCAAAGTCCCCCTGGGCGATGGAGGAAAGCCATAAGCCGAACCGCTCGGCCGGAGGCTTATCAAGGCCCCAATGGGCGGCGATTTCTTCCCGCTGCTGCTCGCTCACCGTCACCGACGCGCCCACATAGGCTTCCACCGGGTCAATGGGCGACAAGCTCAGAAGAAAGAAGGAAAGCAGGCAGGCCGCCAGCAGCAAAGAAAGCATCCGCAGAAGCTTTCCTAGTAAAAACCGCGCTGTTTTTCCCGCCACGCCTCTTCCTCCTTCCTGTTCTTTCAGACTTCGATGGGTTTATTTCGCCTTCCAGTCGGCCACGTTCCAAAGAAGCGGCCAGTCATGCCCGTGGGGATGAAGGCGCTGGGTGCCGATGTCCACCCCGTCGCGCACATAATAGACATGATCCGCGTTTACAAGCCACATCCATGCCGCGTCGCCCTGGTAGGCAAAGCCGGTGGTCCCGTCAAACTGGGCCTTTTTCCAGTATTCATACGCTTCTTCCTGACTGGTGGCCTCCATAGCCTGTTTCAGATAGCCGTCCACGGTGGGATTCTGGTAGTAATTGGGGTTATTGTAGGAATCCCCAGACATGGCGCTGTCATAGATGTTGTAAACTTCCAGGGGCGTATAATTGCCGAAGCCGAACATGACCGCTTCCGCGTGCATCACCCGCTCGATCTCGTTCCAGCTGGCCCCGTGCAGCTCGATGGCGATGCCGATGGTCTTGGCAAAGTCCGCCACCGCCACCGCCAGAGACTGACGCACGCTGTCGTCTGCCGGGTAATAGAGCTTAAAGGTAGCGTTGACGCCGTTTTTCTCCCGCACGCCGTCGCCGTTTGCATCCACCCAGCCGGCTTCCTCCAGAATCTGTTTGGCGAGGCCGGGATCGTTGTCGGCAAACACCGTTTCCTCGTTAAACCAAGGCAGGGAATCGCACAGCGAATAGGCCGGGGACCCATTTCCCGCCAGGATGCCCTTGACCAGCTCTTCCCTGGAAATGCCCACGTTGAGGGCCTTGCGGATGGCCGGGTCGCAGGTCACGTCGTTGCCCACGGGGTTGCCGTTCTTGTCCGGCGCGCTCACCTTCTGCATGGGGAAGGAAATGCCCCGGTTGTCGCAGCTTTTGATGTTGATGAGCTGCATGCCGTCGATTTTCTGGTTGCGCGCCACAGCGGTGGCGGCGATGGCCACGTCCACCGTGCCCGCCTTGGCCGCGGCGAAGGCCGCGCTTTCGCTCAGGAACAGGACGGTGAGCCTCGTGTAATAGGGCTTGTCCCCGTAGTAATACTCGTTTGGAACCAGAACAATCTGCTGACCCTTATCCCACTGGATGAGCTTATAGGGGCCGGAACCGACGGGATGCTGTCCGTAGGTTTCATCGTACCCGTTCATGGGTACGATGCCGATGGTGGTCAGCACGCTGGCAAAGACCGACGAGGGCGTGTTTAAGTGAAAATCCACCGAGTAGGCGGAAGTGACCTCTACCGAGTCGAGCATGGTCAAATCCACGCTGGAGCTGCTTTTCTTCGCCGTTTCATAGGTGAACTTCACGTCGTGAGCGGTCATCCCCTTGCCGTCGGAGAACTTCACGTCCCGGCGCAGCTGCACCGAATAGGTTCTCCCGTCCCCGCTTACCTGCCAGCCTTCTGCAGCATCATTGACCAGCGTGAGCGTCTCGTCATATCGCAGCAGAGTGCTGTGAAGAAAGGACGTACCGTAAGCGCCCCAGCCGGTGGTGGGGTCGAACCCGGCCTCCGGCTCGTCTCCCACTCCCGCCAGCACAAGCTCGGTAGGGCTGCGCTGGTACTTGGACGAATCGGTACAGCCGGAAAAGAGCCCGGTCAGCATACAAAGGAGCAGCGCCCAGGCGATTTTTTTGGCAATGGTTCGTTTCATGAATTCCTGCCTCCAACTTGCGTGATTTTGCTTGAATTCTTTTATTGTAGTCGAATTGAGGGGAGATTTCAACTAGATTGCGCTTCCGGCGCATTTCGCCCGCCTGGACAAAAGCCGCTTATATGACATAGCCAAGCCCCGGCCCCTCCTTTCGGCCGGATACGGCTCGTGTACACAAATAAGGTGCCGGGACAGCGAAGCCGTCCCGGCACAGGTGTGGATTACAAACCGGTTTCTTTTATTCTTTTGTCAGCGCCGCCCGAAGCGTTTCGTTGATGACCTTGGGGTTGGCTTTGCCCTTGAGCGCCTTCATGCACTGGCCCACGAGGAAACCGAATGCCTTCTCTTTGCCGCCCTGAAAGTCGGCTACCGACTGGGGATTGTCTTTGAGCACCTGCGCAATCACCGCGGCCACCGCCCCTTGGTCGGACACCATTTCCAGACCCTGCTCCTTGACGTATACTTCCGGGTCCACCCCGGTTTTGAACATCGCCTCAAACACGGTTTTCGCCGTATTGCGGTTGATGACCCCTTTGTCAATCAGACCGATGAGCTTGGCAAGATTTTGAGGGGCCAGGGTCAGCTCGGAGGCTTCCTTTCCTTCCTCCTTGAGCAAGCGGAACAGATCCCCCATCATCCAGTTGGACACTTCCTTGGGCTTTTTGCACCGATCCGCCGCCGCTTCGAAAAAGTCCGCCATGGCCTTGTCGGCGGTGATCATGCGGCTGTCGTATTCCGGAAGGCCCAGCTCTTTCACGTAACGTTTCTGCTTTTTGTCCGGAAGCTCGGGCAGCTCTTTGGCCACCCGGCCGATCCAATCGTCCCCGATTTCCACTGGCGGCAGGTCCGGCTCGGGGAAATACCGGTAATCCTGGGCATTTTCCTTCGAGCGCATGGCGAAGGACTCGCCCTTCTCGTCGTCCCACCGCCTGGTCTGCTGAATGACGCGGCCTCCCGCTTCCAGCACGGAAATCTGCCGCTTGGACTCATAGTCGATGGCACGGGCCACCGCTTTGAAGGAGTTCATATTCTTCATCTCGGTGCGCACGCCGAACTCCTCCTGCCCCACCGGACGCACCGAAACGTTCACGTCCGCCCGCAGAGAACCCTCCTGCATCTTACAGTCGGACACGCCGATGTATTGCAGCGTGGCCTTGAGCTTTTCGAGATACGCGGTCACTTCCTCGGCCGAGCGGAAGTCCGGCTCAGACACGATTTCCAGAAGGGGCACGCCGCAGCGGTTGTAATCGGCCAGGGTCGCGTCCTCATAAGGCTCGTGCACCAGCTTGCCCGCATCCTCCTCCATGTGGATTTCCTTGATGCGGATGGATTTTACCCCCGCCCCAGTCTCGATTTCCACCGCGCCGTTTTGGCAGATGGGCAGGTAAAGCTGGGAAATCTGATAGGCTTTGGGCAGGTCGGGATAGAAGTAGTTCTTCCGGTCGAACTTATTAAGCCGGGTGATGGTGCAATTGGTCGCGAGCCCCGCCCGGATGGCGTACTCCACCACGCTTTTGTTGAGTACCGGCAGGGTGCCCGGCATCCCGGTGCAGACTGGGCAGCAGTGGGTGTTGGGGTCGCCGCCGAACTGGGTGGTGCAGGAGCAGAAAATCTTCGTTTTGGTGGAAAGCTCAGTGTGAACCTCCAGCCCGATCACCATCTCGTATTTCATCGGTCCTCTCCCCCTTCCTGCGGCCGCTTGGTATGAAAATCAGTGGCCTGCTGATAGGCGTAAGCCGTATTTAAGAGCGTCTTTTCTCCAAAAGGTCTGCCGATGAGCTGCACACCCACCGGGAGGCCCTGCCCGTCAAATCCGCAGGGGGCCACCAGGCCCGGCAGTCCCGCCAGGTTTACCGACACGGTATAGATGTCGCCCAGGTACATTTTCAGCGGGTCTTGGAGGCTTTCGCCCAGCTTGAGCGCCGTGGTGGGCGCCGCCGGGCCCAAAAGCAGGTCGAAGCGTTCGAACGCTTTGTCAAACTCGCCCTTAATCAGCGCCTTTACCTGCAGCGCTTTCTTATAATAAGCGTCGTAATAGCCGGAAGACAGCACGAAGTTTCCCAGCATGATCCGCCTTTTTACCTCCATACCGAAGCCCTGGCTGCGGGACTGGACATATAAATCAATCAAATCGTCGAACTTCTCAGCCCGGAAGCCGTATTTGATTCCGTCGTACCGGGACAGGTTGGAGGTTGCCTCCGCCGAGGCAATGATATAGTAAGCCGGGATGGCGTACTCCACCATGGGCATGGGGAATTCCTCCACAACCGCGCCCATCTCTTCCAGCTTCTTCGCCGCCGCGAGTACCTTTTCTTTGACCTCTTCGTCCAGACCCTCTCCGAAATAGTCCGACGGGATGCCCACCTTCAGCCCCCTTACGTCCCCGGTCAGGGAACTAAGATAGCCGCCTTCCCCTGCGTCCACAGAAGTGGCATCCTTTTCATCCTTGCCCACGATCACGTCGAGCACCGCCGCCAGGTCTTTCGCGTCCCGAGCGATAGGGCCGATCTGGTCCAGGGAAGAAGCGTAGGCCACCAGGCCGTACCGGGACACCGCCCCATACGTGGGCTTTAACCCGGTCACGCCGCAGAAGGAACAAGGCTGGCGGATGGAGCCGCCGGTATCCGACCCCAGGGTATAATAGGCTTCCGCGGCTGCCACCGCAGCCGCCGCGCCGCCAGAGGACCCCCCCGGCACCCGTGTCACATCCCAGGGGTTTTTGCAGGCGCCGAAATAAGAGGTCTCGGTGGTGGAGCCCATGGCGAACTCATCCATATTGAGCTTCCCAAGCAGCACCGCGCCCGCATCGTGCAGCCGGGTGGTCACCGTGGCGTCATACGGCGGACGGAAATGTTCCAGCATCCGCGATCCGCAGGTGGTGGGAAGGCCCTTGACACAGATGTTGTCCTTTATGGCCATGGGTACACCGGCTAACGGAGACGCGGCTTCCCCCTCGTCGATCTGCTTTTGAATTTCGTCGGCGCGTTTGAGCGCCTCCTCTTTGAATACCGACAGGTACGCCCGGCATTCCCCGTCCTTTTTCTCAATGCGCTCGAGCACGGCACTGGCGGCTTCCCGCACGCCGACCTCCCGCTTTTTGAGCCGTTCGCCCAGCGAAAGGGCGCTTTCATCCAGTTTGATCATGGGGCCTCCTCCTATTCTACCGTTTTGGGGACCTTAAAGCAGCCGTCCTGCTTGACCGGCGCGTTTTGCAGCAAGGCCTCCCGGTCCTCGGAAGGCTTCACCTCGTCTTCGCGAAACACGTTCTTGACCGGGAATGCGTGGCTCATAGGCTCTACGCCGGCGGTGTCCAGTTCGTTAAGCTTATCCATATAGGTCAGAATGCTTCCCAGGTCTTTTTCCGCTCTGTCCTTTTCTTCCTCGGTCAGCCGCAGACGGGACAAATCCGCAACATAATCGATCAATTCTCTGGTAATCTGCATACCTTCGTCCTCCTTTGCCCGAATGCCGGCGCACGTCTCGCCCTCCTTAGCCAGACGCGCGCCGGGTTCCCTTTTTTGACAACAAAAAATCCCGGACCGCCAAAGGATCCGGGACGGAATTACCCGCGGTGCCACCCAAAGCTTGCCGCTTCTTTCCAAAAAGCGGCCACTCTCTCGCGCGGTAACGGGCGCACCCGTGCGGTCCTACTGCTGTGTTCAGATCGCCGGCTCGGCAGTGTTCCTTCCCATGCGGGGTTTCAAACCGGCGCTCTCAGTCACGGCGCCGCCTCCCTGTTGAAAACGCATGGTACTGCTCTGCGTCATCGCCTTGTTCCGATTTGGGTCTGATTATAGTACAGTATTCCCGTTTTGTCAATATTTACGCGGCAAAAGGAAACGTTACAAACTGCTGGTTTCCACCAAGATCATTTCCTTGCTTTTGGCCAGGTATTCGATTTCCTCCAAAAGGGACAGGATCGTTTTTGTCGCTCCGGCCGTGTCCGTTGTCTGAGACAGGCGGCGCACCGCTGCCCGCGTGACCGTCAGCTTTGTATAAATCTGCTCTTCCACCTGGCCGATGGCGTCGCTTTCCACCCGGTCCATGGACGTGGCCCTGGAAAGGCGATGCTCCACCGCGCCAAACTGCCTGGAAAGCCGGTAATAAAGCGCCGGTTCCAGCCATTTGCGGCAATCTCGGATTTCGTCGGCAATGGGAAGCAGAAGCAGGCGCACCTTCGCCGCCTCTTCGTCCTGCTGGGCGCGGGTTTCCTGATTGCGGCTTCGAAAATACAGCATAATTCCGCCGCAGGCACACAGATACAAAACAATCATCAGCAACACAGCCGTTACATACCACTGCACGCTGATCCACAAAAAGGTCGCCAAAGTAAACCCCAGCGTAGCCAGATAATAAACCGCCGTCGCCGCCGCCTTGGCGTGGGCCGTCTTCCTCCCAAACCGTTTTGTTATCCGCGAAAAGCACAATACCGCCACATTCAGAGACGCCAAAGAAAGCGCAAGAGTCACAAAGATCACCGGCTGCAAAAAACCGCCGACCATCGAGCAAATGGCATACAACAAGACGATCGTCACAATGTTGGCAATGGACAGAAAAAGCCCGGGAAGGATGGAAGAAATCACTATTTTTTTCAAATCCGCCTCTCCTCCCTTTCCTGCTCTTTTCCCGCCGGATGCTATCATAACAAATTTTTTCTGTATTTGAAAGAAATTTTGTGCGTCCTACCCTACATTATAGGCAACAGATTGAAAAATGTCAAATAATTTGAGAAATTCAAGCGGATTTATCACATTTTCCAGAAAAGCAGTGTTGTTTTTTCACGAAATCCTCAATCGAAAGTCAATATTTCATATTAACAGGATACTATTTCGAATATTTCCTTGTATTTTCTTAAAACACACAGTACTGCTCCATGTAAGAATCCATCAGACGCAGCACATCTTCGTATCCTCCCGCCTGCTCCAGGTATTCCCGGATATCCGTCACATCCACGATGGCGTGCACGTCAATGCCGAACTGCTCCTTGACCTCCATAACCGCCGTTTTTCCCGGGTTCTGCCCTACCTCGCAGCGGTTGACGGAAATGAACATATCCCGCACCTGCACGTCGGCCGCCGCTTTGAGCACCGGAATGGTCTCCCGCACGGCGGTGCCGGCGGTGATGACGTCCTCAATGATGATGATCCGGTCCCCGTCCTTGGGCTGGTAGCCCACGAGAGAACCGCCTTCTCCGTGGTCTTTGGCTTCCTTGCGGTTAAAGAAAAAGGGCTTGTCGATGCCGTATTCCCTGGCAAGTGCCCCGGCGGCGGAGGTGGCAAGGGGAATGCCTTTATAGGCGGGGCCGAACATGGCGTCGAACCCATCGCCGCAGGTTTCCTTTATAAGCTTCGCGTAAAAGCTGCCCAGGGCGGAACTCTGGGCGCCGGTCTTGTAATTGCCGGTATTGACAAAGTAAGGGGACAGGCGGCCGCTCTTGGTTTTAAATTGACCGAAGCGCAGCACGTCGGCGCCCACCATAAATTCGATGAATTCCTTTTTGGTCTGGGTCAGCATATTTTTCCTCTCCCTTTTGCGTGTTTTTCCCATGGGTTGCCCATACTACCACTGTGCACCCAACCGAAACTATGCTATACTATTCGGGAACATCTGGCAGGACGCAAGGAAATATCCTCCGTCTTCCCGATTGGTAGTATCATACAATATTCCGGCGAAGATTGCAACAAAGGATCTGATTTCATCCATGTTCAAACTGGCGCGCTACTTAAAGCACTTTAAAAAGGAAGTCATTTTAGGGCCTCTCTTTAAGCTGATGGAGGCCATTTTCGAGTTAATCGTCCCTTTGGTCATGGCCCGTATCATCGACGTGGGCATTGCCACCGGTGACACGGGGTATATTCTGCGCATGGGCGGGCTGATGGTGCTCTTAGGGGTGGCGGGGCTCGGCTTTGCGCTCACCTGCCAGTATTTCGCAGCCCGGGCCTCTCAAGGCTTCGGCACCATCCTGCGAAACGACCTCTTTCGCCGTATCAATTCCTTCTCCCACCGGGAGATTGACCGGTTCGGCACTCCGTCCTTAATCACCCGCATCACCAACGATGTAAACCAGCTCCAAGTGGCGGTGGCTATGCTCATCCGCCTGGTGATCCGTGCACCCTTTCTCATCGTCGGCTCGGCAGTGATGGCCATGCTGCTGGACTGGCAGCTTTCTCTCATCTTCCTGGTAGCGGCTCCCTTGGTGGCACTGGTTTTATACCTGGTGATGAGCCGCTCGGTCCCCTTTTACCGCACCATTCAGAAAAAGCTCGACCGGATCTCCTTGATTACCCGGGAAAACCTGGAGGGAGTGCGGGTCATCCGGGCCTTCTCCAAGCAAAAGGACGAGGAGGAACGGTTTGACGAGGCAAGCGACGACCTGGCCGCCACCTCGGTGCGGGTGGGAAAAATCTCCGCGCTCCTCAATCCTCTGACTTATGTGATCATGAACCTGGCGATTGTGGCCATCCTCTGGTTTGGAGGCATGCGGGTGGACGCAGGGGCCCTGTCCCAGGGGCAGATTATCGCCTTTGTCAACTACATGACCCAGATTCTGCTGGCTCTGGTGGTAGTGGCGAACTTGGTCATTCTCTTTACCAAGGCCTCCGCCTGCGCGGCCCGGGTCAACGAGGTGCTGGACACCCAGCCTTCGGTGACTGAGGACGCGGCCGGGCCGATTTCCCCTTCCAAGGACCAATCCACGCCCCGCATCGAATTTCGTGACGTTTCCTTCTCCTACGGGGAAGGGGACTATGCGTTGCAAAACATCTCCTTTTCCATTTCCCCGGGCGAAACGGTGGGCATCATCGGGGGCACCGGGTCGGGCAAATCCACGCTCATTAACCTGATCCCCCGGTTTTACGACGCCACCGAGGGCCAGGTGCTGGTGGACGGGGTCAATGTTAAGGACTATCCCTTCGGCCGGCTGCGCCGCCAGATCGGCATGGTCCCTCAGCGGGCGGTGCTTTTTGCCGGAACCCTCAGGGAAAACATGCGCTGGGGAAAGCCGGACGCCACCGACGAAGAAATCGCCAAAGCCCTTTTTATCGCCCAGGCAACGGACTTTGTGGAGAAGCTTCCGAAAAAATACGACACACCCATTTTACAAGGGGGCAAAAACCTTTCCGGCGGGCAAAAGCAGCGCCTGACCATTGCCCGGGCCCTGGTGGGGACCCCGCCCATTCTCATTCTCGACGACAGCGCCAGCGCCCTCGACTACGCCACCGACGCGGCTTTGCGCAAAGCGCTGCGCCGGGAAACCAAGGGCATGACGGTGCTGATGATTTCCCAGCGGGCCAACACCGTCAAGGGCGCGGACAAAATCGTGGTGCTGGACGACGGGGAAATCGCCGGGATCGGCACGCACGAGGAATTGTTCGATTCCTGTCAGGTCTATCGGGAGATTTGCCTGTCCCAGCAAAGCGGCGAGGAGGGAAAACGGTAAGATGAAGGTTACGGTGGTTCTCAAACGAATTCTTTCCTACACGCGGCCCTATCTTTGGTTCCTGATCGGCGCGCTCCTTTGCGCGCTTTTAAACGTGGCCCTTACCCTGCTGGCTCCGGTTCTCGTGGGGGACAGCATCGACTATATCGTTGCTAAGGGCCAGGTGGATTTTCCAAGCATCGCCCGCATTCTTTTTGTGCTGGCCGGAGCTATTCTGCTGGGCGCCTTCTTTCAGTGGCTGATGACGCTGTGCACCAACCAGCTGACCTACAAAACGGTGCGGGACCTGCGGGTGCAGACCTTTCACAAGCTCAGCGCCGTGCCGCTTCGGTACATCGACGGCCACTCCCACGGTGACATCATCAGCCGGGTGGTCACCGACATCGACCTGATTTCCGACGGGCTTTTGCAGGGCTTCACCCAGTTATTTACCGGGGTAGTCACCATTCTGGGCACCCTGCTTTTCATGTTGACCATCAACGTCAAAATCGCGCTGGTGGTGGTGCTTATCACGCCGCTGTCCCTGTTCGTCGCTTCCTTCATCGCCCGGCGCAGCCATAAGATGTTCCGGGAGCAGTCGGCGGTGCGGGGAGAGATGACCGGGTACGTGGAGGAGCTCATCGGCAACCAGAAGGTGGTCAAGGCCTTCTCTTACGAGGATCGGGCGCAGGCTTCCTTCGAGGAGATCAACCGCCGGCTTTACGACTGCGGTGTGAAGGCCCAGTTCTATTCCTCCATGACCAATCCCTCCACCCGGTTTGTAAACGGGGTGGTGTACGCGGCGGTGGGGATTGCCGGTGCTTTGACCGCCATCCAAGGTCTCCTTTCGGTGGGGCAGCTCTCCTGCTTTCTGACCTATGCAAACCAGTATACCAAGCCGTTTAACGAGATCACCGGCGTCATCACCGAGCTGCAGACCGCGTTTGCCAGTGCGAGACGGGTGTTCGCCGTGCTCGACGAGCCGGTGGAGAGCCCGGACGCGGGGCTGCCTAAACTTACAGACTGCGACGGCCGGGTAACAGCAGAACATGTGGACTTTTCCTATCGCCCGGATACCCGGCTGATTGAGGACTTAAACCTGTCCGTCTCCCCCGGCCAGCGCATCGCCATCGTGGGGCCCACCGGCTGCGGGAAAACCACCATCATCAACCTGCTCATGCGGTTTTACGACGTGGATGCCGGGCAGATTTCAGTCAGCGGTCATCCCATTGACTCGGTCACCCGTCAAAGCCTGCGCAGCTGCTACGGCATGGTGCTGCAGGAAACCTGGCTTTTCTCCGGCACCATCCGAGAAAACATCGCCTATGGAAAACCGGACGCCACCGAACCGGAAATCGTGGCCGCGGCAAAGGCCGCTCACGCTCACAGCTTTATCCGCCGCCTTCCCCAGGGGTATGATACGGTGATTTCCGAGGACGGGGGCAATCTGTCCCAGGGGCAAAAGCAGCTTTTGTGCATCGCCCGGATTATGCTGTTAAGCCCGCCTATGCTCATTCTCGACGAAGCCACCAGCTCCATCGACACCCGCACCGAAATCCAGATTCAGAAGGCTTTCGACAAGATGATGGAAGGGCGCACCAGCTTTGTGGTGGCCCACCGGCTCTCCACCATCCAGGAAGCCGACCGGATTCTGGTGATGGATGCGGGCCGCATCATCGAGCAGGGTACCCACGAGGAACTCTTGGAAAAGGGCGGGTTTTACGCAAAGCTGTATAACAGCCAGTTCGCCCCGGCCCAATGAGCCTTTTCCGGCGTCCCAACGGCCTTGCGTATGGGAACGGGCATGGTTTTGTGCATTTTTTCCTGCAATTCCTGAAAAGCCGGCAAAGCTAAATTTTCCTTGTCCTTTCAGACGTACTTTAGGCAGCGTCCGGAAGCCGTCCCGCCTTTAACACCCAAAGCAGCCACATCGCATAAAGGTTGACGCCCTTTCCGCGAGGAGAAACCTCCTTGCGGAAAGGGCGCTTTTTACACTTCAGCTCATTCCGGCGGACCTTCGCCCGAAAGGCCTGGAGCGCGCGGTACCATAGCGTCCGGATTTCTTTGGGCGGGAAAGCCTCCGGAGCCGGAGGAAAAACGGCGCTGCTTTAAATCGTAATATACTGGTCGCTGGCGTAGCCGACAATGCCGTTATAATTGACCACGTACCAGCCGTTCCAGGAGCCGAGCACCTGAAGCTTAGCGCCTTTGGGCGCCTGGCCGATGATGGCTGAGGCGGTGGTTGGCCGGTTGCGAATGTTGAGATTGCCCCAGCTTACCGTAACCGTACCGGTGCGTTCCGGCTGCGCATTGATGAAGGGAATGCCGAAATACTCGGTGAGGGAAAGCACCAGGTTGCGGGCAATGGTGGTAATGTTGTTTTTGATCCAGTTGGCGTCTTCCACGTTGTCGTGGTAGGCGATTTCCACCAACACCGCAGGGGCCTTGGGCAGACGCACCTCACCCAGGGTGGTGGTGGGCACCGCGCGCACCAGCTGAGGATCCGGATAAATGGTTTTCAGGTTGCGCACGATGATGTCCGCCATCCGCTTGCCGTTGGTGCTGGTAGGGAAATAAAAGGCGAGGGACCCGCGGACTTGTCCGCTGCTTCCTTCAGGCGCGGCGTTGGAATGCAAGGCCAGATAAAAATCATAGTTGCCCTGGTTCGCCTGCCGAATGGAGGAAGCGGCCGTCATATCAGGCGTATTGCGGGTATATTGAATGCCGTTGGAACGCAGATAAGGCACCATCGCGTCCGCAATTAAATTCATATATTGCTCTTCGCTTCCGCCGTTGACAAAGAGGTTATACTCCTGCGTGGACGGGCTGAGATAAATACGGGGCATGCTACGTTACCTCCTTTGGTAAAACTATGGAAGAGCGGTACGAAAAGAGAGTGAATACGCTGTCTCCACCCTCTCCATTACAGCCGCCCAGTCCAGTGTATGCCCGTACCAAGGGACTGGTCCCGATTTTTATCCGCGCCGCCTTGAAAGGCTTTTCTCCAAAAGGATCATATCCTGGCAAATCCGGCCGTTTTCATAGACCGGAGGATCGTAGTTTGTAAAGAAGCCGGCGCGCATCCCGCTTTCTGCAAAGCCAAGCCGCCGGTAAAAGGCCACACCGCCTTCGCTGGTCCCCACCGTCATCGCGGTAAACTGCTCCTGGTACCGGCTGAACAAAAAGCGTACCAGCCTGCTTGCATAGCCTTTTCCCTGTTCTCCCTGCAACGTAGCCAAATTTTTAAGCTCGCATTCGGTCTCGCCGGTTTTCATTACGACCGCTTCGCACACCACCCGTCCGCCTACAATACCCACATACATGTCGGACCGTTCCAAATACCGGTCGATCATGTCCTCACTGGGGTCGGCAAGCAAAAGCAAGTCCAAATAGGCCTTTTTTCTTCCTTCGACTTTTTGTATCTGCATTTCTCGTCCTTTCTTTTTCGCGGCACACTTTTCTCTAATATCCTTCGTCATCACCGCGGTCATTTTATTTTCCTGTATTTTTTCGTTGTTTTTCGATATAATGATGTTATCGTCATTGGAGGAAGGGGATTCGTATGAAAAAATGGGACAAACAGAAACGAAACATCGTCGTCACGGCCCTGGTCACCATCTGTGTCTGCTTTCTGACGTTTTACAGCGTCTTTGCATCCGGACAGTCAAAGCCGACGGTTACCGTCACCGGTGTACCCGCTTCCAGCGGTTACGGATTGGACGACCGCCGGGAAAGCACCGGGACCTCCGTCGTCTCGTCGGCTATGGATACCGCCTCTTCCCTGCAATCGGAAGAACCGGACGCCGCGTCTCAAAACCACGCGGCGTCCCGTCCGAAAGCAAGCACAAGGCCGCCCGCAAGTTCTTCCCTGCAAAAACCGGCAGAGAATTCGTCCTCAGCCGCGGATTCCTCTTCCCCGCCGGTCTCTTCTGTCCAGCCGGCAGAGTCTTCCGCCTCCGAGCCGGCTAAAATCAACATCAATACCGCCACGGAGAAAGAACTCCTGCAAATTCCCGGCATTCTAAAAATGAAGGCGCGCCTGATCCTTCTTTATCGGGAGGAACACGGTCCGTTTCAAACCGTGGAGGACCTGATGCGTGTTGACGGCATCGGCCCGGAATTGTTTGAGACCATTCTTCCCTACATTTGCGTATAAAAAAATAGAATTGAATTTTTCGCCGAACTTCCTATCGTCACACAAACGATAATACACTGACACCTTTTTTCATCGTCAATCAGGGACAGGCAAAAGAGGGACCGCACGTGTGGTCTCTCTCTTTATAAAAATCAGGTCAATATGGTAGACTCTCCCATCTCATAAAGAAGGTCGTCCAACTCGTGGACGGCAATCCGGTTCATGAGCCCGAACACGAGAATGCTGTCGCGCCGGTCCCGGACGTAAAAGTCCCGTACCTTGGCGATTTTCAGGACCCTGTTCGCGTCCTCCAGGGTGAGAGGAAATCCAAAAATCAAAGCAATCAGCTTATCGCGGGAAGGGCGTTTTTGTATCCGCGAAAATCTGATACCGGTAAATCTGGTTCAAACCGGAGCGGCGGATCACGTCCGCCTTTTTCACATGATATTGCTCCAAAAACCGGCACAGACATTCTCCTACCGTCATGTCCAGCAGCTCGGCTTTGCAAACGGTCAGATAGGTTTGGATGTTGTTTTCCGTACGCAGCAGCTTCATCAGCTCTTCGGTTCTTTTTCTCACCAAAATTCCCCCTTCTTGCGATAAGCATTCTAGCATGTTAAAATTTACAAGACAAGGGGTGGAAAAAAATAGATTTATCACAGCGGCACGCGATCATCGAAACCGTCAGTGAAAGCAAAAAGGGTGTGGTATTCAAAGCGCAGGACCGGAAAAACGATTCTTTCGTCATTATCCGCGTTGTTTACCGTACAAACCCGGCTTCGTTTTCGTTTCTCAGGGTCATCCAAAGCCCGCATTTGGCAAGGGTCATCGACCTGTTTGCCTCGGGAAACGATACGGTGAACGTATTTGAATACGCGGCAGTGAAGCCTGGAGAAACGACTGTCTGTGCCCAGACCAAGGACGGCTCCGTAAAATTGGAGGAAGTCAAAGTCACCGTCAAGAAACTGGGGGATTCCAGCGCGGGTGTTTCCAGCCAAGCCCCTTCCCAGCCGAAGGAACCGGAGCTTGCGGTCTCTGCCACCGATTTGCTGACGGCGTATAACGAAAACGGCGTCAACGCGGACAACCAGTACAAGGGCAAATATCTGAAAGTCACCGGGACCGTGGGCAGCGTCGGGACCGACATTCTGGGCGACGCCTATATCACTCTTAAAAATGAAAACAACAAATATGCCATTATCCGCGTGCAGTGCTATTTTGACGACAACAATACCGATGCCATCGCCAGCCTAAAGGAAGGCGATTCCGTTTCCATCACAGGAACCTGCAGCGGCAGCACCGGAAACGTCATCCTCAAAGACTGCGACGTGGTTTCCTAATAAAGCCTACCAGCAAAGCCTCCTTATTTCCATAAAGCAGCCGGTCCATCTTAAGAAGATGGACCGGCTGCTTTTCATGTGAGGACCTGCAGGCAGTGCAAACGATTCTCTGTATCAAAAGCCCCGCATACAAAGCGTATGGGGGGTTCGGACGAATTGCGTGAAAGAACCATATTGAAATTGCAAGCCCTTTGGCTTCAATAACGGCATTTCCTTTTGGTACATATTTTCAGGCAGTTTTGGTAGTTTTGTTCCGCTTTCTCCCAGTTGATAATATTGGTCCAATCGTCCACATACCCGGCGCGGACGTTATAATGCTTGAGATAATATGCATGCTCCCACACATCAATGGTGAGGATCGGGCATGCCGCGTCTTCCATCGGGTTATTCTGATTTGGAGTGGTTACAATTTTCAGTGTTCCGCGATGATTTACCAGCCATGCATACCCCGATCCAAATACGTCCAGCGCCTTTTCTTTGAATGCAGACTCAAATTGCTCCAAGCCGCCAAACTGCTGGTTTATGGCTTCGGCAAGCTTTCCAACGGGCCTTCTTCTGGACGGATTGGTTAACCCGTTAAAATAGAAACGGTGGTTATATACGCCTCCGGCATTGTTGCGTATTGGTGCCTGCAGGTGTTTGGGCAGTTGGCAGGACCTTTTGATCAACTGTTCCAGCGACAGTTTTTGCAGCTTCGGCTGGTCTTTTAAAGTCTTGTTTAGGTTGTCGATATAGGTCTGTAAATGCTTATCGTGATGCAGATGCATGGTCTTTTCGTCAATAAAGGGTTCCAGCGCGTCGTAATCATACGGCAAAGGCAGATTCACGAATGGATAGAAATTGTTGTCCATAAACAGCCCTCTCAATTCATTATGCTACCATTATAATATGTATGTCCCTCTTTTTATGTGAGAGCGGTTGCTCTCGCGGCAAGCCGACCCTTGGGACGGGAAAAGCATAGAAAAATGCCTTCCAGCCAAGTTGGCCAGAAGGCATTTGTGCTATCTCTGTTTTGCAAGAACCGCTATTGTTCGCTTATTGCATTGTCTCATTTTCGAGGTCCAAATTTCGACCTCTATACACCCCTATGAAAAAATAGAAAATGAGAATTGCTCGTGCAGCTTCTTTTTTCTTTCCTTATGCGTTACATTCCTATCTGCGGTGTATCATATACTGTGTATATGGCGGTTTTGTGCGCACGTAACTACGGGTATATTTTAATTGTGATAAAACGTAATGCCTCTGTCCTTTATGCCGCCTTTCAAGGGATGTTTGGGGAGATATGAGACTGCCCGCCGTATACACCAAACGCAATAATTTTTCAGGGAGCTGTGAATGACGCGCCCGTATAAAACCACTCCACGCAGATTGAAGTTCTTTCCCCACCCTGAGAAGCAAAAGTGCGTATCTCACACATAGACCACAGTTTACTTGTTGGATTCTGCAGCCGGATCCGCGTCCAGTGCATTTCCTGTGATTGGGTGAATACAGTATCATCCAATACTAGATTTGTAGAAATAGTCACATTGTTATTGGTCTGGTAGTCTATCGAGCCATCGTAAATGCTGACGCGCCGTATATCTGCCAAAACGGAGGTTCCAGTGGTGGCCGGCTGAATGGAAAGCCTGAGGCTTGAGCTGGATATAGACTGTACAAGCAGGGTCAGGCTTTCCAGAGGGACACGCAGAGTGCTCCCCACCTTGGAGAGATTTGCATTATATGTCTCCGTGTTGGATTTTAGATTTGGGCTGACGATGCTTTGAGCTGCTGTAGTAAAACTAAGAACATATCTGGTTTTGGTATTCTCTACTTCGGCTATCTTCGGGGTCTCTCCCGTAGCTCCCTGGGGACCGGTGCTTCCGGTCTCTCCCTTAGCACCAGTGGGGCCAGCAACGCCCTGTTCTCCCTGCGGACCGGTGGGGCCGACGGGTACAACGAAATCTAAGAGAACTCCTGTCTCTGAAGGTTTTGCTGTCACTGCCGCTGTACTGCCGGAAGAAACCGCTCCTACCTCCACTGTAGGAGTAGCCCCGGTAGGACCCTGAGGACCGGTGCTTCCGGTCTCTCCCTTAGCACCAGTGGGGCCGGCAACGCCCTGTTCTCCCTGCGGACCGGCGGGGCCGACGGGTACAACGAAATCTAAGAGAACTCCTGTCTCTGAAGGTTTTGCT
>CAMLYM010000044.1 GCA_946491705.1 uncultured Clostridia bacterium
CAGCTTGGTAACGAAAGCGGCATCCATGCCATAATTCGCAAGAGAAACCGCCACGTTCGCCTCACCGCCGCCATAGGTAGCGGTAAAGGTATCCGCCTGCGTGAAACGCAGATAGCCGGGAGGTGCCAGACGAAGCATCAGCTCACCAAAGGTAACAACTTTTGCCATTGAATAAACACTCCTATTCTTTTGTATGTCCTGGAAGCATCCATAACTTTACGCTTACCATTATACTGCGAAATATCCAAATGGGAAGAAGGAAACTGCGATATTTCTGCAAAAAAACCGTGTTTTTTTGGTTTTAATTCCTATTTTTCTGCATTTTTCGAGTTAATGAAAAAGGACTGCCCATGAAAGGCAGCCCTTTTATACAACATAAGTCGCTTAGATGAGTTCCGTAAGCATGAGCAGTACAAGGCCCTGGCCGTAGGCAGTCGGGCAAATTTTGATATTCTTATAGAAATCAAAATCCTTGCCCATTCCCGTGCCGTAAGACACACCGGCCACAATCCCGTCGTCCTGAATCTTCGCGAGAACTGCATTAGCCGCATTCATCGCGTAAAATTCATTTTCCTTGTCCAGCAAACCCATACGGATACCCTTGAGCAGTCCATAAGCAATGCCGGCGGTGGCCGAAGTTTCCCAGTAGCTTTCTTCTACATCGACGAGAGTATTGTAAAGACCATTGATGCTCTGATACTTGATCAAAGCCTTCACTTGATCCTTCCACGCAACCTCTACAAAACGAGTGGTCGCGTCACGTTCCCCGACAATGTCGATGAACTCTACCGCACCGGAAGTAAACCAGCTGTTGCCGCGCGCCCAGAAGGCATTGGCAAAATTATGCCGGCAATCAAACGTCCAGCCATGATAGAAAAGACCGGTACGCTTGTCCTGCAAATACTTAATATGGAACAGGAACTGATATTTTGCTTCGTCCACCAGCTGTGGACGATCAAGCACCTTTCCGGCTTTCGCCAGGAAAAGCACCGTCATAAAAAGGGTATCGTCCCACAACTGCTGATTGTGCCGATTCCACACCGTCATGTGCTGCATGCCGCCGTACTCGGTACGAGGCATCTCATTCATGACCCAATTGATCCAGCTCTCGATATGTTCGAGATAAACCGGGTTCTTGTTTTCCTCATAGAGGCAAACCATGGTCAGCATTGGGGCAACCGTATTGACATTGCGATGAGGCGGCTCCTTCTGAAGCTGCTTATCGTACCAATCAATCAAGGCATTATAAAAGTCCAGATCACCAGTCTTTTTATAAATCTTGAACATGCAGTACAGTGCAACCCCAACCGGCCATTCCCAGTTGTCCATGTTCATGTGGTCATAAAAGCCGTCCTTGCGCTCGGTCTTGAGAAGAACATCAAGCACCTTTTTGGCAAGTTGAAGCTTTTCCTGATCAATACTCATTTTGAAACCCCTTATTGTGAGAGTAAGGTCAATGGATTAGCCCTTCAGACCGGTGGTGCTGATACCTTCCACCAGATATCTCTGGAAGCAGAAGAAAATAATCAGCGTCGGGATCAGGGACACGGTGCTCATTGCAAACATAACGCCCCAGTCGGTAATGGCGTCCTTATCGGACATCATGCGCAAGGCCATGGAAATGGTGTAGTTCTGCGGCTTGTTGAGGTAAAGCAACGGGCCGATGAAGTCGTCCCACTTCCAGTAGAAAGCGAAGATCGCAGCCGACGCAATAGCGGGCTTGACCAACGGCATAATAATGCGGAAGAAAATCGAATACTTGCCGCAGCCGTCGATAGTGGCCGCTTCATCCAGATCTCTCGGAATTCCCTGCATAAACTGCATCATCAGGAAGATGGAGAACGGACCGTAGGAAGCGGCGAAGAAGGCCGGAACGATCAGAGGCAAAGAACTCTGAGCCCAACCAAACTGCTGGAACATCACGTACTGCGGGATCATAACGACCTGAATCGGCATCATCATGGAGATGAGCATGCAGGCAAACCAGAAACCGCGCAGTTTAAACTTACAACGCGCAAACGCGTAAGCGGCAAGGCACGACGAAATAATGGTACCAAGCGTTGCCAGAACAGAAATGTACAGAGAGTTCCAGGTAAAGGTGCTAAACGGGATGTTACTGATACCGTTAACCCAGCCCTTGTAGTAGTTGGTGAAATCCCAAGTACTCGGAATCAGTTCATAGGACTTGGACATAACATCAATACTGGGTTTGAGTGAACTCATGACCATCCAAACGATCGGATAGAGCATCAGCAATGCGAAGAGGATCATGAAAATATGATAGATTACGGTTCCAACTTGTCTTCTTGTTTTCATATCTTATTCCCCCTTCGACTCATAGTAAACCCAAGAATTGGAGGACTTAAAGATAATCGCCGTCATGATGGCAACGATAATCAGCAAAATCCACGCCATAGCGGAAGCATAGCCCATCTTGTTGTACTCAAAGCCCTGACGGTAGAGATGCAACGCGTAGAACATCGTTTCGTTCATCGGGCCGCCGCGGGTCGTAATATAGGCTTGCGTAAAGGCCGTAAAGCCAAGAATTAACTGATTGATAAGGTTGAAGAAAATAACCGGGGTCAGCATCGGGATGGTAATGCTAAAGAACTTGCGGAATGGGCCCGCGCCGTCCACCGTCGCTGCCTCGTAATACTCAGCAGGAATGTTCTTCAGTCCAGCTAGGAAGATCAGCATGGAAGAGCCGAACTGCCAGACCGCTAGAATAATCAGACACATCAGTGCCGTGGATGGCTGTGTTAGCCAGCCCCAATCACATTGAATACCAATAGACTGAAGAACCGCGTTGATGGTACCTTCCTGAATCCAGAGGGATCTCCACATAACAGCAACAGCAACGCTGCCGCCGACGATGGAGGGCAGATAATAAATCGTACGATACACACCAGAGGCCTTGGACTTCCGATTGAGGAGCATTGCAACAAGCAACGCAAAAATCAGACGCAGCGGCACGGATACCAGTGCATACACGAACGTAACACGCAATGCGGTATAGTAAACGCTGTCGGTCGTAAACATATTGATATAGTTCTGGAAGCCGACAAACGTTTCCTTCCCCAAGCCCTTCAAGGGATTGAGGTTGGTAAAGGAATAATACAGGGATGCAAAGATCGGATAAGCGGTGAATACCAGGAATCCGATCAGCCACGGTGCAAGGAAAATATAACCAGCCGCGTTTTCGCTGTTGATAAACGATGACCAACCGCTGCGACGTGTGAGCTGGTTCTTCGGCTGCTTTACAGCAGCGTTCGCATTTCTCACCACAGACAACTCCTTATCCAGTCCTGTAATCAACACCTAATTTCAAGTATTCGGCAGGAAAGACGCAAAAAGCGCTGACTTTTTGCGTCTTTCTGTCACAAGACTCAGTTTATTACTTCGCTGCAGAATAGGAATCTACAAAAATACCGATGGATCTGAGATTAACCAGCGTTGTTTGCAAAGATCTGCTCGCTGTTGTTCCAGCAATCGTCAGCAGCCTGCTGAGCGGTCTTCTTGCCGTACACGATGGCGTCGAACTGATCCTTGATTTCCTTGGTGATTTCAGAACCAGCAACAGGCTCCGGAGGATCGATCTCGGTGGCATACTTGCCGACCACGTCGATGTAATCGTAAACCTTCTTGTTGTTGGCGTCAGCCTCTGCAACAAGAGCTTCGTTGACCTTCTTCATGATGGTAACACCACGATCCGCGCCAGCGAGCTTATTGGCTTCGATGTCGTTAAGGATGAAGGAGATCAGTCTGGCAGCCGCATTGCGATCGGCTTCCGGGCAGTCTCTGGTGATGGACCACAGCATGGAGGGCTTCAGGTAGATACCGCCATTGTCGGTACCGGGCATCATGGTGAGCTGGAAGTCACGGGTTTCGTCGTTGGCCAGCTTCATAACGTTGATAACCTGGTTGCTCCACAGCGGTTCGCCCCAAGTCTTCTTCTGGGCCAGCAGGTCGTTATCCTGATTAGCCGCATAAACAATGTCAGGGCTCAGAGCGTTGCCGGACTTGCTGAGATCTTCCTGAACCTGGAAGGCTTCCTGAAGGAGAGCCTTGTCAAAACCGAAGGTCTTGCCATCTTCAGAGTACATATGCTTGCCCTGGTTGCGGACATACATCTCAACGAAGAATTTCGGGTCGGTAGAAATCAGCGGAACAGTCGGCAGATTCGCCTTGGACATCATTTCCTTAGAAATGGTGTCGAATTCGTCCCAAGTGAACTTCTCGGAAGGAGCGGTAACGCCGGCATCCTTCAGAGCAGTCGCATCGTACAGGTAGCAGAACGCGTTAACACCGGTGGAAATGCCGTACAGCTTGCCGTCGATCTTGCCGCCATAGAAGGCATCGCCCTTGATGTCGGAGAGATCCAGGTTCTTATTCTCAACCTGCGCGGTCATGTCAACGATGGTGCCGTTGTCAATGAACTGACCGATCTTCGCATAGTCCTGCTGCATAACGCTCGGCAGGGTGTTGGAAGCGGCCTTGGTGTTCATGCTGCTCCAATAGTCGTCCCAGCTGACATACTCAGCGTTGATGGTGACGTTGGTATTCTTGGACTTGTACAGGTCAAGAATCTTGTTGGTGTAGTCATGACGGGTAGAACCGCCCCACCAGGAAATACCCAGGGTAATCGGTCTCGTGGTGTCCTCGCTGGACGCCTGCGTGGAAGTAGCGCCGGAAGTGGTTCCGGTACTGCTGGTGCCGCTGTCGCCGCCGCATGCGGAAAGAACCGTCATGAGGACCAACAGCAGGCAGAGAACAAGAGATGTCTTTTTCATTGTTCAACAAACCTCCTATGAATTTTGTGGACGAAAGTTTCGTCACAGACCTATAATAAACTAAGTCGAGCCGAAAAGAAATAAAAAAAACCGTCAATTCTGTTCAATTATTTGTGGGTTTTGTTGCAGGGTGCGTTTATACTCGCTGGGAGTGTACCCCACATACTTCTTGAACACCTGACTAAAATACTGAGGGTTCTCACCCAAGCCAACCTGTGTGGCCACCTCATAAAGCCTTTCGCCATCGCTGTTTTCAATCAGATACTTCGCATTTTCCATGCGTACCTTGAGAACATACTGTGTAAACTTTTCGCCCACCTCCTTTTTGAAAAGCTTCCCAAGGTAACCATCGTTCATAAATATTACTTCATGCGCAAGCTGCTTGAGTGACAAATTTGGGTCCGCATAATGTGTCTGCACATAGCGGATGATAATCTGGGCGATGTTTCCATGCCGGGTCTCCAGATAGTCAAGCTGATCTTTGTCCGCCCAGGTGGCAAAGTCAGGAGGAAATAATTCCCTCACTGCATCCGGCATCTTTTCCATATTTTCATTGATCGTTTTAATTAAGTTATCCAGGCGCTGCTTTTGCAGGCGCTCGGCCTTGATCTCCACCAGCATCTCCGCAATCTGTTCTTCATTGCACGGCTTGAGCAGGTAGTGCTTCACGCCGCAGCGCATCGCCTTTTGTGCATATTCGAACTCCCCGTGGCCGGAGAGGACGACAAAAATCGTATCCGGCGACAGCATACGCGCCTGATCGATCAGGGTTATTCCATCCATAAGCGGCATTTTTATATCGGTAATAACCAAATCGGGATGCTGCGCGGTGATGATTGCCATGGCTTCCTTCCCGTTTTGCGCTGCTCCGATTACCCGAACCTGGTACTTTTCCCAGTCAATGCATTCCGTTAATCCCTCACGGCTAATCTTTTCATCATCAACTATGAGCAGTTTGTACATCCTCTTTCACCACCTTCGGAATCGTAAGAATCACCTTCAAGCCTCCGCCTGGGTTGTTCTCGAAGCTCATTCCATACTCTTCTCCGAAACACAGCTTTATTCTCTCATTGATGTTTTTCAGTCCGATTCCAAGGCCGTGAGGCGATGTTTTGAAGGATGCGATCTTTTCGAAATCCTCCGGGCTTAGACCCGGTCCGCTGTCCGACACGCACAAACGGATGCAATTGCCTTCGCTGTGCGCCTCCAGCCGCACCACACACGGGTGGTCGGTAGCCCCTACCGCATAATTCATGCAGTTCTCCACAATCGGCTGAATGGTCAGCCGGGGCAAAGTATAGGGATAAAGGTCATCCTCCACATCCAGTTCAAACTGAAGTTCCTCTCCAAACCGGATGGACTGAATATCTATGTAGTCTTTTACAATATCAATCTCCTGACGAAGGGTAATGGTGGATGCGTCGTTTTTGCTGATGGAATAGCGCATCAAGTGGGATAGGGCTTCCACCATGGTCGAGATGTCCTTCTGTCTGGAGCGCTTGGCTAACCAATTGATCGAATCCAGGGTGTTGTACAAAAAATGGGGATTGATTTGGCTTTGCAGCGAGCGGTACTGATAGTCCTTCAAAAGAAGGCGCTTTTTGTAGTCCTCGCTCACATAACGGTCGATGCGGGAAACCAAAAGCGAAAAATTACGGTAGAGATACCCGATTTCATCGCCGCGCTCCGCCAGTTTCTGGTTGCGCGGGGGCTGGGTGCCGGTAGGTTCGCTTTGTTGCATATAGGCAACCAGCCGGTCAAGAGGCTGGGTAATGGAGGCAATCAGCCGGTTTGTCACAAACAGGGCCAACAGAAGAAGGACCGCCAAAGCCACGATCAACGTATTTCTCAATACAATGATATTCTGGAAAATATGGTTATATTCGATGGCAATCACATACAGCCAGTGCCGGCCTTCTGAATACTGATACGCAATGAACTGTTTGCTTCCATTGACCGTTTCAAACGTGTATCCTTCGCGGCTCGGAAGATCGCGCTGCCTCAGGTCATCCAAAAAGGCCTCGTTCTCCGCTCCGCCGGGGTAAACGACGCTGTCCTGCGTGAGCATATAGAATTTCATATTCGGGTCCAGCTGCGACGGTACGTTGTTTCTGCGCAGGTACATTTGCAGGTCATACCGAATAATGAGAATCCCTTCGCTGCGCTTAAGGTGCGCCCGGTTTCGAAATTGACGGACAAAAACCAGTGTGGTTCCATCCAGGATGGTATCGTAAACCGCAATGTCCCCTTCCGCCTCTTCGGCTAGAGCAGTCAACTCCTGTTGGAACTCCTCGCTCATTTCCGCGTCCTGGCCGATTTTCCCTACATGCCCGTCCGGAAAGAGAAACTGCATGGACCGGATGCAGGCATCCGAATAGGAAAACCGCCAAAACCGCTTCATCAACCGGCGAATCTCCCAGCGAAGGTCTGCATCCGTCATGTCGCTGTGGTTGATGCCGGTAAGCTCTTCGAAGATGGCGTCGTCGGTAATCATGATATGGGTAATGGTATCCACTGATTTCTCCACCGACTCCACATTCAGCGCAGACATATTGAGAACCTGCGCCGATTGCTCAAAGAGCACCTGATTGTAAGAATCCAGCGAAAGTTGCGCAGCCAAGAAAGTAACGGAAAAAATAAAGATCAACAAAATTGTGAAAACCAACTGGAACTTGTGCCGGATCTTCAAGTTTACAAAAAAACGAGAAAGTCCGCGGAACAGACCACCGACACTTTTTAGCATTTTCACAACTCTCCCAATTACTCTCTCCCGAAATTGGAACCGTGGTCGTTTTCCATCAATTTTTACTATATATTATATCAGATTTGTCAGTCTGTCAAGTGAACTTGATGAAAAGGCAATATTTTGTTTATTAAAAACGCCATTTATTTCGCAGCAAAACCGGCCTTTTTATGGCAATGTCGTCAGTTGCGTTCACAAATCTGATACATCCATAAAAATCCAGACAGAGCGAGAGGCGTTGATTTTCTTATAAAAATTAGACATTCACCACTAATTTCTACAAAAAAAGCAACGTTTGAAAAGACGTAAAAATTCCTGTTTTTTTTCAGAAGCATTTTTTGCGACTGCTAAAAAAATTATTTGAGTTTTCCTCTATCCGGCGCAAATTTCTGAAATAAATTCCCTATTATCCCCTCAATTTCCCTATTTTGTGATAAAAAGAACACCCAGGGTATTGGGGCCGCAGTGATTGCTGATGGTACACCCCGCTCGGGTCACCAGGATTTCATGGAAGCTTGCAAATTCCTCCACCTTGCGTCTGACCCGGTCGATGTGCTCCTGGGCAATGCCGGCGTGCGTAATAAAAATGCGGTCGAGGGCCAAATCCTCTCTTCCTTTCAGACGGTTTTCCACATACTCTTCCAGCACGTCTCCCAGTTTGCCGCGGAACTTCTTCCCCACCTTCATATTGCCGTCTTCCACCTCGATGCAGGGCTTTAGGCGCAGCAGGTTGGCGCCCAGCGCTGTAATACCGGAGCAGCGCCCGCCTTTCCACAGGTATTCAAGCTTGTCGATAATAAAGCTGGCACGTACCTTGTCCCGCAGCCGTTTCATTTCTTCGGCGATTTTCGCCGCCGGGACCCCTTCCTTGGCCATGTCACAGGCGCGGAGCATCAAAAGAGCCGTTCCGGTGGAGAGGTTCTTGGAGTCCACCACATAGACGTTGGAAAACTCCTTAGCAGCCAGACAGGCGTTGTTATGAGCGGCGGAAAAGCCGGAACTGATGTTGAAATGAATCACCGCGTCCCCTTCCCTGGCTTTGCGGGAGAAAAACTCCATATAATCGGCAGGGGTAGTGGCGGAGGTAGTGGGAAGCTTCCCATTCTGATTATAATAGGCGTAAATATCGTCAGGCTGGACGTCCACCCCGTCCCGCCGGCTTTCCTCACCGAAGTTCACGTAAAGAGGCACCGTCTCAATCCGATAGCGTTCCTTTAGTTCCTGCGACAGGTCGCAGGTGCTGTCCCCTGTAATGATGATGTTCTCCATCTGCCAATGACTCCTATTTTCCTCTTAAAATGGCGGGCTTTGCCGGGACAGCGCGATTGCCGGCGCCTAAAACGGCGGTTCTTTTTCCCTTGTCAAGCCCAATTTTACAAATTTCCAAAGGGAGTGTACCATAAATTCGCATGAATTGCAAATTTCGCAGAAAAAAAGCGCTGAGGCTATTGACAAATGTACTATTTCGTTTTATATTCAGTATTATTTATGAAATAATACCTGTCCAAATTTAATATTGTGAGGTGACGCCATGACTATTCAGTTTAAAAAGGGGGTACTGGAGCTATGCGTGCTCGCGCTGCTTGACAGCCGTGACCGCTACGGGTATGAAATTGCGGCTTCCCTGACCAAAGGCATTGATATTTCCGACGGAACGGTCTACCCGGTTCTCAGGAGGCTCCAGCAGGATGACTACCTGACCTCTTATCTGCGCGAATCCCAGGGCGGTGCGCCGCGGAAGTATTACACCTTGACACCGAAGGGCAAGGAATTTTTATCCTTGCTCGTGGAGGAATGGCGGCGGTTTTCCGCCCAGGTTGACACGATCATTCATGGAGGTGAGGAAAGTGAATAAGGAACAATTTTTGACGACGCTCAACGAGGCCCTTTCTCCCCTTTCCCGCAGCGAACGGGAGGATATCCTCAGCGATTACATTGAACATTTCCGCGCCGGGCAGGAAAACGGGAAGACCCCAGAGGAGGTGGCGGAGGCCTTGGGGGACCCATCCGAGCTTGCAAGGGCCTATATCGAGGAGCTGGCAGGCGGGAAAGGAAGCGGGCCTGACGCCGAAGCAACGGGAAAACCGGATCCGGGCAGCGGCGAGCCTGTATTACAAGCAACCCAGGAACCATCTTTGCGGCCTTACGCACCGGCAGGGACCGCGCAGGGCACCCCTGCATCCCGGGAAAGGCCCCAAGGGAGCCAGGCTCTGGGCATTGTGCTGGTGGTGCTCTTTAACTTTTTCCTGGGCGTCTGGATTCTCATCGCCCTGGCCTGCACTGTGATCGCGTTGTGGGCCGTACCGATTTCCCTGTTCGGCGGCGGGCTTGCTGTGATGGTGGGCGCAATCGTGAGTTTTTCGGGTATGCTTCCGCTGATCTTTTCGCTCTTGGGAGTCAGCCTCATCGCCCTGTCGGGTCTGGCGGGCATCGGAATGTACTACGTCTCCTATTACTTCATTCGCTTTATCGCCATCTACATCAAATTCTGTGCAAAGCTTTGCAGGGAGGGAATCTAAATGAAAATGCGATCGGTAATCATCACCCTATCGTGTGTATTCGGCGTGACGCTGATAGCGGGAAGCATCTGCGCGGCGGTGGCGAAGGACGAAATCGTTGACTTTTTTAAGGGGCGCTACATCACGGCGGAGGGAAAGCCGGTGGAGGACTATCAGGACCGCAAAAGCGCGGCGCTTGCGGGCATTGAAAAGGTCGAGATTTCTTCCAATGCCGGCGAACTCAATGTGATTCTCACCGACGACCCCCAGCTTTCCGCAGAATACAAGCAGAGCGGAGCCTCACGCAAGCCGGAGCTGATGGTGGAGCGGGACGGCGATACCCTGTCGGTCTATGTGGACGAGCGCTTCCAATGGTTCAACTTCGGTGCCTGGGAGCGCAAGCTGACGGTATATCTGCCCAAAGCCTACGCCCGGGATCTGGACATCAAGGTAAACGCGGGCAGCGCCAGGGTGGAGGCTCTGTCGGGTCTGGACGAGGTGAATCTGACCCTCAACGCCGGTTCTCTTTCCTGCGAAGGGGTGCAGGCCCTGGAGCTGGACCTGAAGGTCAACGCCGGAACCATGCAGGTAAACGGCATTGTGGGCGGTTTTGACGGCGACGTAAACGCCGGAAAGCTGATTGCCAACGTGACCAGCCTGATAAGAGACATCGAAGTAGAGGTTAGCGCGGGCAATGCGGACGTGACCATTCCTTCTGACGCCTCCGCCGTGGTCAACCTGCACGCCAGCGCCGGCAGCATCTCCTCCGACTTTGACCTTAATTCCTATAACAATGCCGCCAAGAAGGACATCAATGGCGTTTTGGGAAGCGGCCAGTATAAGATTGAAGGCAAGGTATCCGCCGGCGGCCTAGCGCTGCGGCAGGGGCCCGCCTCCAACTAACGGCGTGTTTCAGCTTTCATTGCT
Source organism: uncultured Clostridia bacterium (assembly GCA_946491705.1). Taxonomy (GTDB): domain Bacteria; phylum Bacillota; class Clostridia; order Oscillospirales; family Acutalibacteraceae; genus Solibaculum_A; species Solibaculum_A intestinale. Next base: position 10,959 of record CAMLYM010000044.1, read on the forward strand.
TTCATATAAATGAGCCTTCGTATTTATACAGAAAAAGGCCCCGGCATTGACGCCGGGGCCTTTCTTTATAAAATCAATAGCGCACCAGATAGCGGTCCAGCTCCCACGGAGTGACCCGGGTGGTGTACTCGTACCATTCGTGCAGCTTATGCTCCACGTACTTGTTGTAGATATGCTCGCCCAGAGTATCCCGTACCAGCTGATCCTGAGTCATATCCCGGATGGCATGCTTGAGGGAATCGGGCAGGCTGCGAACATTCTTTTCCTCCAGCTCCTTCTTGCTCATGAGGAAAATGTTCCCGTCAATGGCAGGAGGAGGCGTGAGTCCCCGTTCTATGCCGTCGAGACCCGCCGCCAGGCACAAAGCCAGCACCAGATAGGGGTTTGCCGCCGGGTCGGGATTGCGAAGCTCAATACGGGTTCCTATGCCGCGGGAGGCGGGAATGCGAATGAGTGGGCTGCGGTTGGAAGCGGACCAGGCAATATAAACCGGCGCTTCAAAACCGGGTACCAGCCGCTTATATGAGTTGACCAAGGGATTGGTGACCGCGGTCATGCCGGTGATGTGTTCCATCAGGCCGGCGATAAAGCCGTAGGCTTCCTTGCTCAGGCCGTTTTCCCCGTTGGGATCGTCAAAGACGTTCCTGCCGTCCTTTTGCAGGGACATGTTGATGTGCATCCCGGAGCCCGCCTCGCCAAAGAGGGGCTTGGGCATAAAGGTGGCGTGCAGCTTGTGCTGCATGGCCACCGACTTGACCACCAGCTTAAAGGTCATGATATCGTCCGCCGCGCGCAGGGCGTGGTCGTACTTGAAGTCGATTTCGTGCTGGCCGTTGGCCACCTCGTGATGGGAGGCTTCGATTTCAAAGCCCATGTCCTCCAGAACCAGGCAAATGTCCCGCCGGGCGTATTCCCCCAGGTCGATGGGGCCTAATTCAAAATAACCGCCTTTGTCGTTGGTGTCGGTGGTGGGCTGGCCGTCCTCATCGGTTTTAAAAAGGAAAAATTCACATTCCGGGCCAACATTGAACGTGTAGCCCATCTTAGCCGCCCGATCGAGCACCGAGCGCAGCACGCTTCTCGGGTCGCCGGCAAAGGGCTTCCCGTCGGGACGGTACACGTCGCAGATGAGGCGGGCGGTGCGGCCCGGCGCATCCATCCACGGGAAGATCACAAAGCTGTCCAGGTCCGGCACCAGGTACATATCGGATTCCTCGATGCGCACGAAGCCTTCGATGGACGAACCGTCAAACATGCATTTGTTGTCCAGCGCTTTTTCCAGCTGGCTTGTGGTAATCGCAATATTTTTCAGCGAACCGGTAATGTCGGTAAACTGCAGGCGGATGAAACGGATTTTTTCCTCCGTGCAGATACGCATGATGTCTTCCCTGGTGTATTTGATCACAGTTTGGCCTCCTTTTTTTCCTTGCAAGAGGATCCGCTCCTCCTGAAAACACCGCCGTCAGGCCTTTGCTCGTACCGTGTCCGGCGCCTTTTGCATTGTTACACATTATAGCATTGATCCGGCTGCCGTTCAAGCTCTTATTTTGCCCCAAAGAAGACCGATTCACCCTGGAAGGATTGGTAAAATCCGCTGACGAAATGGGGCGTATAAAGAAGATGGCACACGTACACATTAAGGAAAGGAGGTGTGTCACGGATGAAAAAAGACCCGAAAAAATCCGCAAAGCCGGAAAAGCTGACCGGCGCTTTCTATTACCAGGCCATCACCCATCCCGATTCCCGCGATGAGGAAACCAACATGGCCATTCCAAATGAGGACCACGTGATTCAGAACAAAAACTGGGTAGACAGCAACCACAAATAAATCCGCCATCAAACCGCCGTTTCCGCGCCCATCCCTTGACGGCACGGACAACACGACAAAACGCACCCGGCCGCAAATGCTGCAGACGGATGCGTTTTCTCTTTTTTGGATTACGGCTCGTAATACCGGATGCAGGAGACGACCTTTCCCAGAATCGCCACATGGTCGGTAATAATGGGCTCCATGGCAGGGTTCTCCGGCTGAAGGCGGTAGTGCCCGTTTTCCTTGTAGAACCGCTTGCAGGTGGCCTCGTCGTCAATAAGAACCACCACGATCTCGCCGTTCTTGGCGGTAGGGGTGCGCTCCACCACGATGATGTCCCCATCCAAAATCCCGGCGCCGATCATGCTTTCTCCCATGACCCGCAGGGCGAACAGCTCACTCGCTCGCTTGAGGCGGCTGGTAAAGGGCAAATAATCTTCCACATTCTCCACCGCCAGAATCGGCTGGCCGGCAGTAACCCGACCGAGGACCGGGATAAACCGGGCGCTTTCCCCAACAATGCGGATGGAACGATTGAGCCCCTCGTCCCGGCTGATGTACCCGGCGTTCTCCAACGCCTTGAGGTGGTAATGCACCGTAGACGTGGAGCGGATGCCGGTGGCCGTACAGATTTCCCGCACGGAAGGGGGAACCCCGTCCGTCTGGATACGCTCGCGGAGAAAATTATAAATCCTCGCCTGGGCCTCGCTGATTTCCTTCATCGCCTGCTCCTCCTATCATCCCGCAATCCCACCCAGCATGAGGGCCATCCCCCTGCCGAACAGCTTTGCGATGACACGCTGGTTTTACCGGTTTTATTCTACCATACAAATTTGAAAATTGCAAACAAACGTTCCTTTTGTATGAATATTTTTCACAAAATGCACTGCCATATATTGTTTTAAGATTATTCATATCGATTTCATATCTCGGCAAAAGAACCTGATTATAATCTAAATGTACCCCGAAGAGAAACGGAGCCGCACCGTTCGCGTGGGTACATATACCCTCCTCAAAGCACCCCTCAAGCTAAAGAAAGAAAAACCGGGTCCGAAATGGACCCGGTTTTTCTTTTATTTTCTTTGCGCACCCGATACGAGCGGCGCACAACGGCAGGCAGGGAAAGAAAGCCTTCCTATGCAAAAGCCTGCGCCGTTTCGCAAGTATTCCAGCCTGTCCTCGCGGCAATCGGAAGTCCCGGTTGGCCCCGCTTTGGCGAGGCGGCTGTAACTGCCTTGCCAGCCTGCGGTATCGCCATTTTAAGGCCAGCGGATATGTATCTCTTGTCACGGAATGTATTTTCGCACTCGAAACTCGGTTCCCGCCGTCTCTGCCAGGACCCGGCATTTCTCGATTTCCTCTTTGCCGATGGTGTCCACCACCGAGAGCACCACCCGCGGCACATACGCTTTTGCTTCCTTTGCAAACTGCAAAAGAGCCGGATGGGCTTTGAGGCCGAACTTCGGGTGGCAAATCCGGTCGTAATCCTCGGGAGTGGCGCTGTTGAGGCTGATGGAAAGTACGTCCACCAGACCCTTTAGCTGTGGCGCCGTTTTTCGCCCGTGAATCAAGTCGGACAGGCCGTTGGTATTGACGCGGATTTTAAGCGACGGATGCCGCTCCTTGAGCGCACGGCTGACTGCACACAGCTCGTCGATTCGCTCGAGAGGCTCGCCGTACCCGCAGAACACCAGTTCCTTGTACCGGCTCAAATCCCGCTTCTCAATGTCCTCGATGATTTCCTGAACACTCGGCTCCCGATCGAGCCACAGGCTCTCGGCAGTGCCGTAGCTGGAGCCGTGAGTGCGCACGCAGAACTCACAGGCATTGGGGCAGCGGTTGGTGATGTTCACGTACAGGGAATTGCCCACTTCATAGGTAATGGTCATAACTGTCTCTCACTCTCTGTCATGTAAAGTAACGAGGATTCCGGGATATCAAAAAGCGCGCAGGTGTTTTTCCGGCACTGGTCCACAAGCGTCTGCGCGTCCATTCCCCGCTCTGCCGCAATTTTCTGCGCCGTAAGCGGGATGAACGTGGAATCGTTTCGTTTGCCGCGGAAAGGGACCGGCGTCATATACGGGCAGTCGGTTTCCAGAAGGAGCCGGTCGAGAGGCACTTCCCTGGCCACCTCCACCGGCACCCGGGCATTTTTGAAGGTGACAGCGCCGCCAAGACCGATGTACATACCCAACGCCACTGTTTCCCTCATCAGTTCCACGCTGCCGGAAAAGCAGTGCATCACGCCCTTGGGACGGGCTTTTCGCAAAATTTCCATCATGTCCCCATGGGCTTCCCGGTCGTGTAAAATCACTGGGAGGCCGCAGTCCTTAGCAAGGGCAAGCTGCTTGATCAGCAGCTGCTTTTGCAGGTCTCTTGGAGAAAAGTCATAGTGATAGTCAAGGCCGATTTCGCCCACGGCCACCACCTTGGGATTTTCGATCAGGGCACAAAGCTGCTCGTACCAGTCCGCCGGGGCCTTTGCCGCCTCGTGGGGATGAATGCCCGCTGCGGCAAACACAAAAGGATACTTCTGCGCAAGCGCGATGCTTTCTAGGGCGGTAGGCAGGTCGGACGCGCAGTTGATTACTCCGCAGATGCCCTGCTTTGGCAGGCTCTGCAGCAGAGCATCCCGGTCCTCCCGGAAGGCCTCATCGTCATAATGGGCGTGGGAATCAAAAATGCCATACATAGGAACCCTCCTTTGGGTTTGATGACAACAGGGCGGGAAAGCAAATTGCTTTCCCGCCGTTTTTCATTTCTTCGGCTTTCCCGGTTCGAAATTGGTTCAAAATAAGCAGGCTGGGGCAGACGCAAAAACGCTCTTGCTTTTACCGGCTTTCCTCATCTGCAAACCCGGTTTTCTCTTACCGGATTTTGGCGCCTGCGGGCACCGCATCGTCCAAAAAGACCACCCGTACATCGTCCTCAGCCGCATCTGCCGCCAAAATCATGCCGCAGCTTTCCACGCCGCGCAGCTTGGCGGGCTTTAAGTTCGCCACCAGGATGACGGTCTTGCCCACCAGGTCATCGGGCCGGTACCACTTGGCGATGCCGGACACCACTTGCCGGGTGCCCTCCCCGTCGTCGAGCTCCAGGCGCAAAAGCTTGTCGGACTTTTTGACCGGCTCGCACAGCTTGATTTTCGCCGCGCGCAACTCGACCTTCGCAAAGTCCTCCATGCCGATGAGAGTGGCAATCCCTTGGGGCTTTTCTTCCTGTTTCGGGGCCTTTTCCTCTTTCTTTTCCACTGTGTGGCCGGCGGCGTCAAGGCCCGTGAGCTTTTCCAATTCCGCAAGCTCTTTTTTCATATCAATACGCGGGAACAGAGCAGCGCCCTTCTTCACTGTCAAATTCTTCGGCAGCAAGCCCCATGCGGCCGTTTCCTGCCACTTAGCGTCCGCCCCAGACAGGCCCAGGCCTTCCAAAATCACCGGCGTGGTGGAAGGCATAAACGGGGCGATGAGGATGGCGCTGATGCGGATACATTCGGCCAAGTTATAAAGGACGGTGGCCAGGCGGGGCTTTTTCGCCTCGTCCTTGGCCAAAGCCCAGGGCATGGTCTCGTCAATGTACTTATTGGTTCTCGAAATCAGCTTCCAGATTTCCGCAAGGGCGCTGGAGAACTGCATGTTGTCCAGATATTTCTCCGCGTTTTCCTTGGTGGCCATGGCAAGGGAAATCAGGTCCTCGTCAATGGGCTGGGCCTCCCGCTCTGTGGGAAGCGTTCCGGCGAAGTACTTTTCGATCATCGCCTGGGTGCGGGATACCAGGTTTCCAAGGTCGTTGGCCAGGTCGGAATTGATGCGGCTGACCAGGGCTTCGTTGGTAAAGTTGCCATCCGACCCGAAGGGGATTTCCCGCAAAAGGAAGTAACGGATGGCATCCACCCCGTACCGTTCGCAGAGGACCACCGGGTCCACTACGTTGCCTTTGGACTTGCTCATCTTGCCCCCGCCGATGACCAGCCAGCCGTGACCGAATACCTTCTTGGGCAGCGGCAGGTTGAGCGCCATAAGCATGGCGGGCCAGATGATGGTGTGAAACCGTACGATTTCCTTGCCCACCAGATGCACGTCGGCAGGCCAGTATTTCCGATAGAGAGAATCGTCGCCGGAGCCGTAGCCCAGAGCGGTGATGTAGTTGCTCAATGCGTCGATCCACACGTAAACCACGTGCTTCGGGTCAAAGTCCACGGGAATGCCCCAGGTGAAAGAGGTGCGGGAAACGCACAAGTCCTCCAGGCCGGGCTTAATGAAGTTGTTGATCATTTCGTTGAGCCTGGACTGGGGCTCGACAAAATCCGGATGGTCCTTATAATACTCCAC
>CAMLYM010000045.1 GCA_946491705.1 uncultured Clostridia bacterium
CCTTCCGCCGGGCCCCGATACCGGGCGCGCCAAGCGACGCAGTGGGCGGCGCTCAAGCCGCCCGCGAAGGAGCGGGACGCGCATAAAGCGCGAAGCGCCTCCATATCAAAAAGAGAAAGCCTTACGGCTTTCCCCACGGGTTCCATTCTTCCCCGTAAAAGTCGGACACGTACTCTACGCACGCCTGGTCGATGTCTTCGCTGGTCAGATCCACTTCCCCGTCGAACAGGTTTGTCCCATGGGCAAGCGCATGGCAGCGGGAGCACAGGCAGATCAGGTTGTGCGGGCTGTTCGTGCCGCCCAGCGACCGGTGGATCACGTGGTGGATCTGCAGATAGCGCACATCGTCGCACAGCGCGCACCGGTACCCGTCGCGGGCGTAGATGGACTTGCGGACTTCGTTGGGAATCTTTGCGGACAACATGGCAAGGGCCTCCTTTTTTGAAGATGGGGCCCATGCTGCATGGAAGGCAAGGGTGCCGCCAGGCACTCGCGAAGCCCTTGCCGAACATGCTATCATGAGGCCCCTTCAAAAAGAGGCCCGCCATGGCGCAAAGACCAACAAACCCCAAGCCTTCCGCGTCCTGCATCCGGGCGCTGGGCGGATCTCCCGCTTTCCTCACGCATTGCCGTGGGCCAAGACAAGCTGTGAAACCTTCCCACCGTGAGAATCCTTCACAACATCTTGACTTTCCTTCCCGCTTTGCCTACCACATCTTGCGCTTTTTCTCTCCCCGCTCAAAATTAGGCCTCCATCCCCCGCAAACCCTTGATTTTCCACCATCTTTCCACTTTGAATTTCTTCGATTATCACGAAATATAGAACGAATGTTCGAACCCCGTCTTGCTCTACGCCGAAAGGCGTATACCTCGTTGGGCTATAGAATGATGTCAATGTATAACATCTGCTACAGTCTATGTGGATTGCTACGATTCGGTGACGGATGAAAAAGGACGCGGATGGCTTTCGCCGTCCGCGTCCAGAAAAAACAATGGGTTCTTTTGTTATTCGGCCTCTTTTTGAGCCTCGGCCAGCTGTTCTTCCGCTTTTTCCTCCGTCTCGCCGTAATAGGCTTTTTTGAGGATTTCCTCAAGCTCAGAGATGAGCGGGTACCGGGGATTGGCGGTAGTGCACTGGTCCTCGAAGGCGTTTTCCGCCAACTGCGGAACCTTGGCCATAAACTCCGCCTCAGAAATGCCGCACTCCTTGAGGGACATGGGCATGTTCAGCTCCTTCATCAGCCTGCGGATGGCGTCGATGAGCGCCTGCACCTGCTCCTCCTGGGTAGCTCCGCCCAGGTTTAAGAACCGGGCGATCTGGGCATAGCGATAGTCGGCTACGAACTTGCCGTACTTGGGGAAGGAGACAAACTTGGTGGGCTTCTGGGCATTGTAGGCGATGACATAGGGCAGAATCACGGCGTTGGCACGGCCATGGGGAATGTGGAACTCACCGCCCAACTTATGGGCCAGAGAATGGTTGATGCCCAAAAAGGCGTTACTGAAGGCCATGCCGGCGATGCAGGAGGCGTTGTGCATCTTCTCGCGGGCGACCGGGTCGTTCTCATGGTAGCTGGCCGGCAGGTACTTGAACACCAGCTCGATGGCCTTGACCGCCAAGCCGTTGGTGTAATCGGACGCCAAGGTGGACACATAGGCCTCGATGGCGTGGGTGAGCACATCCATGCCGGTGTCGGCGGTAATGGACTTGGGCATGGTCATGACGAACTGCGGGTCGATGATGGCCACATCCGGAGTCAGCTCATAGTCGGCCAGGGGGTACTTGATGTTGCCGTTCTGCTTATCGGTGATGACGGCGAAGGAGGTGACCTCCGAACCGGTGCCGGAGGTGGTGGGGATGGCCACAAGCTTGGTCTTATTGCCCAGGTTCGGGTAATGGAAGGCGCGCTTGCGGATATCCAAAAAGCGCATGCGCAGGCCGTCAAAGTCGGTGTCCGGGTGCTCGTAGAAGAGCCACATGCCCTTGGCCGCGTCGATGGCGGAGCCGCCGCCCAAAGCGATGATCACGTCGGGCTTAAACTGGTTCATAGCGTCCACGCCGCGCATGATGCACTCCACCGACGGATCGGGCTCCACCTCGGAGAAAATCTCGCAGTGGCAGTAATGCTGGCGCTTGCGAAGGTAATAGAGCACCTTGTCGGTATAGCCGAGCTTTACCATCATCGGGTCGGTGACGATAAAGGCACGGGAGATGTCGGGCATTTTCTCCAAATACTGGACCGAGTCGTTCTCAAAGTAGATCTTCGGCGGAATCTTGAACCACTGCATATTGACTCTCCTTTTGGCAAGGCGTTTCTTATTGATCAGGTTGACGGAAGAAACGTTGGAGGTGGTGGAATTCCGGCCGAAAGAGCCGCAGCCCAGGGTTAAGGACGGGGTGTTGGTGTTGTAAATATCGCCGATGGCGCCCTGGGAGGAAGGCTGATTGGCGATGACGCGGCCCACCTTCATGGCTTCACCGTAGGCCTTGCAGAGGGCTTCGTTGTTGGAATGGATGACCGCGGAATGGCCCAGGCCGCCCAGCTCCAGCATGGTTTTGGCGTACTGGAAGCCCTGCTTGTCGTCTTCACAGACAAAGTAGGCCAGCACCGGAGACAGCTTTTCCAGGGAGAGGGGGTACTTTCTGGAGGGATAGGGAAGTTTTGCAAGCAAAATCTTCGTTTTCTCCGGGACCTTGACTCCCGCCTGCTCGGCAATCCAAGAAGCTGCCTTGCCGACCACCGCCGGATTGACCGCCATCTTTTCCTTGTTGATGACGTAGTCGGTCACCTTCACGGTTTCCTCGGGCGTGAGGAAATAACAGTTGTTGGCCGCCATGATCTCCTCAAACCGGCCGGAGATCTCTTTATCGACGATGACCGCCTGCTCAGAGGCGCAGATCATGCCGTTGTCAAAGGTTTTCGACAGCATCAGGTCGGTGCAGGCGCGCTCGATGTCCACGTCCTTGTTGATGTAGCAGGGTACGTTGCCAGGGCCTACGCCCAGGGCCGGTTTGCCGGCGCTGTATGCGCTGCGGACCATGCCGGAACCGCCAGTGGCCAGGATAAGAGCCACGCCCGGATGGTTCATCAGGGCGGTGGTAGCCTCAATGGAGGGGTATTCCACCCACTGGATGCAGTGTTCCGGCGCACCGTTTTTGACTGCGGCGTCGCGCAGAATGCGGGCCGCCTCCACCGAGCACTTCTGGGCGCTGGGATGGAAAGCGAAAATAATGGGATTGCGGGTCTTGGTGGCGATGAGAGACTTGAACATGGTCGTGGAAGTGGGGTTCGTCACCGGAGTAACGCCCGCGATGACGCCCACCGGCTCGGCCACTTCCACATAGCCCTCCATCTCGTTTTCCGCCACGACGCCGACGGTCTTTTCGTTTTTAATGCTGTGCCAGATATATTCGGTGGCGAAGCTGTTCTTAATGACCTTATCCTCCACCACGCCGCGGCCGGTTTCCTCCACCGCAAGCTTGGCCAGGTACAGGTGCTGGTCGAGACCTGCCAAGGTCATGGCGTGGACGATTTTGTCCACCTGCTCCTGGTTGAGGCTCATATAGCCTTCGAGGGCCCGCTGGGCCTTTTCCACCAGGTCGTTGATCATCGCATCGGTTTCCACGGGAGCTTGTTTCTGATTTGCCATGAGAATTCCCCTTTCTAAATCGAGCGTTTCGGGCAATGTATGTCCGCCGAAGCGGAATGATTGCGGATGATGGTTCTCCACGGGTATCGTTACCGTTTGCCCGGTGAGATTGTTAATATTTTATCAAACGCTCCTACAAAACGCAAGTACAACTTTGCGCTCCTTTTTCCGAGAATTTTGTGAATATTTTAACAAGCTGTCTTTTGGTTCTTTCCGATACATTTTTGAGGTTCCTGGCAGGCTTTTTGCGTCTTTTTTTGATACCTATGGAAAGAAATCCCGATTTGGCTTTTGTGGTTTGCACGGGAAACGCCAGGGCATACCCTTTTCTTTTTCTTAGATGGCTTTTCGTCGGAATCTGCTGTCCGGTTTCTGCCTGACTTCGTGTTTCTTTCTTTCGCGCCGCCGAAAGAAAGAGGCACTCTGACAGTCATTTGAAAAGAGGACCTATGATTTGCCAAATCTTCTTATACCGGGTTTTGCTAAAAATCCGGTTTCAGCTTTGCCGCAGTCGGCCTTATCCGTCCGGTTTCTGCCTGACATCGTGTTCATTTCTTTTGCGCCGCCGAAAGAAACGAACCAAAGAAAGGGCGACTTAAGGGAGAAAAACGGCGTAAAGTTCGGGGGCAAGGTTTTTCTCCCGGAAGTACCCTCTAGGCATTCAGTCGGGAATATGAAATATATTCACAATCGATTTTACCGGCTGTCTGGGTTATATGATTATATCTCACTAAGGTTTAATTTTCTTCCTCCTGCCCTCCTCCGATAAGAGGGGGATTTTCAAGGGGGAAAAATTTGTGTCCCCGTCCCTAGCGTCTTTTTCCCCCTTGAACTGCCTTTTCTTTGGTTCGTTTCTTTTGGCAGCGCAAAAGAAATGAACACCCAAAAGAGCTTTGGAAAGGTACATTTGAAGGAGAAAAAACAGTCCAGTTCTTACCGTTTCCACCTCTCGCCGCCTTTTCTTTTGCCTCTTTCTTTTGGCGGCGCAAAAGAAAGAGGCAGCCTGGGGGTCATCGAAACGGACATGCATCCCCTATTCTTCCTCAGAATACTCGAAGAGCTCCTGCGGCGAACAGTGGAAGAGTTGACAAAGCGTATCCATACATTCAAACCGTATGGATTGCGTCTGGTTATTAAGCATGCGGCTTACACTTTGGTAGCTCATCCCCAGCTGCTTGAACAGCCAGTATTTTGTTCTTCCCTGTTCCTCCAGCAATTCCTTTACCCGCAAACGCGTCATGCTTGTCCTCTCCTTTTCTTATGCTTATACTCGGCTGATTGTTCTTTTGGAAATGTTGTTCATAATGGTTCTTCTTTTTACGAAGCGCTCATCCAATCAGCCAACCTTCGTTTTTTAATTAAAAATATGAAAACAAAAGACTGGCGGAAAGCCTTGGATATAAGCAAAGCAACTTCAGCAACAAGTTAAGAGAGGATAACTTTTCCGAAAAAGAGTTGATTCGCATTGCAGAGGCATTGAATTGCAATTATGATTCTATCTTTACTATGAAAGACACCGGCGAAAAAATATGAAACCGTGTTCGCAGGCTATTTCCTGAGAGACGCGCGGGAAAGAAAAGGATTTTCAGAGGGGGCTTTTATCTCGGTATCTTCATCCCCTATCAATCGTATCCCAAATATCCCCGTTTGGCCATTCCCATGTTGACCGTTACTACGTATGCGGATACAACGCAGCATTATAGAAAAATGCCTGGAAGAAGCGAGTCATATGCTCGTTCTTCCAGGCGTTTCGTTATCTGTCCATCTGCCAAAGGGCCCCTTAATGGTATTCCACCACGACCTCTTTGTCCATCCGCCGCAGGCATTCGGCGATCTCCTGCACCAAGCGCAGCTTGATGCTCAGGTCGATGGGCATGTCGGGGTTCTGATGGGCCGGGTTGAGGGCGCGCCCCACCACGAACTTGGCACCCGTGCATTCGAGAATCAGCTTCTGGGCCAGCAAATGGGCGCCGTCCTTCTTGTAATTGAGGGCGTTGTCCCGTCCTACCCCACCCTGCTCATACTTTTTCATCAGCTCCAGCGCCTTACCTAGGGTGATGACCCCCTCGGTCACCAGGTCAATCCCCTCGATCTTGGCGATGGGAGGCACGTCGGGAGAAATGTAGTCGATCATGGTGCGGATTTCCCGACCGGACACCCGGCAGACAATCTGGGAGGTGGTGCCGCCGCAGATGATCTTCGTACCGTCAAAATGCAAAAGCTCGTTGACCAGGGTTTCGTCCTCTTTGCTGTCCACCGGTGGGCCAACCATCACATACGCCACGTTTGGCAGGCGCACCTTGCATACGGCCACGGTGGTATCGTCCCCAGGGGATTCCATATAGAGGCTGTTGCAGGCGGCGAGAAGCTGGGTCTGCATATAGTGGGCGGAAGCGTCCTTCCGATAGGCCTTTTCCAGGTATTCCACCACGTTCTCCTGCTGCCAGCCCAAATTGAGCAGCTTGCCGATGCCCGCGTGGATCACCCCGTCGGAAAAGAAAACGCAAAAGTCCCCCGGCTGCAGCTGGATATTGGTTTCCTTAATGAGCTTTCCCTCGATCTCCACCTCTCTGCGGGGCAGGTCCAGGCTCTTGCCGTCGCGCAGAATGATAAGAGGCGGGTTGTCATACTCCACGATGTGGGCTTCCCCGGTGGGGCTTACCCGCAGGAAGGTAAAGGTGGAATAGGCCACCAGTCTCTCTTGGCAGACCGGGAGGGTGGACGCCATGGTTTCGATGACGTCAGGGATATCGGCGCCCGCGTTTAGCATGGTGGACACGATCTTACTGGTCAGGGAAGCAAGAATGTTGGCCTTGACGCCGCTTCCCAGGCCGTCGGCCAGGACCATGGTGGTGTCGGTGCCGTTTTTTGCAATTTCCACCTTGGCGCCGCACAGCTCTTCGCCGTGCTTAAACAGGCTTCCAAAGCTGGTTTCGTAATAGTAGCTTTTCATAGCCGGTCCCCCTGGGCGATGGACTTTTTGAGCTTGGTAAGAGCCGCCTTGGTTTCGCCGGTGGTTTCGCCCAAAAGGCTGGCGATTTCCTGGGCCACCCGCATCTGCTTGTCGATGACCTTCTGGGTGATCTCCACCGTTTCCCGGCGGAATTCCTCGGTTTTGCGGTGGTTCTCCCGCTCCTCGGTCACGTCCCGGGCGATAACCAAGTAGTCCCCATTGGGTACGGGAACGATGGTCTGTTCGATAGAAAGCTTCCCGTCCTTCATCTCCCGGGGAGAATTGAAGACGGGGTTCCCGGTGGTTTTGACCAGTTCAAAATCCTCCGCCGGCAGCACCAGCTCGATGGGCATGCCCACTGTTTGTGCTTCCGTCAGGTCAAACATCCGCCCGGCCGCCCGGTTATACTGGAGCACCATAAACTCCTGGTCGAGCATGAAGATGGCATTAGGAGTGTTCTCCAGAATGACGTTGGACATGCTCTCCGCCTTTTCGCGCATGTAGGGCAGGCACATTTTCAGATCCGCCTTGCCCTGGTAAACGGCGATGGCCTTTTCCCGGCAGGTGGGATAGCCGCAGGCGCCGCAGTTGAGCATGGATTCGGGCGTGGTCTTGCCGATGCGGGCGAGAATTTCTTTGATAGTCTCGTCGTCGGGGATTTTATCGTGGACCATGGTACGGTTATAGACGGCGAAGAAGTCCGTGCGGGTCTCTTCGGAGGGGACCGGCGGGGTTTCGGTTTTCTTCTGGGAATTGCGCAACAGCAGGTCCTTGGAAATGAGGAAGGGCGTTTCGAAGCTTTTGAGCCCCGGCCCTTCCACACAGGAACCCGAACAGGCGCTCATTTCGATGAAATAGCCGCCAATGTTATAGTCCCGGATGGAATCGAGCATCTGGATGCAGCGGTTGAGCCCGTCCACGGCCACGCTTTTATAGTTCCCGCGGGCCGCCCGGGGAATGGTGCTGAGGATGCCGCCGGGCGAGGGATAGAGGCGGCTGACGGTTTCGTGCATCTCGGCCGGGTTTTCGTCCGGCTCGGAGATGCAGATTTCTTCTTGCTCCAGCCAGTCCTTGAGCTCCTCGAACATCAAAACGGCGTTGATGTCCCGCCCGGTCTTGGCTTCCTGCTTTTTGGAGATGCAGGGACCCACAAACACTACCTTGATGTCGTCCCCGTAGGCCTTTTTCATCATCCGGGCATGGGCCACCGCCGGAGACACCACCGGCGCGATGAATGGGACGAGTTCGGGATAGTATTTCTCCACCAGCATCACCGAGGTGGGGCAGCAGGTGGTGATGATATTGCGCATCTTCTTTTCTTCCATCAGCCGCATGTATTCCCGGCTGACCTGGGTGGCGCCGATGGCCGTTTCCTCCACATGGGCAAAGCCCAGCCGCTTGAGAGCGGCGGACAGGGCGGTAAAGCTCTTGCCCGGGAAGGCGGCCACATAGGAGGGCGCGACACTGGCGTAAATCTTGGCGCCGGTCTTTCGATAGCCTTCGATAATGGGCAGGTCGCTGGACACCTGCTTGGCGTTCTGGGGACATACCAGCGTACATTTCCCGCACAGGATGCAGGCTTCTGGAATAATGCGGGCCTGTTCGTTGGAAAAAGAGATCGCCTTGACGTCACAGGTCCGGATACATTTATAGCAGCTTTTGCAGTTGGCTTCCTTAAACTGGATGATACTCATATTGTCTCCGCCATTTCTCCAGCGGCGAAAAAATAAAAGAAACGCTTATCCCGGCCCGCTGGTTCGGGATAAGCGGCATCAATGCGGGCAGCCACGGCACCCGGGAAATGAACTTGTTCTCCTGCAGGCAGGACGGCCCCTCAGGACTCCACCAGCGGGAGCACCTGGGTATTAAAAAAGTTCTCCGCCGTGGCGCCGGAAACGCTGTAAATATCGCTGTCGCCGATTTTCACCGAGACTGCCTCGGTGCAATGGCCCAGGCAAAATACGCCCATCAACTCCACCTTATCCTCCAGCTCATGCTCCTTAATCAGCCGCTGGAACGTGGTAATCACGCTGTGGGACCCTTTGATATGACATGCGCTTCCGATACATACACTCAACTTTACCATGCTAACCACCTTTTCTCCGGCCGGTTCTTGTCTTGTTTGGAGCGGCCGCCACCGCAGCCGGTGAGTGGCGCGCCGTATGGGCTGCATTTCTCCGGCCGCTGTTCCCTGTTTTACAGGCCGGACACAGAGAAATACACAGAATTTTGTTAAAATTTCGACATAGCTTTATTTTATCCGACAACTGCGCAGATTGCAAGCAGGAATTGCAGCCAAATGGAGTTTTTTCATCCCCTCTCCTTTACCTTATGCGAAAGGTAGGGTAAAATAGAAAAAATATGGCTTGCCCAAAGGAGAGAGAATCATGCCGTCTACCGTTTTGATCACCGGCGCTTCCAGAGGAATCGGGGCTGCCGCCGCCCGTTTGTTCGCCCAGAAGGGCTGGCAGGTGGCGGCCAACTACTGCCAAAGCGAAAAGGAAGCCCGAGCGCTTGCTGCGTCCCACCCCGGCATTCTGGCGGTGCAGGCGGACGTGGCGGACCGCGGACAGGTGGACAGGATGACAAAAGAGGTCCTCCATCAGTTCGGCCACATTGACGTGCTCATCAACAACGCCGGCATTGCCCAGCAAAAGCTGTTCACCGACGTGACCGAGACGGAGTGGGAGAGGCTCTTCTCTGTGAATGTAACCGGGGTCTTTCACTGCTGCCAAGCCGTTCTGCCCGGCATGATCCGCCGCCAGCGGGGGAAAATTCTCAACCTATCCTCCATCTGGGGGATGACCGGCGCCTCCTGCGAGGTGGCCTATTCCGCTGCCAAGGCGGCGGTGATCGGGCTTTCGAAGGCGCTGGCCAAGGAGGTGGGGCCCAGCGGCATCACCGTCAACTGTGTGGCCCCCGGCGTCATCGACACACAGATGAACGCCGCTTTGGACGACGAAACCCGCGCGGGTCTGCGGGAGGAAACGCCCTTAGGGGTACTGGGCAAGCCCGAGGACGTGGCGAATCTCCTTTTCTTCCTGGCGAGCGAACAGGCGGATTTCATCACCGGCCAGGTCATCAGTCCCAACGGCGGCTTTGTCATTGTGTAACGGACCGAAGCACTCCCTTTTGGATGATATGCCGTGATTAGGGGAGTCTTCTGCCAAGACGGAAATGGGCACGGCGAGGCCGGCCATATTTTCAAACAAAAAGCCCCGTCGGCCGAAAACAAATCGGTCAACGAAGCTTTTAATACAATTCGTTTATTTATTGTCAAATTATACTGATTTTTGTTCCTTTTTACCGGAATTCTCCTGCGTGGATGGGAGCTGAAGCTCCAGAAACGGAAGTCCCCGGCGGCTTCCCCACTGTGCCGCAGCCTGGAAAAGCGCCTGGCCGGCGTCCTCTCCCTGTGGAGACGGCGGGATCCAGAACTCTGCCTCCAGCACTGCCCGGTAACGGGAGAAGCAGGGGCCTCTCGGAGCCGGACGCTCCTTTAGGCAAACGGCGGCACAAGGCCGGCCCGCCCTTTCCAGCAGCAGGATCGCGGCCTTTGGATTTTGCAGCAGGGCAAGCAATTGCTTGGCGCAAACCGGCCGTGAAATCCTCTCGCGCAGGCAGCACAAAGCGGGAAGGTCCTCTTGTGTCGCTTGGCGGACGATGCGGCCGCGTCCTTCTTCCCTTTCCCGGCAGAATTCAAAATGTTGTGTGGTTTTTCTGGCTATTTCGTTATATTTAATTTTAAGTATACAATTTGTAATTCTATTCGTGGGATTCCGCCTCCTGCTTTCGCTTTTTCATGATGCGGTTATAGAGGAGCAGGCCCAGCCCACTGACGGCTGCGGTGACCACAAAGACGATGATGGCAAACGTATAGTCCTGCATGCCCAGCGCGTGGCCGCCGATGGTGGAGGTGATGACGGAGGGGATGCGGGCAACGGAGGAAATGAGCAGGAAGGTGCGCAGCTTCATGGGGGTCAGCCCGATAAAGTAGGTCAGCAGGTCCTTGGGGGTGCCGGGGATGAAGAAGGCGATGAAGATCATCAGGTTGAGTTTCTTTTCATTGCGCAGAAACTTGATCCGGCTGAGCTTTTCCCTGGATACGAAAGCTTCCACCAGCTTGATGCCAAAGCATCGGGTGAGAAGGAAGATGATCGCCGAGCCGACCGCCGCGCCGGCCAGGCACAAAAGCGTGCCCTCGATGGCGCCGAACGCGTAGCCCGCGCCGATTTCGATGATTTCGCCCGGAATCATGGCCACCACTACCTGCAGCGTCATTATGCCAATCAGGATGAACCGGCCCCAAATGCCGTATTGGTCCACCCAGACGCGAAACTGCTCCGGGTCAGACGCCAGCTCCACGAGAGGTTTTCCCACTGCGATGGTCACCCAGGTGAAAAAGGCCAGTACCACCGCCAGGGACAGAATGCTGAAAATCCTCCGGCGGCGGATATAGGCCCGGTCTGGCGGGGCGGATTCGTTTTGAATGGTTTTGTGGTTTGGTTGGGTATATGGATTGGTCATAGAGGCAATTTCTCTCCTATATGATACCGGCCGGAACCCGGCCGTTTTTTGCGTTCATTCTTAGAGTCGTTATGAGAAAACAAAACCCTGCAATCTTTGCCAAAGGAGGCTTCGTCGTGCAGCAGACCGTCCATCCCTTCCCCCCTGTGTACGACGCTTTTTCCCGCGTCCTGATTCTGGGCACCATGCCCTCCCCCAAGTCCCGGCAAACCGGGTTTTACTACGGCAATCCGCAAAACCGATTTTGGCGGGTGCTCTGCGAAGTGCTCCAAAAGCCGCTTCCTTCCACTGCAGAGGGCAAACGCCTTCTGGCCCTTTCGTCCCGCATTGCGCTGTGGGATGTACTGCGTTCCTGCGACATAGAAGGCGCCGATGACGGCAGCATCCGAAACCCGGTTGCAAACGATCTGTCCGAAATCCTCAACCGCGCGGACATCCGCGCCATTTTTACCACTGGTACTACCGCAGCTCGGCTTTATAAGCTCCTTTGCTACCCTCAAACCGGCATTCCCGCCCGTATTCTTCCTTCTCCCAGCCCCGCCAACTACCGTAATTATTCTTATGAGGACCTTGTTGAGGCGTACCGGGCAATTGTACCATTTTGTTCGGAATTCATTGGTAACAATGCGTAACATTTCGGTTACATATTGACATAATTCGAGGACAGCGTTATACTGATTGTAACAATATACGCGGGAAAAGTCCAAACGGTTTTCGCTGCTTTTTCGCAGTGTTTTCTTACATAGGATTACCTTCCCCTCCTTTTCCCCAAGTATTGAATTTTTTTGGGGTTTTTATCAATGAAATTACGGATTACTCGGGTGGCTCTTTGGGGCCTTGTTCTTTTGTGTATGGCGTTTATTTTTTATATGTCCGCAAAGCCCGCCCAGCAGTCGTCTCAGGTCAGCGGTCAGTTTATCCGGTCTGTGGCGGCAGCCGTCACTCCGGATTTCTCCGCACTTTCTGAGGACGAGCAGGACGCGGTGGTGGAATCCTTTCAGCATGTGGTGCGCAAGGGCGCGCACTTTTCCATCTACCTGCTGTTGGGAGTCCTTTGCCTGCTGGCAATGCTGACCCACAGGGTGAAACCTGGCGTAAGAATCGGCATCTCTTTGGGAATCTGCCTGCTTTATGCGGCCAGCGATGAGCTGCATCAGCTGTTCATCGACGGGCGAAGCGGACAAGTTTCCGACGTTTTGCTGGATTTCTGCGGTTCGGCGGCGGGGGTTCTCCTGACGGCCGGCCTGGCGGCACTGGTCTGCCGGCATCTGCGAAAGCGGACAAGCCCGGTTTCTTCCTGACGGCGGCACATAGCGGTATCTTTCTACATATAGGAGGTTCTTTGGGGTGTACAAGTACATATTCAAACGAGTGCTGGATTTTTCCCTGTCTTTGTTGGCTCTGGTGCTTCTATCTCCGGTCTTTGCGCTGGTTGCGGTTCTGGTCCGGTGCAGGCTGGGTAGTCCGATTCTGTTCAAGCAGAAGCGGCCGGGGAAAAACAACCAGATTTTTACCATGTATAAATTCCGCACCATGACCGACCAGACCGACGAAAACGGCAATCTTTTGCCGGACAGCGTGCGGTTGACGAAATTCGGAAAATTTCTGCGTTCCACTTCTCTGGACGAGCTTCCGGAGCTTTGGAACATTGTAAAAGGCGATATGAGCATCGTCGGGCCTCGGCCTTTGCTGGTAGAGTACCTTCCGCGGTATAACGAGGAGCAGATTCATCGTCACGACGTTCGTCCGGGACTGACCGGGTGGGCTCAGGTAAACGGGCGCAACGCCATCAGCTGGGAAGAAAAATTCCGTCTGGACGTGCAGTACGTCCACCGCATCACCCTCCGCAAGGACATCCAGATTTTATGGATGACGGTTCGCAATGTGCTCAAACGGGAGGGCATTTCCTCCCAGACCAGCGAAACCATGGAGGTATTCCAGGGAACCCTTTCCTACGAGCAGGCGGCGCAGCCGGTCGAAGCACAGCACATTTCCGCATAATTTGGTATCTCGGTACTTATAGGGGACTGACAAGGGTAGCACCTTGTCAGTCCCCTTCTTTAGCAGCCTTCCGGTTCGGTGATGCTCCATTATCTGGAAAGCATTTCTCCTTTACAGGGAAAAAAGGCGGAAAATTCCGTCAAATCCAATCGCATCCCGGTGTATTTTCTGGCGGAGAAACGAATAGAAATGGGATGGTCTTTTCTTTTCAAAATCCATTCCGCCGGCAAAAGAAACATTTGTGTGGTTTCGCTTTTGATCCATTTGTTGTATAATAAGAAAAGAAGGAAGGCGACATCCGCGTCTTTCCTTTTCATCCGGTCCGGTTTCACCGGATAAGGTTCCATCCTTAACCTACCATATTGTTTTCTCTATCTGCGCAGACGGAGGCTGGTGTGAACCATTGCATCTGACTTTCGCAACCGCAAACGGTGAGGCAGCTGCCGCGCCGATCAACTTGGAGGGATCGAGTATGAAAAACAAAGTCATCATTACCATCGGCAGACAATTCGGAAGCGGCGGCCGGGAAATCGGCAAAAAGCTGGCCGACCGGCTTCATATTCCCTTTTATGACCGGGAGCTTCTGGAGATGGCCGCCAAGGAAAACGGCATGAGTGAAGAGCTTCTTTCCGATTTCGACGAGAAGGCCACCAACAGCATCCTGTATTCCCTGGCCATCGGCTCCTATGCGATGGGCAGTCATGTTTCCGGTGTTCCTGAAATGCCCATGAACGATAAGGTGTTTTTGTTCCAGTCGGATGTAATCAAAGAGGTGGCGAAAAGCTCCTGTGTGGTGGTGGGGCGATGCGCCGACTATGTGCTGCGGGACGATCCGGCTTGTCTGAACCTGTTTTTACACGCACCCAAAGAAGTCCGTGTGGAACGGGTGGCCCGCCTGTATCAACTTGACGACCGCAAGGCGGAGGAAAAGATCCGAAAGACGGACAAAAAGCGTGCCAACTATTATAATTTCTATTCCGGACGAAAATGGGGCCAGGTGGAGAACTATCATCTGGCGGTGGATACCAGTATCGTGGGGATTGATAGAACGGTGGACCTTTTGGAGTCCTTTGCCAAGCTCAAGGATGCAAAACAGGAAGGCTAGAAAAACAACGACAATTACAAAAAGGCTGTGGTTTCAAAATGAAACCGCAGCCTTTTTTGATGCATCGAACGCACAGGTTCCTTCGTTTAGAAAACCGCGTCCATCCGGGTATGTTCCGTCTGTCTGCATGCGGGCGGCGGGCCTTTTGCTTTTTGGAAATGCCGTCCCGGACCCTATTGCAGATACTGGGCCACCCGGGCCTTGAACTCCTTCCACCGTCCGTCCCTGCGGATGCCGGAAGGGCAATTCTTCCCGGAAAAATCATAGTGCATCTTCACGTCGTTCAGAGAAAGGCCGTATTCCTTCACTAAATAGGCGGTCAGCTTGGCGGCATTGTCGAAGGCGGCTTCAAAATTCCCGTCTTCGTTGACGCAGATCTCCACGCCGATGCCGTGGAGATTGCCGTCGCCCGCGGCACCGTCCCCAGCATGATAGGCCACCTCGTTGTCGGGAATGTGGTGGTAAATCTCATGGTCGTCCACGGTATAATGCCAAGCGGTGGTGGAAGGGCTATTGAAGGACAGAAAGTCTGCATGGGCGGCCGCGTCGGCACCGGCGTTCCAGTTGTCAGTCTCGTGGATGACCACGTACCAGATGCTGCGTTTGATTTCAGGCCGGCCCGGCGCCCCTTCCTCCACCAGCTGGGTATAGACGGGGACGCCCCGGATTTCTTCGGGAAAGACGCTGTATTCAGTGGGCGTGGTCTCCCGCCGTTTCGCAGGAGTGCTGGGAGAGCCCAGCGAAACCGCCAGCCCAATCCCAATGCACAAAAGAATCAGCCCTGCCGCCGCCAGCAGCAGGATGCATTTTTTCCTCCGGCTTAGCTGTGAAACCCATTTTAGTCCCTTCATCGTCTTCCCCCTTTCTTCTACCTGTATGAAGAATACCACCTGCAACATGCAAGGTTATGAAGGTTTTCTTTCGAAACTCTTACCGAATGGCAACAATCAGACCGAGGCCTCTCCGTTCTCTGCCGGTTCCTGCAAAATCTGCTCCAGATGGTCGAGCAGAAACTGCTGGGCTTCCCGGGTGTAGAGATTGACCCAGTAACTCTTTCCATTGGGATTCTGCCGCTGAGCGCGGACAATCCCGATTTCTCCTGCCTGCATCGTGGCGGCCTTGCTTTTATGGCCCTGCGCGTCGGTTACCTCCTGCAAAAAGCCCTTGGCTAAAAGCCAGTTGGCCAAAGGCGGATGGGTCAGCTTCTTTTTCGTGTCGTCCACCCCGGCGGCTTCATTGATGCGCTGCACCACGACGCTCAGAGACACCGGCGTATCGCTCAGTTCCACCTGGGAAAGCTGTTGGGCGGATATGGAGAAGGGCGCTTTTTTCTCTCTGGTCTGCCGCCCAACCTGACCGCCGTTTTCAATCACCTGCCCAAGCACGCCCGCCACATAGGCAAAGCAGTTGCGCAGCCGCTGGCCAGCAAGCCCGTTTCCCTCCGGTAAAGTCTGGCGGGAGATGGGGTCGATCCCTTGCGAAAGCTGCTGCAAGTATTCTCTGGCCCGCAGTAATTTTTGCAGTTCTTCCATTTCTCCTCCTCCTTTCTGATTCTTCGGATGCGCCGACCGGTCGACTTTGGTGCAGCGCCGCTAGAAAGGTGCGGCTGTCTGCGCGTAGCCAACCGGCTGCAGGCGGCGCTTCGTCTAAAATCCGAAGTTTTCTGGGGAAATCCGGCCGGCAAGCGGATAAAACACGCCAAACGCACGGCCTCGAACAAGCGCTATGCCAAACCAAGATTTCGACCCGATTCAGCCGTATGCCGCTTGCCGCTTTCTCCAAGTACGGAAAAGGCCGCCGCCCGGCCGGACAGATAACAGAAAAGGGCTGAAACACAAGGTTTCAGCCCTTTTGCAAAGCAATCGAATTATTCCGCGTCTACCTTGGCCATGTGCTGAATAAGCATCAGGACCTTGTTGGAATAGCCCCACTCATTGTCGTACCAGGAAACCAGCTTGACAAAGTTCGGGTTGAGCATGATACCGGCCTTGGCATCAAAAATGGAGGTACGGGCATCGCCCAGGAAGTCGCTGGAGACGACCATATCCTCGGTATAGCCCAGGATGCCCTTCATGCTGGTCTCGGAAGCTTCCTTCACCGCCGCGCAGATCTCGTCGTAGGTGGTGGATTTCTCAAGACGGACGGTCAGATCCACAACGGAAACGTCCAGCGTGGGAACACGGAAGGACATACCGGTCAGCTTGCCCTGCACTTCCGGGATAACCAGTGCGCAGGCCTTGGCGGCGCCGGTGGAAGACGGGATGATGTTGCCAGCCGCTGCACGGCCGCCGCGCCAGTCCTTGTTGGACGGGCCGTCCACGGTCTTCTGGGTGGCGGTGGTGGCATGAACGGTGGTCATGAGGCCTTCGACAATGCCGAATTTATCATTGATAACCTTGGCAAGCGGAGCCAGGCAGTTGGTGGTGCAGGAAGCGTTGGAAACCACCTTCATGTCCTTGGTATACTTGTCCAGGTT
>CAMLYM010000046.1 GCA_946491705.1 uncultured Clostridia bacterium
GTAGAAGCCATCTGCTCCATGCCGCTCTCCAGAGTCTGCTTGGCCGCGTCGGCACCTCCGATGCCCGTGGTGAACTGATAGCGGTACACCAAGGAGTTTTCTCTTTGGATCAGCTCCAGCTTCATACCGCTGCTGTCCAGCGTGTCCTTCATCGACTCCATCTGCGATTGGATGCTGCTGATATACTTATCCATGCTGCCCGCGCCGGAACCACCGCACGAGGCAAAAGACAAGCACATGACAAGACAGCATACTGCAACCAAAAGTTTCTTCATCCTGATCTCTCCTCAAAAAGTTTTTTGCCCCCTACCGCAAACGCCGCAATGACGGAAAGGGAAAGAAGCATAAACGTCCCAGAGCGAAGCCCTGGGACGTTTGGAGCGGGAAACGGGATTCGAACCCGCGACTTTCGGCTTGGGAAGCCGACGCTCTACCGCTGAACTACTCCCGCGAAGTATTCCAGATTATAGCACGGGTTCGGAAAAAATGCAAGAGGTTATGGAATACTTTGTTCGAATAATTTTCCCGCCTGATCCGGTTGGTCGCAGACGGCGAAAAACACATACCCGTTCTTTTCCAGAATCACAGAGGTGGAAACTTTGGTGTATTCGGTGTTGCTGTAAGACCGGTAAGAGGATTCCTTCAGGCTGATATGCTCGCCCACCGCGTCCTTGACCGACGAAACCGATTCCTTGGAAGACGCCTGGATGATTCCGATTTCATCCGCGTTTCCCTCCGTGTCGCTGACCAAATACGCGAAATCCGCCACCTCGCTGTCCTTGAGCACAAAGTGCAGAGACATCTGGGGCTTTTTGATCACAGAATAGTCCTTGATCTCCAGCTTTGCCGCGATCGCTTCCACCTTTGCCGCCGCGTCTTGCTCATAAGCGGCGGTGGACGCATCGTTTGAGGAACAGGAAACAAAAAGCAGGCAAATCAAACTCAATATGGCCAATCCTCCCACACGGAAGAAGAAAGCCAAACGCTTGCGCATATTGTTTCACCACACAACCTTCAAAATTCCAACAGAACAAGAACCGACCCTTTGCGGTTCCCTTCTTATTATACTACAAACCAAGGCTTACGCAAGCTGACAAAACAGACAGAAAAGAAAAGAGAAGAAAGTGCATATCATACAAAGAAAAAGAAACGATGCTTTTTGCCGGTTTCCAGCAAAAAGTCCGGAAAACAGGAAGAGAAAATTTCCCCATTGTAAAGAAGGGGAAAGGCATGGCTTTACATAAAAATGACGAAGCGATTCGGCTGTTCCCAGGAGTAATCCACATTTTCCACCGAGTTTTCCACCGAACAGGACCGGGACAACCGCTTTTTTTCGTGAAAATGTGGAAAACTTCGTTTGTTTTGCCCATTTTCCACATGTGCCCGGTGGAAAACTGAAGTTTACGTAATGCGGGAATAAACACCAATTTCGTAGATATACGGCGAGTTATCACTCCTTGACGGATAAGGGAGCTTTTGTACCCAGTTGATTGCAGAATTGGAACGGCGCAAAACCGGGTCAGGCGGAGACGCCTGAAGAGACCGCAGCGGCCTGTTCTTCCACCGAAAGGATGGAAGCCCCCTTATAATAGTGGGTGAGAATGTCCTGCCATTTGGTGCCCTGGCGCGCCATGTAATCCGCTCCGTACTGGCTCATGCCCACCCCGTGGCCGTATCCCTTTACCGTGAAGGTGAATACCCCGTCCGCCGCCAGGATGCTGAAATTTGCCGACCGAAGCCCCAAAGCCTCCCGGATCTGCCGGCCGGACAAGGTCCCGCTTCCCACGGCGATGGAAGTCACCGTGCCGGCTGGGCTCAGCTGCGCTTCCCCGAACCAGGCCGCCGTGTCTTCCGGCAAGGTCAGGTCCGGGAAGGCGGTCAGCAGGGCCGACTGCAAATCGGCCGCCCCAAAGGAAACCTGGGTCTGGTATTCGGGGGCCAGCGTGTCGCCCGGGCTTTCCACCGACTGCAGGTAGGCGACGTCATTGCCCCAGTAGACTCCGGCGGTTTCGGTTACGCCGCCGGAAATGGCGTGATAGACCGCCAGAATCGGCTCGCCTTCGTACACCAGCAGCTTGCCGGAAACCTCCTTGACGGCCGCCTCAATGCGCTCCCAGGCGGCGGAAAAGCTGTCTCCCCACTGAGCCTGAGCTTGTTCTTTGGGGATATAGCCTTCCTTTTGAGCGGTATTGACGGTAAAATAGGCGCCTTGCAGGGAGGGGTCCGGGCTGGCCTTCTGCTGCTCGCGCTTGCGGTAGGCACCGGTGTAAGCTGCCACCGCCTGGGCTTTGAGGGCCTCCGTGTGGAAGGAGGGAGGCATTTCCGCCGCCACCGCCCCGCACAAATAGTCGTATGCGCTCACCGTCAGCACCTTCCCGTCCGCCTCATCCAGCAGCAGGAAAGTGTCCTCCGGCTTTGTGGGGGAAGGGGATTGGCCCTGGGGCTGGGAGAATAGGTTTGTCCCCGCCATCAGCGGCAAAAAGAGCATGCAAATCAGCAAGGCAAGCGCAAGACAAAGATACCGTTTCATAACCCGCTCCTTTGTTCATCTTGAGAATTGTTTTGATTGTCATTCCTGCATGTAGGGGATGAAAAAAGGAAAATGCCGGAGCAACTTCTCCAAAAATGCAGGAACTCTTTCGCAAACTTTCAAAAAAATCGAAAAACCCGTCGGATATTCTTGACTTTGACCGGGTGGTATTATAAAATGACAACTAACGCTATGATTTGGAAGCATTTGAATGGAGGAGATACCGTGACGCCGTACGCCAACGAAGACCTGCGGGGGGATACCCTTAAAGATTTATGCGACGAGTTTCGGAAAAATAACCACATCCGGGCGGAGGACTACGAACGCTTTGGAGTCAAGCGAGGCCTTCGCAACCAGGATGGATCGGGCGTCATGGCGGGCCTAAGCCTCATTTGTAATGTCCACGGCTACGTGCTCGACGACGGGGAAAAGAAGGCGGTGCCCGGCAAGCTGATCTACCGGGGCGTGGACATCAACGACATTGTGGACGGCTGCGTCAAAGAGCAGCGGTTCGGATTTGAGGAAGTGGTGTGGCTCCTGCTCTTCGGCAAACTGCCAAACCCGCGCCAGCTGCATATGTTCGCAAGGCTGCTGGCCGATTCCAGAGAGCTGCCGGAATACTTTGTGGAGGACATGATTATCAAAGCCCCGTCCCCCAACATTATGAATAAGCTGGCTCGTTCGGTGCTTGCCCTTTATTCCTATGACGACGACCCGGAGAACAATTCTCTGGAGAACCTGATGCTCCAGTCCATCCACTTGATCGCCCAGTTGCCCACCATCATGGTCAACGCCTACCAGGTTAAGCGCCGGCACTATGATCGGGAGACCATGTACTTTCATCCGTTGGACCCCCAGCAGGACACGGCGGAAGCCATTCTGGGCACCTTGCGCATGGACCGCAAGTTCACCCCCGAGGAGGCAAGGCTTCTGGACTTATGCCTGATTCTCCACGCCGAGCACGGCGGAGGCAACAATTCTACCTTCACCACTCGTGTGGTCACCTCCTCCGGTTCGGACACCTATTCGGCCATTGCCGCGGCCATCGGGTCTTTGAAGGGACCCCGCCACGGCGGCGCCAACATCAAGGTTATGGAAATGCTCGGCTACCTATTAAGAGGAGTCAAGGATTATGACGACGACGAGGAAATCGCCCGCTTCCTGGAAAAGATGATCGACCGGGAGGAAGGGGACCGGTCCGGCCTCATCTACGGCATGGGCCACGCGGTTTACACGCTCTCCGACCCGCGGGCGCTGATTCTGCGCGACAATGTGCAGCCTTTGGCCGAAAAATGCGGCCTTAGTGACGAACTGAAGCTTTTGGAGGCGGTGGAGCGGCTGACGCCTCAGGTGTTTGCCCGAAAGAAGGGAAACACCAAGGCCATGTGCGCCAATGTGGATTTGTATTCCGGGCTTGTCTACCGCTGCCTGGGGATTCCCCAGGAGCTGTTTACCCCCTTGTTCGCCGTTTCCCGGATCGCCGGATGGTGCGCCCACCGGATGGAGGAATCGGAGATGGGCAAGCGGATCATCCGTCCGGCCTACAAGTCGGTGGCGAAAATGTCCACCTATGTCCCTCTTTCCCAGCGGGAATAAGGCTGCCAAGCGAAGGAGTGGGAAAATGCAACCGGTCCGATTACATCCGCAGTGCATCCGCTGTTTGCTTGAGAAGCAGTTGAATCATTTTCCTCAGGGCATATCCGAGGAAGAACAGATTGTATATATGCAGCGGGTCCTGCGTACGCTTGCAGATGCGCCCAAAACGGCCAGCGCGCCGGTTGTGGTGCGTGAAATTGGCAGAATTCAAAGGCAGATGTTCGGCTATGAAGAGGACTATTCGGAAGTAAAAACCCATTTTAACCAGATCATGCTGGAACGGGAAGAGGAGATCCGGGGAAAGCTGCGCCGGGCGAAGGACCCTTTGAAGCTGGCGGTACAGTATGCCATGACTGGAAACTACATTGATTTTGGGGCCATGCAGAAGGTGGACGAAGCGAAGCTGGACCGGTTACTCCAGCAGGCAGAGGAGCTGCCGCTGCAGGAGCAGGAATACCAGTCCCTCAGGCAGACTTTGTTAAGCGGGAAGAGCGTGGTATATCTAACGGATAACTGCGGTGAAATCGTGCTGGACAAGCTGCTGATGCAGGAGATTAAACGGATCAACGAACAGGCGCGTGTTACGGCGGTCGTCCGTGGACACAGGGTGCTCAACGACGCGACGATGGAAGACGCCAAACAGGTTGCGCTGGCCGACGCGGCATATGTCATGGATAACGGCAGCGACATTGCCGGCACATGCCTGGACGACATTTCCCGGAAAGCGAAACAGGCACTGGACCAGGCGGACGTAATCCTGGCCAAAGGGCAGGCAAACTTTGAAACGCTGTGCAAATGCGGAAAAAATGTGTACTATCTTTTTATGTGCAAATGCAGCTTATTTGCAGACCGGTTTGGGGTGCCGATGTATCACGGCATTTTGATTCACGACAGGAACTGCTGCGCTTAAGCTGGATATGATTATGTCATGATAAAAGCGGGACGGGGAGTAAAACCCCGCCGCCCTTCTTTTTGTGCAGTGACAGGAAAGAGACCGGCAAGGGTCTCCCTTTTATTCCTGGGCGCCGCACTATTTCTATAGCTTCGATCCGGCGTGTTTTTCCTGCGGGCCGCCGCTGCTTTCAGGCCTTCGCATTGCGCCGTAAAACCGCAGAGAGGCCCTGCTTTCACCTTTTGTCCGGCAGGTCTGGTTAGTTTACATAAGATATCGACTCGTCTCCAAATTACCCCAGGGGGAATCTGGAATTTGAGAGGATATCTTTGGCAGGTTGCTGTAAGAAAAGAGGAAAGGAAGGCCTATTTTATACAAATTGGTAAATTAAAGCAGGAGCAACCGGGATTCCCCAGGATTTGGTGTGAAAAGTTTACAAAATCGCGTTCCTTTTCTATTGCAATGGAGGCGCGTTGTCGCTATAATTGATACCAGTGGTGCGAGATGGAGCCAAAAAGCATTAAAATGGTGTAAGATGGAGCATAACACAACCGAAGGGAGGGGAACGCCGTGCTCTTGGGCCGATACCAGCATACTTTGGACGCCAAGGGCCGTGTGTTTGTCCCCGCAAAGCTTCGGGAGACGTTGGGGGAACGCTTCGTCGCCACCAAAGGCAAGGATGTTTGCATCTGCATTTACCCTATGGAAGAATGGTCCCGGCAGGAGGCAAAGCTTCTGGCCCTGCCGTCGAAATACAGCGACCTGCAGCGGTTTTACTTTTCCAACGCCGCGGAACTCGAGCCGGATAAGCAAGGGCGCGTCCTGCTGCCCGCCGACCTGCGGGAGTATGCCGGGCTTGAGAACGACGTGGTCATCATGGGGGTGGGCAACCGGGTGGAAATCTGGAACGCCGCCGACCGCCAGGCAAACACCAGTGAGTTAACGCCCCAGAGCGCGGCCATGCTTATGGACGAGCTGGGCATTTAAAGAACACAATCCAAGTCAGAAAGGGTGGTACGCGTGGAATTTTCCCATCGTCCGGTGCTGCTTGACGAATGCATCAACGCGCTTGCCATCCGGGCAGACGGCGTTTATGTGGACGGGACCGCCGGAGGCGGGGGGCACTCCCAGGAAATTGCCAAGCGCCTGACCACCGGGCGGCTCGTCGCTATTGACCAGGACCCGGACGCCATTTTAGCGGCGGGTGCCCGGCTTTCTCCCTATCCCCAAGCCACCCTAGTCCGCTCAAACTTTTCGCGAATGGCCCAGGTACTCGGGGAACTGGGCATTTCCAAGGTGGACGGGGTCCTTTTGGACATCGGCGTTTCCTCCCATCAGCTGGATACCCCTGAGCGGGGATTTTCCTACCATGCCGACGCGCCGCTTGACATGCGCATGTCCCAGGAAGGCCCCTCGGCCAAGGATCTGGTAAACGGGCTTCCTGAACGGGAGCTTTCGAGAATTTTATTCGAATACGGAGAGGAGCGCTATGCCAGGGGAATCGCCCGGGCCATCGTGCGCCGGCGGGAGCAAGGGCCCATCGAAACCACCGGCGAACTGGTGGATGCGATCAAAAGCGGAATGCCCGCAGCCGCCAAACGAGAACAGGGCCATCCGGCCCGCAGGACCTTCCAGGCCCTGCGCATCGAGGTAAATGGCGAGCTCGACCGGCTCAGGGAAGGGCTTGAAGCCGCGTTTTCGTCGTTAAAGGTAGGCGGGCGGCTGGCAGTCATCACCTTTCACTCGCTGGAGGACCGGATTGTCAAACGTCAATACGCCGCCTGGTGCAAGGGCTGTACCTGCCCGCCGGATTTCCCGGTGTGCGTCTGCGGCAAGACCCCTCAGGGGAAGCTCTATACGCGAAAGCCCATTGAAGCGGGAAAAGAGGAGCTCGAAGAGAACCCCCGCAGCCGCAGCGCCAAGCTGCGGGTCATTGAAAAAATCAAGGAAGAATGAGGAGGAAATCCCCTCCCGTATGAATAGAAAGGAGGCAGCGGAGTGGCCGCCAGCCAGAGAAACGAAGCCTATGACTTTTCCCTGTTTGAAGAGCGGGAAAGCCGGGTCATACGGATGCCGGAAAAGAAAAAGGAAAAAAAAGTGCAGAAGGCCAGCGCCGTGGAAGGATACCTGCGGGCATTTTTGCTGGTGGTCGCCGCCGCCGTCGCCCTTTCGGTGGTGGGCTACATGGTCTACTGCAAGATGACTCTGTCCGAACTGGGAGACCAGCTGGTGAACGCCAAGGCGGAGCTTACCTTGGCGGACAGCGAGTTTATCCGCCTGCAAACCGATTTACAGGAAAAAATGGCTACCCGTAACATTGAGGAGCAGGCTAAGGCCCTGGGAATGGAACGGCCCCAGGCCAACCAGATCGAATACGTCGTCATCAACGATACCGACAAGGTGGAGGTAGCGCAGCCGTCCCAGGAGAAGGGGTTCTTCGAATCCATCTTCGACACGATCGCAAGCTGGCTGTCATAATGAGAGCAAAGGCGAAATATGTATGATGTGGAGCGCCGCGTCCGGGAAAGGGACGGCGCGGACACAATAAAAAAACGGAGAGTTGAGAGAACATCTTAACTCTCGTTTTTTCAAAGGGAGGAAAGAGGAATGTCGAAAGGCCCGACGAGGAAGATGGTCGTGAAAATGACGGTGCTCATGGTGCTTCTGGTCTTTGTCGCCTTCGGTACGGTGCTTGGACAGTTGGTAAACATCCAGTTCATCAACGGCGACTACTACCAGGAAAAGGCCATCAACCAGCAGCTGCGCACTTCGACCATCAACGCGGCCCGCGGCACCATATACGACTGCAATATGAAGGCAATGGTCACCAGCGGCACCGTCTGGACGGTGGTGCTTTCTCCCGCCGACATTGATTCGGACGAGAAGCTAAATAAAATTGCCGACGGCCTGGCGCCAATTTTGGGCATCGACCGGGCTGTCATCATGGAAAAGGGACAGAACAAAAAGTCCCAGTTTCAGATCATCGCCCGTAAGGTGGAGAAGCCGGTGTTCGATGCCATTTCCACCTTTGTGGTGGACAATGACATTGGAAATGCCGTGGTCATGATCGAAGACTCCAAGCGCTACTATTCCTACGGCGACCTGGGCGCTTCCATCATCGGCTTCACCGGCACCGACAACCAGGGCCTCCAGGGCATCGAGGCCGCTTACGACAACGTGCTCCAGGGCGTGCCCGGCAAGGTGGTAGTGGCCAAGAACGCCTACCAGACCGACATGCCCTTTGACTATGAAACCCAGATCGAACCTCAGGACGGGAGCAGCCTGGTTTTGACCATTGACGAGAGCATCCAGGCCTTTGTAGAACGCAGTCTGGAAACGGCGGTGCAGGAGAACGACGTAGGCAACCGGGCCGCCGCCATCGTTATGAATGTGAAAACCGGCGAGATTCTCGCCATGGCCACCGAGCCGGACTACGACCTGACAAAGCCCTTCGAACTTTACGACCCGAGCCTGCAGTCCATCATCGACGCGGCGTCGGAGGAGGACAAAGAAAAGACCACTACGGATGTATTCAACTACCAATGGAGCAACAAGGCCATCACCGATACTTATGAGCCGGGTTCCGTTTTCAAGACATTTACCTCCGCCATGGCGCTGGAGGAAAAGAAGGTTTCCGCGTCGGATACCTTTTTCTGTCCGGGCTACCAGATTGTGGGCGGCATTCGCATCAACTGCGCGAAAACCACCGGTCACGGCTCCTTAGACTTCTGGGGCGCGCTGCAAAAGTCCTGCAACCCCTCCTTTATGCAGATCGGCGAACGGGTGGGGCCCCACCTGTTCTTCCAGTACTTCAAGTCCTTCGGCTTTACCGAGAAAACCGGGATTGACCTGCTGGGAGAGGCCGCCAACACCGGCCTTTACCACAAAGAGGAAGACTTAAAGCCCGTCGAGCTTGCCACCTCTTCCTTCGGCCAGACCTTCAAGGTCACGCCCATCCAGATGATCACCGCTTTCTGCGCGGCGGTCAACGGCGGCAACCTGATGGAACCCTATATCGTCAGCAAGGTGCTTGACAGCGACGGCAACATCATTGAGAGCAAACAGCCCACCGTGCGCCGCCAGGTCATTTCGGAGGAAACCTCTGCGGAGCTTTGTAAGATGCTGGAATCGGTGGTGTCCATCAGCGGCGGACGAAATGCCTACATCCCCGGCTACCGGGTGGGCGGCAAGACCGGTACCTCCCAGAAGCAGGATAAGTGGAATGAAGATCATACTGCTCGTCCTTACCGCATTGCTTCCTTCTGCGGCTTCGCCCCGGCGGACGACCCGCAGATTGCCATGCTGGTCCTTCTCGACGAACCCCACGGAGACAACGCAAACGGCGGCGCCATCGCGGCACCCGTGCTGCGCGAGGTGTTCGAGGACGCCCTGCCTCATCTGGGCATCCAGCCGGTCTACAGCGAAAGCGAGCTGGAAAACGCCGATACCAGCGCCCCGGCCCTGGTGGGCCTTACCACCTCCCAAGCCCAGACCAAGCTTACCCAGTCCGGCTTTAAAACCAAGATCATCGGCTCGGGCGATACGGTGCTCAAACAGGTGCCGTCTCAGTACAGCACCATGCCCCGCGGCGGGACCGTAGTGCTCTATACCTCCTCGGATACCGGCCAGGAAGGGGACGTGGTGGTGCCCGACTTTGCCAGCATGACCCTGTCCCAGGCAAATGCGGCGGCGGTGGGCGCCGGGCTCAACGTGCGCATCACCGGCATCGGGCTGGAAAGCACCGACGCGTACTGCTCCAAGCAAAGCATCGCCGCGGATACGACGGTGCTGCGCGGAACCGTCATCGAGCTGGAATTCCTGCACAAGGTGGATGAAAACGTCGGCAACCTGATTGAATAGCATAAAAGCAAACCACAATAGAAGAAGGAGGCCCTGCCATGACGCTCGGCGAGCTGCTGGCGCCCCAAAGGGTGCCGCAGAGCTTGACCGACGTGAAAATCAGCGCCATCGCCCGCAACATCGAGCGGGTGACGCAGGGAAGTCTATTTGTTATCACCAAAAAGCATCTCCATGAAGGAACACAGCTGGCCCATCAGGCCTTCAAGGCCGGGGCCGCCGCAGTGGTCACCCAGGAGGACTTGCAGCTGGAGCGGCAGATCCTGGTGGAGGATACCGCCGAAAGCTACGCCAAGCTCTGTTCCGCCTGGTTCGGCCATCCCGCCCGGAAGCTCAAGCTCCTGGGCGTCACCGGCACCAACGGGAAAACCACCGTCACCCACATGCTCAAGGGAATCCTAGAGCAGGCGGGGCACCGGTGCGGCTTGGTGGGAACTATCGGCAACGAAACCGGCAAAAGCGCCCTGGAAGCCCACAACACCACGCCCGATGCCTTCGAGCTCCATTCTCTGTTTGCCAGGATGGTGGAGGAAGGGTGCGAGTACGCGGTGATGGAGGTTTCCTCCCATGCGCTCGACCAGGGGCGGGTGGCCGGCCTGACTTTTGAGGCGGGCGTGTTTACAAACCTGACCCAGGACCACTTGGATTATCACAAAACCATGCAAAACTACCTGCTTGCCAAGCGCAAGCTGTTCGAGCAGTCCAAGCAGGCGGTGCTCAACCTGGACGATCCGTACGGGCTGAAAATCGCCGACGGCCTGCCCTGCCGGAAGGTCACTTTCTCCATCCGCTCCGGAAACGCCGATTATTTTGCCGATTCCTTCATCCCCCACCCGGCGGGGATTGACTTCAACCTGATCGCCCCCCAGGGAAAAAGCCGGGTGAATCTGAAGGTGCCGGGAGCGTTTTCCGCGTCGAATGCCCTTGCCGCGGCGGCCTGCGCCCTTGTGGTGGGCATCCCGTTTTTGACGGTGACAGCGGGGCTCAATGCCTTCCCCGGAGTCAAGGGCAGGCTGGAGCTTGTGGAAACCGGGCGGCCCTTTACCGTAGCCATCGATTACGCCCATACCCCAGACGGGCTGCGCAAGGTTATCGAGGCGGTGAAAACCTCTGCAAAAGGACGGGTGGTGGTCCTCTTCGGCTGCGGCGGAGACCGGGACCGCACCAAGCGTCCCCTTATGGGGCGGGTGGTTGCGTCCATGGCCGATTATGCTATAATAACCAGTGACAATCCCCGCACGGAGGACCCCAAGAAGATCATCGACGAAATCCTGGATGGAATGGAAGGCGGGCGCGCATGTTATACCGTCATTGTCAACCGGGCCCAGGCCATCCGTTTTGCGATTCAAAACGCAAGGCCGGACGATTTTATCCTGCTGGCGGGAAAGGGCCACGAGACCTACCAGGTGCTGCGCGAAGGGGTCATTCCTTTCGACGAACGGGAGATTATAAAAGAGGCGCTCAAAGAGCCGCTTTCCTAGCGGCAGGAATCAGGAGAAAAGGGGAACCTAGATGAGAATGTCGGTAGCCGAGGCGGCCATGGCCGTGGGCGGAAAATGGGAAACGGATGCGGTTTTTTCCAGCGTCTGCACGGACAGCCGCAAGCTCAAGCCTGGATGTCTGTTTGTGGCCGTGGAAGGGGAAAACTTTGACGGCCACACCTTCATCCGCGCCGCCGAAGAACAAGGCGCGGCGGCGGTTTTGTGCCACAAGCGGGTGAAATCGGGCTTGCCTGCCATTCTTGTAAAAAACACCCAGACGGCCCTTTTACGGCTCGCCGCTTATTACCGCTCGAAGTTTGACATCCCGGTGGTGGGCCTGACCGGCAGCGTGGGCAAGACCACCACGAAGGACATGACCGCCTGCGTCCTTGGGAGCAAATATCACACCCTCAAAACCCAGGGTAATTTCAACAATGAAATCGGCCTGCCGCTTACCGTGTTCCAAATGGACGAAACCACTCAAGCAGCGGTGCTGGAAATGGGTATGAGCAACTTCGGAGAGATTTCCCGTTTGTCCCAGGCGGCGGCTCCCACTCTGGGAATCATCACGAAAATCGGCGTGTCCCACATGGAGACGCTGGGCTCCCAGGAAGGAATCCTCAAGGCCAAGCTGGAGCTGCTCGATGGGTTAAAGCCAGGAGCGCCACTCTTACTCAATGGGGACGATCCGTTTTTAAAGGACATTGCCTATTCAAATCGCCCGGTGCTATTCTTCGGGATGGAAAACCAGGCCTGCGACTTTAAGGCGGAGGACATCGAGCAAGGGGAGGACAGCACTCGTTTTGTGCTGTGCTATGAGCGAAAGCGGTATCCGGTTACCCTGCCCACCATCGGGCTTCACAACGTCTACGATGCGCTGGCTGCCTTTGGGGCGGGGGTCACCTTGGGCGTGCCGCCCCAGGCGGCGGCCAAGGCGCTGTCGCAATACCTGCCCTCCGGCATGCGCCAGCGGGTGGTGCGCTGCGAGGGTCTGACCGTGATTGAGGACTGTTATAACGCCAGCCCCGACTCGGTCAAAGCAGCCCTGACCGCCCTTAGGGAAATGCCCTGTAAGGGGCGGCGGGTCGCGGTGCTGGGCGATATGCTGGAGCTGGGCGGCATTTCCGAAGAAGCCCATCTTTCCTGCGGCACGCAGGCGGCCAAGAGCGCCGACCTTTTGTTTGCGTTTGGCCCCTTGGCAAGCGGGTATGCGAAAGGGGCGCGTGAGGCCGGCATGCAGGCGGTATGGGAGTTTGACGGCAGGGCGGGCAAAGGACCTTTGATTGACGCGCTGCTTGAAGCATTACAGGACGGGGACGCGGTTCTTTTTAAGGCGAGCCGAGGGATGAAGCTGGAAGAGGCCATCGCCCCGCTTTATGAGAGGTGGAAAAAACAGTGTTAGGTGCGGCGACAGGGATAGCGGCCTTGGTGGCGTTTGCGGTAACGGTGCTGCTGGGCTTTGTGGCAATTCCATTTTTAAAACGGCTGAAATTCGGGCAAAGTATTCTGGAGGACGGCCCGACCTGGCATATGAAAAAGCAGGGAACCCCCACCATGGGCGGTATTATGCCCATCGCGGGGGTGGTCTGCGCGGTGGCGGTGACCTTTTTGGTCTTTACCATCGCCTGGCCCACCGTGCTGCCGGGTGAGACCTCCCTGCAGAAAACCAGGCTTTGGTTTGGGCTTTTGATGGCCCTGTGCATGGGCCTGATCGGGTTTCTCGACGATTATATCAAGGTAGTCAAAAAGCGCAACCTGGGCCTTACTTCCAAGCAAAAGCTTTTTTTGCAGATTCTCGCCGCCTTGGTGTACGCCATCCCGGTGTACCTGGCAGGGGAGCACGGCATGTACATCCCCTTTTACGGGGACTTTGAGATGGGGATCTGGTACATTCCCGTCATGGTGTTCATCATCGCCGCGGTGGTCAACGCCGTCAACCTGACCGACGGCTTGGACGGCCTGGCATCCAGCGTCACCTTCTTCGTCTCGGTGACCTTCATGGTCACGGCGGGGCTTCTGAGTATGCTGGGAGTGGCCATTGCGGGCGCTGCCATGGCAGGCGCCTGCCTGGGCTTTCTGGTGTGGAACTTCTACCCGGCCAAGGTGTTCATGGGAGACACCGGCTCCCTTTTCATGGGCGGAATGGTCTGCGCGCTGATTTTCGGCGTGGATATGCCGCTTTTGTTCCTGCCGGCGGGCATCATTTTCCTGGCGGAAACCCTGTCGGTCTCCATGCAGGTGATTTTCTTCAAGCTCACCCACGGCAAACGTCTGTTTAAAATGGCGCCGCTGCACCATCATTTTGAAATGAGCGGCTGGCGGGAGGTCAAGGTGACCACCGTCTTCTCGATTGTGACGATTGTCGGCTGTATCGCAACGCTTTTACTTGTGATTTACGACCGTATTTTATAACCACACCTGCGCACCCTAACCCATAAGAGAACTTGATTTTGGGACCTTCGTTTATACGCTTGTATATACGCGCCCCGGGAGGAGGAATATGCAGATGCAGTCGCAGCCAAGCAAAAGAACCGTCTCATCGGGGCATCCGAAAAAGCGCCGGCCGGCCGCAAAGCCGCGTCCGACGGTCAGCCACCCGGCGACCGAGAAGGCAAAGCATCAGCACAGGATAAAAAAACGTCCGGTTCCCGCTGCCGACGCTCAGACGGCCAGCCTGACCCGCGGGAGCGAATCGCCGCTCAAGCGGCGCAACAAGCTTTTTTCCGCCGGCGGATCCTTTGATATTCCGTTTTTCATCATCGTCATGGCGCTGCTCATCATCGGCGTGCTGATGATGTTTTCCGCCAGCTACGCTTATGCCTATTATTCGTCCAAATTCGGCAACGACGGCTTGTTTTTTGTAAAGCAGCAGGTGCTTTTTGCCGTCATCGGCGTGGCGGCCATGCTCTTTATTTCCGCCATCAACTACCGGGTGCTCCATTTCTGGTCGCTGATTATCTTCGGCATCAGCGTGCTGCTGCTCATTGCCGTCCTCTTTTTCCCCGACCGCAACGGCGCGCACCGGTGGATCCCTTATCCCATCAACTTTCAGCCGTCGGAAATCGCCAAATTTGCCGTCATCGCCATTTTTGCGCATTTTATGAGTCTCAACCAGAAGCGGATGAACACCCTTCGCCATGGGGTTTTGCCCTATGTGTCCATCCTGGTTGTGGTGAGCGCTCTTCTGATTGTGGAGCCTCACCTGTCCGCCACCATCCTGGTGTGCGCCATCGGCGGCATCATGATGATCGTGGGGGGCACGCCGCTGAAATACTTCGGCATCGCCGCGGGTGCGGCAGTGGCTTGTTTCGTGGTGGTTTTCTTCTTCCCGAACCTGCTCCCTGGCGGCGTCGGGGAAATGGTGCAGGAAAAGCTCGCCCATGCCTACCAGCGCATCGAGGTCTGGCAGGATCCCTTTGTGGACCTGCGAGGGGACGGCTGGCAGACGGTCCAGTCCCTCTACGCCATCGCCTCCGGCGGCTTTATGGGCGTGGGACTTGGAAACTCCAGGCAGAAATACATGTATATCTCCGCGCCGCAGAACGACTTTGTCTTCGCGGTGGTGTGTGAAGAGCTGGGCTTTGTGGGCGCGGCGGTCATCATCATCCTGTTTGCGCTGCTGGTCTGGCGCGGATTTGTCATCGCCATGCGGGCGGAGGATAAGTTCGGCGCCCTTTTGGCGGTAGGTCTTACCGTACAGGTGGGCTTGCAGGCTTTCCTGAACATCGCCGTGGTCACCAACACCATCCCCAACACCGGTATCAGCCTGCCCTTCTTCAGCTACGGCGGCTCGTCGCTGATCATGCTGCTGGCACAGATGGGGGTGATCCTCTCGGTGTCCCGAGGGTCGAAGCTGCGAAAATCGGTTTAGAGAAGTCTAAGAGGAGGAGGGAATTTTGATGCGGGTGCTGCTGGCCGGCGGGGGAACCGCCGGACACATCAATCCGGCCCTGGCCATCGCGGGAGAAATCCGCAAAAGGGAGCCGGACGCACAGATCCTGTTTGTTGGCAATCCCAAGGGAATTGAGGCTAAGCTGGTGGCGAAGGCGGGGTATGACTTTCGCCCAGTGGACGCGCGGGGCTTTTCCCGCAGTCTGTCGCCCAAAGGCATCGTCTATAACTTAGGCGCCCTTCGCCGGGTGATGACCGCCACCGGCCAGGCGAAAAAGATCATCGAGGAATTTAAGCCCGACATCGCCGTAGGCACCGGCGGCTATGTCAGCGGCCCGGCCCTGCGCAAGGCGGCCAAGATGGGGATCCCCATCGTCATTCACGAGCAAAACGCCTATCCGGGCGTGACCAATAAAATGCTGGCAAAGTCCGCCCAGTGCGTCATGCTCGCTGTGGCGGATGCGCGCAAGCATTTTGAGGGGGACGCCACCTTTGAGGTGACCGGCAATCCCCTCCGCCAGGAAATCTTGCAGTATACCAGGGAACAGGCGAGAGAGGAACTGGGTATTCCAAAGGACGACCTGCTGATCCTCTCCTTCGGCGGAAGCCTTGGGGCGGACCGGATTAACCGTGCCATGGCCGACCTGATCGCCTGGTGCTACCCGCTCAAAAACGTGCGGGTCATCCATGGGACCGGCCGGGCCGGGTATTCCTGGACGCCCGCTCTCATCGAGCAAAAAGGCGTGCCCCTAAACCGGGCGAAGAACATCGACGTGCGCGAGTACATCGACGACATGGCCCGCTGCATGGCGGCGGCGGACCTTTGCATCTGCCGCTGCGGGGCGATCACCTTGAGTGAATTGCAGGCCATGGGCAAGGCGTCCATCCTGATCCCGTCTCCCAACGTCACCGCAAACCATCAGTATCATAACGCCATGACGCTGGTCAAGCGGGACGCGGCCTGCCTGATTGAGGACGATAAGCTTACCGGCGAGACCCTGGTGCATACGGTAAAGGAGATCCTCGCGACCCCAGACCGGCTCAAAAAGATGGGCGAGCGGGCCAAGGAAACCGCGATTTTAGATGCAGGCGAACGCATCTACCGGGTAATCACCCGCGTTCTAAAGCAGAAGAAGTAAACCCTGTCTTGCACCCAAAAGCACGTACCGGCATACGATAGGTTGCAGGGGAATTTGATTCCTCGGTTGTGCTTTTTATAGGAAAGGGTGCTGAAAATATGGCAAAACTGATGGTACAGGGCGGAAAGCGCCTTTGCGGCGAACTGACGGTGCAC
>CAMLYM010000047.1 GCA_946491705.1 uncultured Clostridia bacterium
GTTTTAGGGAAAGGCCGCTGTAATGGTAGCCGTCCTCATTGGCGCCGCAGTAAAGCATGTTGCAGCCTTCCAGAGACCGGTCTACCACCACCGTCACGTGCTCCGGCAGCCCGATGGCGCCGATGGAACCGGGGACCAGGCCGGATTCGGCAGGAATGTCCTGCGCCGGATGGACCTCGCAGCCCAGGTAATTGCGCAGCTTGGTCACGTTAACCTCCAGATCGCCCCGTACGAAGATGACCACATAGGAGTCGTCCTGGTTCTTTTGATAGACCACCGCTTTGGCCGTCTGGGTAGGCTTTATGTGGGCGAACTGACACAGTTCCTCAATGGTCTTGACTCCCGGCGTTTCGAACTTGGTTAGAGGCGCTTCCTCCACCGTCTCGTTTTCCACAATGCATTCCGCCGCTTCCATGTTGGCCCGGTAGCCGCAGTCGTCGCACAGCACGATGCTGTCTTCCCCGATGGCGGTCAGCAGCATAAACTCGTGGGATACGCTGCCTCCCATCATGCCGGAGTCCGACTTGACCGCCACCACCTCCGGCACCCCCGCCCTAGCGAAGATACGGTTGTAGGCGTCCAGGCACTTGTCGTAATATGCCTGCAGATCCTCCTGGGAGGTGTGGAACGAGTAGGCGTCCTTCATGGTGAATTCCCGCACCCGCACCAGACCGCCCCGGCAGCGGGGCTCGTCGCGAAACTTCGTCTGAATCTGATAGATCATGAATGGATAGTTCTGATAGCTGGTAGCCACGTCCCTAGCCAGATGGACCGCAGCCTCTTCATGGGTCATGCCCAGCACGTTTTTCGCGCCGCTGCGGTCGGTGAACCGCGCCATTTCGCTGCCGATGCTGTCATACCGTCCCGACTCCTGCCATAAAGTGGCGGGCATGACTACCGGGAACAGTACCTCCTGCCCGTCCAGCTTGTCCATTTCGTCTCGGATGATGGCTTCCACCTTTTTGGTGACGCGCCGCATGGGCATAAAAAGGGAAAACACGCCGCTGGAAACCTGTTTGATATACCCGCCCCGAATCATCAAAATGTGGTTGGCGGTTTGACAATCTGCCGGCGTTTCCTTGAAACGCATGCCGAGCAGCTGGCTCATTTTCATCTGTATCCACTCCTCCGAATTTGACCCAGCTGTGGCCGGGCGACATTTGCTCTCAT
This sequence comes from uncultured Clostridia bacterium, assembly GCA_946491705.1. Lineage (GTDB taxonomy): Bacteria > Bacillota > Clostridia > Oscillospirales > Acutalibacteraceae > Solibaculum_A > Solibaculum_A intestinale. The sequence continues at coordinate 1,171 of CAMLYM010000047.1, forward strand.
TATAGCACAATCTTCCCCAAAGCAAAAGGGAAAAGCGAAAGGGAGTGGGGTACAGGGCCGAAGAAAAGGCGGCGTACCGCTCCCGAGAAAGGAACAGGCACGCCGCCTTTTGAAAGGAGACCGGGACTTTTCGCGGCTTTAAACCGTTCCAGTCCGGTACATCCATATGTACAGTTGATTTTGAAATATCAAATTCCTTGGCGGCGGCGCGGACGGTCGCCTTATTTTCCAGGATATACACTCCCAGTTCCACTGCACGTTCTTCTAAAACGCCCTTCATGTAAAAAGCCTCCCTCGTAAAACTCGATGGTACTATCCGATATATATGCACCATGGAAGGGCAATTAGAAGAAAGCCGAAAAAGGCGGGAAGAATTTCTCTTCCCGCCTTTTCTCATTGTCTGCTTAAAATTTCTTTCGCTTCGTCGTAGTACGAGTTGAGAACCCAGAAATCAGGGCCGCAGATGTCCATTACTGTGTAGTTTTCTTTGATAAATTGATCCACACTGGGGGCAAATTCTTCGTATACGTAATCCCACACGGTGCCCTTCGGATCATAGATAATCACCTTTGGCTGATTGTTGGAAAGATCCTCCACCGCTTTGTCTTCAAACAGATCGGCGAACCAGGGGACCATATTGTACATACGACTGGCAGGGAACCGGTCTGCATTGATGTAGAAGGTATTATTTAACGTATTTGCGTAGATCGTGTCTTCCGGACCGGTTAGTCTTTGGATATAGTCCTCGTAGCTGTTGGTTGCCGGGACGTTCTGTGTAACGGCAGCCAAGGTTTCACGTGTGGGCAAAATGTTGGTAAACGTGGTCATATACGGTGTCACGATCAAGAAAACGGCACTGCAGATACAGGCGGATTGTTTGATCGAATACGACCTCCATTGCGGGTGTGCCTTGATCCAGCGTGCGGCCATGATCAGACCCATCATGATGCAGACCGCCCAGTAGGGAATGGAGTGGAAGGCCGTGAACCCTCTTACACCCGTCAAAATAATGAAGGCAGCCATGATTACACCGTAGGACTTGCGCCATTTGAATAGACCGATGACGAAAATGATGTTTACCACGTAGTTGAGCAGAATGCGCAAATTACCAAAGGGATTCGTAAAGAGCGCATTCAAAGAGGACAGCAACTGGGAGAAATAATTTTGGAACGGCGATACAATGGTATTGAGGACATTTCCGCCGAAGCCGCCGGTATACGTTGCATAAACTTTGGTATTGAGCAGATAAGCTTGGTCATAAACGTTGCGAATCAGCCCGAATGCGGCGAAGTAGACGAAAGCCGCGAGAAAGGGAACGGCAATAATAAGAAGGGCCCGCCAATACTTCTTCCAAATCCGTGCAATGGTAGCTCCCACGCCGATTTTGCCAATCACGGAATCGGAGATTTCGATGTAAAGCACACCCACAAAAACAGCCGCAATGGGAAGCAGCGCCATAAAGGCGACGCCGAAGCCGGCGGCTATCGCAATCGAAATCAGAATGGAGTTGGAAAGCTTCAGTTCCTTATGTTTAAAGAACAAAAGAAGCTCGATCATCAGCACAACCATTGCCTGGGACTGAATCTGTTCCGAAAGAACCATATGTCCCAGTCCATCGAAATTGCACATGGTAACCGCATAAACAACGGGATAAAGCGCCATGGCGAATTTACCGACGTAATTCTTATAGCGCAGGTACATGAGCACCCAAATGAGCGAAAGCGTCAAGTAAAAGAACAACCGGTACTGAAAAATAGAGGATGCGCCCAGTAGGCGGAAAATTGCACATAGATAATACATGACGGGCGTGTGCTGCGAGTAAAAGTCCCGGTAAACGACGCCGCCGTCGGCGACCACCATGCCGCCGAGCATGTTGTCCACCTCATCGCAGAAAACCCCTTGGTTGAGATAGGCGGAGCATAGAATAAAATACAAAAGAAACAGGCCGATACCGGTCAGAATACCTTTTCCGATAGGCTCTCTATTTCTCAGTGCCAGTTGTTTTGTCATTCCCTCTTTCCTCCTTGGTTGTCTCCTCAAAATTTAACCGCTTTTCCTCAATTACCAACGGCCGCTTCATGATCCGCGTATTCATATTGAGGATGTATTCGCCCAAAAATCCGATAAAGAAAATCTGCACCGAGCCCATCAAAAACACCCCGATCAGGATGGGCGCGGTTCCAGCCGGGAAGGTATCCCAGAAAATCAGCTTCAAAATCAGATAGACCAGCGCAATGAGAAAGCTGATGGCGGAGAAAATAAAACCGATGATCGTTGCCAGCCGCAGCACCACTTTGGTATAAGAGGTGATGCTGAGCATGGCGGCATCGTAGAGCTTATAAAAGTTGTTGCTGGTTTTTCCGGCCCGGCGGCGGGGCTGCTCGTAAGGGATTTCCTTTCGCTTATATCCAAGCTCCGCCACGATCCCGCGCAGGAAAGGAGTCGGGTCGTCCAAATTCCGCAGCACCTCGATAAAGCTTTTGTCATAAAGACCGAAGCCGGTAAAATGCTCAATCTGTTCCACGTTGGAAAGCCGCTTGATCAGCTTATAGTAGCACGAACGCAGGAAATACATGATCTTGTTTTCCTTGCTTGTGGTTTTGATGCCAATGACGATCTTATACCCGGCTTCCCATTCTTTGACGAACTTCGGGATCATTTCCACCGGGTCCTGAAAATCCGCTGCCAGCAGCACCGTACAGTCCCCCGTCGTCTGGAGCATGCCGTAATAGGGAGAATTGAACTGCCCGAAATTTTTCACATTGAAGATCGCTTTGATGTCCGGGTCGCCGGCACACAGGCCGGCCAGCTTTTCCTGGGTATGGTCGGTGGAACAATTGTCGATAAAGATAAGCTCGTACCGGTAGGCGGGCAGATCTTCCCGGAAGGTCTTGCGGATGGCGTCACTGAGAGGAACGACATTTTCCTCTTCGTTATAACAGGGGACTAAAATACTAATCGTTTTCTGCACGTCCGGGGAAACCGGCAGATTGTTTTTTTCCCTACTCATCTTCCACACTCCTTTTTGCACCATTCCACCGTCCTTTTGATCCCTTCCTCAAAGGGGACCTGTGGAACGAAGCCGGTGTCTTTGGTTAGGCTGGCAATGTCGGCGCACAGGTACATCACCTGGTTTTGCGCATAAGGAAGTGCCCCGATGCCCACAGGAAGGGACGGATCCACCGCGTCCCGCAGCGCCTCAATGTATTCCCGCAGCGGCCTTGCCCGCCCGCTGCCCAGGCAATAAACAGCTCCGTTGATCCCCTTTTGCGCCATGAGATACAGGCCGTTGGCAGCGTCTTCGGAAAACAGATAGTCCCACATCTGCTCGCTCCCCGTAAACAAAGGGCACTCGCCCTTAAGGAGCGTGCGAATGCTGGACATCACCATAGTGTTCGGTCCTTCAAAGGTACCGTACACGCTTAAAATCCGGGCCCAGACGTGCCGAATTCCCCGTTGCCTGCAGGCAATGCGGCTCATCTGCCCGGCGCAGAGCTTGGCGATGCCGTATCCGTTTTCCGGAAACGCCGGCGTGTCTGCGGACAGAGAGCCCGTCACCCGGCCGTACTCCGCCTGGGAACCGGCACCTACAAACACCTGGCAGCCGAGCTGTTTTGCTAAGTCTACCGCGTCCAGCGTATAGCGGATGTTCTGGGTTTGCAGCGCCATATCGTTGCGGCTGTCCCCAAAGGTGCCGTCCCAGCCCAGGTGAAAAAAGGCGTCGTATTGGCCGGAAATTCGGCCGGCGGCCTTCGGCAGGTCACATAAGCCGCATTCGAGTACGGTCAGCCCTTCCTGCTTTGGAAGACGTGCGGCGTTGGAGGAGTGGGGCCGTACCAGGGTCAGCACCCGTACTCCCTCTTCCAGCAGGCGGTTGATTAAGTTGATCCCGATCATACCGGTGGCACCGGTGATGACGGCGCTTGTTAGCTTCATATACGGCTCTCCTTATTCCTTGACCGGCTCAATGATCATGTTCTTTAAAAATTCTTCCCGGTCTAAAAACGGGGCCAGGTCCTCCAGCGGCGCGGAAACCAGGGTGCCGTCCGGCAGCCGCTTGGTGGCGGATTTGGGTTCAAACTTTTGGTCCAGCGAAACGAATATCTCGCAGATGGCCGGACCCTTCTGCGCCAACGTTTCTTCGATGGCCTTACCCAATTCCCCGTTGCTTTTTGCGCAGGTGTAGGGATAGCCGTAAGCCGGGGCAAGCTTGGACATGTCCGGAAAGCTCAGATCCCCGCTGTCCACGCCGATGCCCACCAGCGGCTCTCCGAAGAAGTTCTTCTGGGTCTGGCGGATGGAATGATAGCCCCCGTTGTTGATGAGGAAAATTTTTATAGGCATTTGGTGATGGATGATGGTCTGCAGCTCCTGGATGTTCATCTGAATGCTGCCGTCGCCGGTGACGCAGATCAGGTCCTGACTGTGGTCGGCTACGCAGGCGCCGATGACGGCGGGCAGGTCGTATCCCATGGAGGCGATGGCGGAGTTGATGATGAACCGCTGCCCCTTCTTGATTTCATAGCCGTGGCTGCCCACCACGCAGGCGGAGCCGTTGCCCACCACCGTGATTTGATTTTCCTTTAAGCGGCGGCTGAGCTCTTTGATCAGGCAGTAGACGTTGGCAAGCCCCTCTTGCTCATAGTGCTTTTTCTGCACCACCGGATAGTCCCGTTTCCAGCTCTGGCAGCGGGAAATCCAGTCAGGCCCATGAAACAGGGGTTCCCCGCCGGGAAGAGCCGCATCCAGCTTTTCGAGCAGGTCCTTCGCGTCGGCATGAACCGGCAGGTCCACATGCAGGGTGGGCTTTTTAAGCTCTTCGGCATCCACGTCTTCCATAATCACATAGGCTTCTCTGGCCCAGGTCTGGTAGTTATACCCCACCTGGCGGATGCTTAGACGGCTGCCGATGGAAAGGACCAAGTCGCTGTTTTGCACGGCGAAGTTGCCCGCCCGGTCCCCCATGATGCCGCCCCGGCCTACATACAAGGGATGGTCGTCGTACATAGCGTCGATGCTGTTCCAACCGGTGACCACTGGGATGCCCAGCTTTTCCACCACCCGGCGGAAGGCGTCGAACCCGCCGGAGATGCGGATGCCGTTGCCCGCATAAAAAACCGGGCGCTTGGCCTCCTTGACCTTTTGCAGGATGGTTGCAACCGTCTCCTGGCCCACCGGGGGAGGAAGCTCCTTTTCATAATCCTTGGGGTCATACCCCTCCAAATCGTCCGTTTCGATGTATGCGCCCTGGATATTGAGCGGGATGTCCAGCCAGCAGGGGCCCGGACGGCCGTGCTGAGCGATGTACAGCGCCTTTTCCAGAGAGTAGCGGATGCGCTTGGCGTCCACCACCATTTCGCTGTATTTAGTCATGCAGCCGACCGCCTTGACGATGTCAAACTCCTGGTCCCCCATAGCTCGGATTTGAAGCCCCGTGCTGCGGGCGGTGGTATCGTACCGCACCTGGCCGGAGAGAATGAGCATGGGAATGGAATCCAGATATCCGCCCAGTACTCCCGTGATGGCGTTGGAGCCGCCCGGACCGGTGGTCACGCATACGGCCGCGATTTTATTGTGGATGCGCGCATAGCTTTCCGCCGCGATGGCGCAGGCCTGCTCGTGGTGGTTATAGATGCACGTGAGCCCTTCCTGGTGGCCCAAAGCGTCGTTTAAATGCATGGCGCCGCCGCCGGTGACGGTGAAAACGTGGGAAATCCCGTGGCGCACCAGAAAATCAGAAATGTAGTTGGATACTTTGATTCTCATAAAAAACCGCCGTTTCTCCAGCGACCGAAAGGGTAAGGGAACCGACTGTCCCCGAGCCGCTGGGAAGGGACGGCGGTTTTTTTTGGCGCATAAGGACACAAAGCACAGCGGATGTGTCTGCGCATGGGAAGGAGCCTTCAAAGAAGGCTTGACGCCTTTTCTATGGCGCTTTGCGCCCGAAAACCCGGTCGATTTGCTGCAATGAGCGGCAAAACAAACGGGGCCAAGACAAGCAGAGTGCCGAAAGGCGCCCAAAAGAGGCCTTTCGGCAGAGAAAACGGTTATTTGAACGCCCAGAACTTATTGAGCAGGAAATTCAGAGGAATGGTCAAAAGCAGGTTGATAATCGGCGCGATCATCTCGGACACATTCCAGTAATGCACCAGCACGAAAAGAAACCCGGTTCCCAGCAGGAAGGTGCTCCCGTAGGAAACGAATACCTTAACAAAAGATTTGCCGTGCTTGCGGTCCTTCTTCTGAAAGACAAATTTGCTGTTCCAGATATAGGCGTTGATGACGCTGATGACAAAGCCCAGGGTGTTGGCCAGAATGTAGTGCTCCACCCCAAGAAGCAGCACCACCGCGTAATAGACCGCCAGGCTGATGAGGGTGTTGGACACGCCCACCAGGCCGAACTTTACAAACTGCCACACAAACTTCCAGAAGTCTTCCTTGCTGTGGATGTTGAACTTGTCCAAGAGGCGCTTTATCATGCCGTTACCGCTTCCTTGATGGTTTTGGCCATGTAGTCGATCATCTCATCGGTCATGCCCGGATAAACCCCCACCCAGAAGGTGTCGTTCATGATCCGGTCGGTTTCCTTCAAGTCCCCGACGATGCGGTAGCCCCTGCCGGTTTTGCGCATCTCGTCAAAGCAGGGATGCTTTACCAGATTGCCGGCAAAGAGCATCCGCGTCTGCACGCCCTTGCTTTCCACATACTGTACCACCTGGTTGCGGTCCACCCCTTCCTTGCAGGTCAGGAGAAACCCGAACCAGCTGGGACGGGAATGCGCGCAGGCTTCAGGCAGGATCAGCTTGTCCGACACGTCCTGCAGCGCGGCTTTGAGCCGGTCAAAATTGTGCCGGCGCTTTTCCACGAAGGAGGGGAACTTCTTTAACTGGGCCACCCCCACCGCCGCCTGCATGTCGGTGGCCTTGAGGTTATAGCCGAAGTGGGAGTACACATACTTGTGGTCATATCCCAGCGGCAGCTCGCCGTACTGCTTGTCAAAGCGATGCTGGCAAAGGTTATCCCGGCCGGAGGGGCAGATGCAGTCCCGTCCCCAGTCCCGGAAGGAGCGGATGAGCTTGTGCAGCAGCGGGTCGTCGGTATACACCGCGCCGCCTTCCCCCATGGTCATGTGGTGCGGGGGATAGAAGCTGGAGGTGCCGATGTCCCCGATGGTGCCGGTGAACTTTTCCACCCCGTCGATGGTGTATTTGGAGCCTAAGGCGTCGCAGTTGTCTTCGATGAGCCACAGGCCGTGCTTTAAGCAGAAGTCCTTCACCGTTTTCAGGTCAAAGGGGTTTCCAAGGGTATGGGCCGCCATGACCGCCTTGGTCTTGCCGGACAAGGCTTTTTCCAGCATGGACACGTCCAGGTTGTACTGGGGGATGGTCATGTCGATAAAAACCGGGATGGCGCCGTACTGAATCACCGGGGCTACCGTGGTGGGAAAGCCTGCCGCCACCGTGATCACCTCGTCGCCCGGGCGGATGGCCCGTTCGCCAAGAAGAGGGGAGGTGAGCGCCATGAAGGCGATCAGGTTCGCCGAGGAGCCGGAGTTGACCAGGGAGCAGTACTTGACGCCCAGGTACTCGGCAAACTGTGCCTCGAACTGGTCGGTATACCGCCCGGCGGTCAGCCAGAATTCCAGGGCGCTGTCCACCAGGTTGACCATTTCCTCCCGATCGTATACCCTGGAAGCGTAGGGAATCCGCTGGCCCTCCTCAAAGGGCTTCTTCTGGTTGTGAAACCGGTCGCAGTACGCGGCCACCATCTCTAAAATCTGTTCCTTTGCCTGTCCTTCGGTCTTATTTTCAAACATAGCTTACTCCTGTTCTCCATAAAATTCCGCAATCTGCGCCTGCATACAGGCGGACACGTCGCCGCCCGCCAGATAGACCTTGGTCCACTCCACCGTTTTCTCCACCGCCCTCGCCACATGCCAGCGGGGCTTCCAGCCGAAGACCGCCTTGAGCTTGGAGCAGTCGAGTTTTAGGAAATTGGCTTCGTGGGGGCCGCCCACCGACTGGTTGATCCATTTGACCCCGTCTCCCCACTTCTCGCAGAAAAGGGAAACCAGCTCGCCGGTGGTGACGCAGTCGCATTCGTCGGGACCTACGTTATAGTATCCCGCAAATTTTTCCATTTCATACTGCCTTTGCGTGATCATCAGATAGGCGCCCAGCGGCTCGAGCACGTGCTGGTAGGGACGGGTGGAATGGGGGTTTCGCACCACGATGTCCTCGCTCTTTTCCACTGCGCGCACGCAGTCGGGGATGATGCGGTCGTTGGCAAAGTCCCCGCCGCCGATGACGTTGCCGGCCCGTGCGGTGGAGATGGCTACCCGCCCGTCGGCAAAGAAGGAGTTTTTATAGCTGTGAGTCACCAGCTCCGAGCAGGACTTGGAGTTGGAATACGGGTCGAAGCCGTCGAGGGGTTCGTTCTCCCGGTAGCCCCATTCCCATTCATTGTTGTGGTAGACCTTGTCGGTGGTCACGTTGAGAAAGGATACCACGCTGTCGCTTTCCCGCACGCACTCGAGGACGTTTACCGTGCCCATCACGTTGGTTTCATAGGTATAAACCGGTTCCTTATAGGAATCGCGCACAATGGGCTGGGCCGCCAGATGCAGCACGATCTCCGGCCGCGCCATGGCGAACACCTCCCGCAGCCGGGGCAGGTCCCGGATGTCCCCGATGATGGAAACCATATCGTCCGCGATGCCCGACAAGTCGAAAAGGTTGGGCTCGGTGGGGGGGACCAGGGAGTACCCCGTCACCCACGCGCCCGCGTCGATGAGCATTTTGCACAGCCACGTTCCCTTAAACCCGGTGTGCCCGGTGACCAGCACCTTTTTGTCCTTATAAAAAGAGGGATCAAACATCAATCGTTCCACACCTTCCACGGGGCGTGCCCGGACGCCCACATTTCTTCCAGCCGCATCTTATCCCGCTGGGTATCCATGCAGTGCCAGAATCCGTCGTGCTTGTAGGCCATCAGCTGACCCATGTTTGCCACCGTTTCCAGCGGCTCTTTTTCAAAAACCGTAGCGTCTCCCGCGATATACTGGAAAATCTCCGGGTTTAACACCATAAAGCCGCCGTTAATCAGGCTGCCGTCATCCTTGGACTTTTCCCGGAAGGCATGGATGGTGTTGTCCCCGCCCACCTCCAGCACGCCGAACCGCTGCCCAGCGTTGATGGCGGTCATGGTGGCGATTTTGCCGTGGCTCTTGTGAAACGCCACTAATTTGTTGATGTCCACGTCGGACACCCCGTCGCCGTAGGTGAGCATAAAGGGCTCGTCCCCAATGTACTCCTGGATGCGCTTGACCCGTCCGCCGGTCATGGTGTTAAGTCCCGTGTCCACCAGCGTCACCTTCCACGGCTCGGAGAAGTTGTTGTGCACCGTCATCTTGTTGTTGGCAAGATCAAAGGTAATGTCCGACGTGTGCAGAAAATAGTCGGAAAAATACTCCTTGATCACATAGGCCTTGTAGCCTAAGCAGATGACAAAGTCATGAAACCCGTAATGGGAATATTGCTTCATAATGTGCCACAAAATCGGCTGTTCGCCGATTTCGATCATGGGCTTGGGCTTTAAATGGCTTTCTTCCGAAATGCGCGTGCCGAACCCACCGGCCAAAATGACAACTTTCATCGGTTACATCCTCTCAATCCATCGTCCGGCGGCGGACCGCCTGATCTGGTTTTCTTTGCCGTCGTTTTTAAAGATAGGCGCAACAATACTCTACATTATACCATACCGTGCAACTGGTGTTAAGTGGAAAGGCAGAAACCGTCCCCTGTTTCCCAGGGAAAACACCGCCGCCTGCCTGCGAAAACCCCGAAAGTTTTGGGAAAACGGCACGGGGGTTTGCAGACGGGTTTTGCTTTTCTTAGAAAAAAGCACAAAAAGAACGGGGCGGTGAAAAATCAGAATATTTACAAAATATTTTCAAATGGAACCACCGTCAGCCGGAAATCGGAGGAATCCTGGGCGGTGGCCGCTGTGAGCACCACGCCAGGCCGGGGCAGAAGACTTTGCAGGCGCAGGCGGGTTTGCCGGTACCGGGCCGTGGCCGGGCGCAGATGCCGGTGCTCCACCGAGACAGCGGCAAGGCCGCCCGCAAGCCCGTCTCCCGCCCACTTGAGCACGCTTTCCTTCGCGGTCCACAAGGCGGTAAAGAATAAGTCCCGTTCCCGCCCTGCGAGGCTTTGCAGATAGGTGTACTCCTCGGCAGCAAAGGTCCGTCTGGCCACCGGGAGCCGGGCGGGCCCCACTTCCTCCAGGTCCACCCCGACCGGGCTTTTATCCATAGCACAGGCCGCCCAGTTCCCGGAATGGGACAGGGAAAAGTGAATCCCCGGATGGCCGGTCAGATAGGGCTTTCCGTGAGCGCCGGCGGCAAAGGCGGCCTGCTCCGCCGCGATGCCCGCTCCCTTTAACGCATGGCGCAGCAAAAGCCCAGCCCCGGCGCTGCGGGCCCGGTCGTCGGGCTTTAAAAGGCGGCCGAGGGCTTCTCTTCGGCCCGGGGACAGGAAGGGCAGCGTAGAAGCGAGGGTTTCCTGCCGTAGGAGCGGGGAAACCTCCATCAGATAAACGTCCATGGCCAAAGCGCCTTCCTTTCCCTTTTCTTTGTATTATAGCGGGCTTATCCCGCTTCCGTCAACAAAAAGGGATCTTTTTCCCTGCAAAAAACAAAGGAAATTCGCTGTTTTCCCGCAGAAAATCGGGAATTTTACCCCAACCCCCAAAAATCCGAAGCAAAAGCTGTTCTGCCGGGGAAAAATGTCCCCATGGGCTGGTAATTTACACGCTGCTGTGATAAAATATACTAATTTCGCAGAGAAACCTTTTACTATCGGAGGAACTATGATTACCGTATCCAATGTCAGCTTGAATTTCAGCGGAACCAGCCTGTTTAAGGACGTGAATTTGAAGTTCACCCCGGAAAACTGCTATGGCATCATCGGCGCCAACGGCGCGGGAAAGTCCACCTTTCTGAAAATCCTGTGCGGCGAGCTGGAACCGTCCACCGGCGAGGTGATTATTCCGCCCACTGTGCGCATGTCCGTCTTAAAGCAGGACCATTTCGCTTACGACGACTATTCCGTGCTCGACACGGTGATTCTCGGAAACCCCAAGCTTTATCAGATCATGAAAGAGAAGGACGCCCTCTATGAAAAGCCGGACTTCAGCGACGAGGACGGCATTCGCGCGTCCGAGCTGGAAACCGAGTTTGCCGAATTAAACGGCTGGGAGGCCGAGTCGGACGCGTCCAAGCTCATCCAGGGGCTGGGGCTGCCGGAATCGCTTTTATACGCCCAGATGGAGGGGTTGACGGGAAAGGAAAAGGTCAAGGTGCTTTTGGCCCAGTGCCTCTTCGGAAACCCGGACATCATCCTCATGGACGAGCCTACCAACGGCCTGGACATCGACGCCATCGACTGGCTGGAGAACTTCCTCATCGACTATCCCGGCACGGTGATCGTGGTTTCCCATGACCGGCATTTTCTCAACAACGTCTGCACCCACACGGTGGACATCGACTATACCAAGATCAAGATGTACGTGGGCAACTACGATTTCTGGTACCAGTCCAGCCAGCTCATCCAGCGCATGATCAAGCAGCAGAACAAGAAAAACGAGGAAAAGGCCAAGGAGCTGCAAAGCTTCATTGAGCGGTTCTCGGCCAACAAGTCCAAGTCCAAGCAGGCCACCGCCCGCAAGAAGCTTTTGGAGAAGCTGACCATCGAGGAGATGCCCGCCTCTTCCCGCCGCTATCCCTTTATCGGCTTTGCCATGGACCGGGAGGCCGGCAAGGACATCCTGGCGGTGGACGGCCTTTCCAAGACCATCGACGGGGTAAAGGTGCTCGATTCCATCACCTTCCGCCTGAACAAGGGGGACAAGGTGGCCTTTGTGGCGGAAAACGAGATCGCCATGACCACCCTGTTTAAAATCCTCATGGAGGAGCTGGAGCCGGATGAGGGAAGCTTTAAGTGGGGTGTGAGCACCACCCAGTCCTACTTCCCGCAGGACAATTCCAGGTTCTTCGACGGGTGCGACCTGTCGATTGTGGACTGGATGCGCCAGTATGCCAAGGACCAGACGGAAACCTATCTGCGGGGCTTTTTAGGCCGGATGCTTTTCTCTGGGGACGATATCTTTAAGCCCGTGAAGGTCCTCTCCGGCGGGGAAAAGGTGCGGTGCATGTTTTCTCGGATGATGCTCTTCGGCTCCAATGTACTGGTTCTCGACCAGCCCACCAACCACCTGGACCTGGAATCCATCACCGCGGTCAACAACGGCCTGGAGGATTTCAAGGGCAACATCCTTTTTGCGTCTCACGACCATGAGTTCATGCAGACGGTGGCCAACCGCATCATCGAGCTCGACGGGGAGAAAATCGACCGGGTTTGCACGTACGACGAATACTTGGAGTATAAAAAGGAACGAAATCAATAATCTGGATTGTTTTTGAGGCGCCGTATAAAACGGCGCCTTTTTTCTATTTGTCTGGACATTAGATGCTGTCGTATGAATAGCCAAATGTGGTTATTGAAATTTGTGATAGATTTTATTTATAATTGATATTACGGAGCTAAGTCGAGTAGGAAAGGGGAAGCTAGGGTCATATGGTGCGCTTGCGGGCAAAAGAGCTATTGGAGGAGCAGGGAAGATCAAAGTATTGGCTTTTCAAGCAGCTTGGAATGAGTTATCAAAGTGTAAGCCGGATGCTTAACAACGAAACACAGTCCATCCGGTTTGCATGCATGGATACACTTTGTCAAATCTTTCACTGTTCGCCCCAAGATCTTTTTGAATATTCTGACGAAGAAGAACAAATATAAAAGTCTCCATCTGCATTGGACGGGGGCTTCGATGGTGGTTCCTATTTGAGGGCTTTCTATCCCTAATCGAAGGTGTGCGACACTTCGTGAGCCACATGGTTTCCCGGCTTTCCGGGAGAGCTCTCGTATACCTTTTGGATGGCGGGATAATCGTGAGACTTATGCAGGGTAAGATCCGCTTTTCGTCATAAAGGGCCTCGTTCCGCTTGGTCTTTTCCCAAAGGGTTTGCTCCGTTTTTCAGGCCTAAAGATGTGAAGCCCTACGTGTTTGTCGGTCCCTTCCGTCCGGTTTCAACCTGACATCGTGTTCATTTCTTTCGCGTCGCCGAAAGAAACGAACCAAAGAAAGGGCGACTTAAGGGAGAAAAACTTCGTAAAGTTCGGGGGCAAGGTTTTTCTCCCTTAAGAATCCCTCTGTCCGCTCGGCCGGGTTGGTGATAAATATTCACAACCAATTTTACTGGTTATCTGGGTTTTGTGATTGTATTTCACGAAATCGTGTTTTCTTCCCTTTGCCCTCCTCCGATAAGAGGGGGATTTTCAAGGGGGAAAAACAGGTGTCCCAGATTCTAGCGTCTTTTTCCCCCTTGAACCGCCTTTTCTTTCGCCTCTTTCTTTTGGCGGCGCAAAAGAAAGGGGCAGCTAAGAATTATAAGGAAACTAAATTTCATGAAGAAAAATAGCTTTTTGGCCTGCAAACAACACCTTTCGAGCACAAATCAGGAATAGCGCCCGCCCGCCTGCAAATCCTAGCAGCGGGAGGGTGTTTTCATGATGTACCACGATTTGCAGGAGCTGATTCAGAACAGCCGGAGCAGCCGGGAATATTTCCTGTCTCTGCCGGTGAAAACCCAGTGCAGGCTGCACGACTATCACGAGCATGTGCATTCGGCACAGGAGCTGCACCGGGCGGCCCGGGCGGTGGAGGACGTTGACCGGCTGGATCATTTAGGCGGCTGGAACCAGGGGCGCTGAACAGCGTCCCTTTTTCTTTGCAGACGCGAAAACCCCCGGCGGAGTAAAATCCCCGCCGGGGGTCGTTGTTTTGCCGGAAAGGACGCTTATTTGTAGCCCTTCTGCTCCTGATAGGAGGTGTGCAGCACTTCGTGAGCCACATGGCTGCCGGGCTTTCCGAGGAAGTCCTCATACACCTTCTGGATGGCGGGGTTGTCGTGAGACTTGCGCAGAGCAAGGCCTGCATCCTCGTCGTAGAGGGCCTTGGCGCGCAGGGTACGCAGGTCCACATTGTTGCGCACCACCGCCGGCTGAATGGGCTGGCCGCCGCCGTTGACGCAGCCGCCCGGGCAGCACATGACTTCGATAAACTGATAGTCCGCCTCGCCGCGCTTGATCTTCTCCAGCAGCTCGGCCGCGTTTTTCAGGCCCGACGCCGCCGCGACCTTGATGTTCAGGTCGCCCACCTGGTAGGCGGCTTCCTTGATGCCCGCCGTACCGCGCACTTCCTTGAACTCCACCGGAGCGCCGGGGTCGCCGGTGATCCACTCCGCCGCCGTGCGCAGGGCCGCTTCCATCACGCCGCCTGTGGCGCCGAAGATGACGCCCGCGCCCGTGGCTTCGCCCAGGGGGCTGTCAAACGTTTCATCGGGAAGGTTTGCAAAGTTGATCTTCGCCTTTTTGATCATCCGGGCGAGCTCCCGGGTGGTCAGAGCGATATCCACATCCGGTACGCCCGCCGCCGATTGGTCGGCGCGGCCCACCTCGAACTTTTTCGCCGTACAGGGCATGATGGAAACCACCACCATGTTCTTCGGGTCAATGCCTTCCCGCTTGGCGTACCAGGTCTTCGCAATCGCGCCGAACATCTGCTGGGGGCTCTTGCAGGAGGACAGGTGAGGAAGGAGCTCGGGATAGTAAAGCTCGCAGTAGTTGACCCAGCCGGGAGAGCAGGAGGTGATCATGGGCAGGGTGCCGTCCTCTTTGATGCGCTCCACCAGCTCGTTGGCCTCTTCCATAATGGTCAGGTCCGCGGCAAAGTCGGTGTCGAACACCTTATCAAACCCGAGACGGCGCAGGGCCGCAGCCATTTTGCCTTCCACATTGGTGCCGATGGGCATGCCGAAGGCTTCGCCCAGGGTGGCGCGGATGGAAGGAGCCGCCTGCACGACAACGGTCTTCTCCGGGTCGCTGAGGACTTCCCAGACCTCGTCGGTCTGGTCCTTTTCCGTCAAGGCGCCGGTGGGGCAGGCCACGATACATTGACCGCAGGAGACGCAGGAGGTGTTGGCCAGCGGCATCTCGAAGGCGCAGCCGATGTGAGAATCAAAGCCGCGGGCGTTGGTGCCGATGAC
>CAMLYM010000048.1 GCA_946491705.1 uncultured Clostridia bacterium
GGTACTATTAAGGTACAGATTCTTGATCCAATAAGGAGGAATTTCCAATGGCAAAGGCTCATTACGAAAGAACCAAGCCCCATGTCAACATCGGCACCATCGGCCACGTTGACCACGGCAAAACCACCCTGACCGCTGCTATCACCAAGGTTCTGGCGATGAAGGGCCAGGCTCAGTACGAAGCGTATGATATGATCGACAAGGCTCCCGAAGAGAGAGCCCGTGGTATCACAATCAACACCGCTCACGTTGAGTACGAGACCGACAAGCGGCACTATGCCCACGTCGACTGCCCCGGCCACGCCGACTATGTTAAGAACATGATCACCGGTGCTGCTCAGATGGACGGCGCGATCCTGGTCGTGTCCGCTGCGGACGGCCCGATGCCTCAGACCCGTGAGCACATCCTGCTCTCCCGTCAGGTTGGCGTTCCCTATATCGTTGTGTTCATGAACAAGGTCGATCAGGTTGACGATCCTGAGCTGCTTGAGCTTGTCGAGATGGAGATCCGCGACATCCTCAACGAATACGAGTTCCCGGGCGACGACACCCCGATCATCAAGGGTTCCGCTCTGGTGGCCCTGGAGTCTACCTCCAAGGATCCCAATGCTCCCGAATACAAGTGCATTCACGAGCTGATGGATGCGGTCGACGAGTACATTCCGACTCCGGAACGTAAGGCCGACCTGCCCTTCCTGATGCCGGTTGAGGACGTCTTCACTATCACTGGCCGCGGCACCGTTGCCACCGGCAGAGTGGAGAGAGGCCAGCTCAAGCTCCAGGAAGAAGTCGAAATCGTCGGTCTGGCTGACGAAAGCCGCAAGACGGTTGTTACTGGTATCGAAATGTTCCGCAAGCTCCTCGACTATGCCGAGGCTGGCGACAACATCGGTGCTCTGCTGCGCGGTATCCAGAGAAATGAAATCGAGCGCGGCCAGGTTCTGGCGAAGCCCGGTTCCATCCATCCGCATACCAAGTTCAAGGGCCAGGTTTACGTTCTGACCAAGGATGAAGGCGGCCGTCACACCCCCTTCTTCAACAACTACCGTCCTCAGTTCTATTTCCGTACCACCGACGTGACCGGCGTCATCTCTCTGCCCGAGGGTGTTGAGATGTGCATGCCCGGCGACAACGTGGACATGGACGTGGAACTGATCACCCCCATCGCCATCGAGGAAGGTCTGCGCTTCGCTATCCGTGAAGGCGGCCGTACCGTTGGTTCCGGCGTTGTTACCGCCATCAACGAATAAGTTTCGTTTGTGCAGGGAGCTGTCTCATTAGAGACAGCTCCTTTTTTGTGCTGATAGAAAAGGACGGCACACACTTGGCCTATTGAAGAATATACGGGTCCTGGCAGTAGGCGCAATGAGAACAGGGAAGGAGACTGGCAGGCCCAGTGAAACATGGATACCGTCTATCCGGGCACCGAGGATAGGGATATCCCACCATGTCGGATCTGAAAACGTGCAGAAAGAATGTCCTGCTTCATGATGGAGCCCGCTGCTGTCCATACCGGGTCTGAGCAGCATGCTTTCGGACGTGTTGGCGTACGGAAAACGGACATCCGGGTAGCCGCAGATGCAGAAACAGTCGGAAAAGGACAGGCCGGGTTCTTGACAGGGGTTCACGTGGGTGCTATTATAATAAATAATAAAAGAAGCTG
Source organism: uncultured Clostridia bacterium (assembly GCA_946491705.1). Lineage (GTDB taxonomy): Bacteria > Bacillota > Clostridia > Oscillospirales > Acutalibacteraceae > Solibaculum_A > Solibaculum_A intestinale. The sequence continues at coordinate 1,664 of CAMLYM010000048.1, forward strand.
TCTTCGGGGCGGGGTGTGATTCCCCACCGGCGGTAATGCGGCAAGGTTGCCGACAAGCCCGCGAGCGGCGCCGTTTACGGCGCGGTTGACTCCGGTTGGATTCCGGGGCCGACGGTATAGTCCGGATGGAAGAAGCGGCGCTTTCTTTGTAGAAAAGCGTCTTTGCGCCCCGCGGAACATTTCCGCGGGGTTTTTGCTTTCCAATCTCAGGCAAGACGGCTCCTTCTAATGTAAGGAGTGGTAACAATGCAAACGGCAACCAAATCCAATGTGACTAAAATTTCCGTGATGGCTATGCTCTGCGCTTTGTCGGTGGTTCTGGTCCTGCTCATCCGGTTCCCGCTGTTCCCCGGCGCGCCTTACCTAGTGTACGACATGGCGGACGTCCCGGTGCTCATCGGAACCATCATCTACGGGCCGGCGGCGGGCCTGTGCATTCTGCTGGTGGTCAGCACCATCCAGGCGTTCCTGTTAAGCCCCGACGGCTGGGTAGGCCTGGTGATGCATTTCTGTGCTTCCGGGGCGATGGTGCTGGCGGCAGGGCTGTTCTACCGGTGGAAGCCCAAGACCGGCTGGCTGGCGGTTGGCCTAGTGATCGGATGCCTGGCGAGGACGGCGCTGATGGTACCGCTCAACCTGATTTTCACCGTGCATTTCTATGGAAATCCCTATGAGGTGGTCCGAGACGCGCTGCTTCCCTTCATCATTCCGTTCAACCTTATCATTTCCTCCGTCAATTCCGCCATCGCTTTCCTCATTACATTGCCTTTGGCCGGGTACATCCGCCAGCTGCGGGAAGGCAAGACGCGGTAATCCGATGAAACCGGCATTTCCAATGCAGATGCATTGACAGGGACGGCTATTTGTGCTATACTGTCGAAACAATTGAATACGACTTATCAAGAGCGGCTGAGGGAACAGGCCCGGTGAAGCCCGGCAACCTCCGTGTTGAAACGGAAAGGTGCCAAATCCTGCGGTTATAAACCGAAAGATGAGGAAATGCGTCCGCTGGTTTATGGCGGACGCTTTTTTGTTGTCAGAAAAACGACGGTTTTTCGTAAGAAAGCCGAGAGACGAATGGGGTAGACTAAGTGCGGTTTACCAAGGAAACATATATGGGAGGTACAGCAATGAGCAGAAAATTATTTACGTCCGAATCGGTGACTGAGGGGCATCCGGATAAGCTTTGCGACCAGATTTCAGACGCCATCCTGGACGCCATGCTCGCGAAGGATCCTATGGCGCGCGTAGCCTGCGAAACGTCGGCAGTGACCGGGATGGTGCTGGTGTATGGCGAGATCTCCACCAACTGCTACGTGGATATCCCCAAGCTGGTGCGCGAGGTAGTCAACGAAACCGGATACCAAAGCAGCGACTGCGGTTTTGACGGCAATACCTGCGCGGTGCTTACTGCCATCGACGAGCAGTCGGGCGATATTGCCCAGGGGGTAAACGCCGCCATTGAAGTGCGCGAGGAGGGCCAGACCGGGGACGACGACCGCATTGGTGCGGGCGACCAGGGCATGATGTTCGGTTATGCCTGCGACGAAACCAAGGAGCTGATGCCCCTTCCCATTTCCCTGGCCCACCGGCTTGCCAAGCGGCTTTCCGATGTGCGCCGTGACGGAACCCTTACCTACCTGCGCCCCGACGGCAAGACCCAGGTCACCGTCGAATACGAGGACGACCGCCCGGTTCGGGTGGACACGGTGGTGGTCTCCGCCCAGCACGATCCGGACGTGACCCTTGAGCAGATTCGCAAGGACGTTGTGGCCAACGTGATCGAACCGGTTCTGCCCAAGGAGCTGTTGGACGGGGATACCCGGTACTTCATCAATCCCACCGGCCGCTTTGTCACCGGCGGTCCCAACGGGGACGCGGGCCTCACCGGCCGCAAGATCATTGTGGATACCTACGGCGGATACGCCCGCCACGGCGGCGGCGCCTTCTCCGGGAAGGACCCCACTAAGGTGGATCGCTCGGCTGCATATGCGGCCCGCTGGGTAGCCAAGAACATCGTAGCCGCCGGCCTTGCGAAGAAGTGTGAAATCCAGCTGGCATACGCCATCGGGGTGGCTTCTCCAGTGTCCGTTCTGGTGGATACCTTCGGCACCGGCGTAGTGTCCGACGAACAGCTCGAGCAGGCGGTGGAACAGGTGTTTGACCTGCGCCCGGCCGCCATCATCCGCGATCTGGACCTGCGCCGCCCCATCTACCGCAAGCTGGCCGCCTTCGGCCATATGGGCCGGGAGGATCTGGATGTACGCTGGGAGCGCACCGACCGGGTGGATGCCCTGAAAGCGGCCCTAGGCCGGTAATTGTCACAGGAAGACGGATTGACAGGGAAGCCCGTCGGCTTTATAATAAGAAACAGGGAAAACCATGTTGTTTTCCCTGTTTCTTTTTCATGATCGGTGAGAAGACTTGTCCGGCAGAGCGGCTTTCAGAGAGACGCTGGATGCGCAGCAGATGGAAAGCCCCCAACGAATTTCCCCGCTGGAGAGCAGGGATTGGTAAAACATAAGAGGAAAACTTTGCGCATTGCAAGAAACAGATTGATTTTATATAAGGACAAACAATTTTGGTCCATAAAAGACAAGGAAAATGCGAGAGGGGAGGGATCGGGATGAAACGAATAAGGCAATGGCTGCCGACGGTGCTGCTGATATTTTTGCTGCTGGTGGTATTAATCGCGGTGGTAACGGTTCTTGGAATCGGCGTTTTTCACCTGCTGGGCTATACCTATACCAGCTTTCCCTCCGTGCTTTTGTATTTCGGCTGCTTCGTGCTCTTTGGCCTGCCTATTTCCGTGTTCATCCAGGCATTGGTACGCACACTTTGGCGAATGGGCCTGATCCGTACCTTTCTGGTGAAATGCCTGTGGTTCGGTGTTCTGGACGTGCTGACCAGCATGCTGCTTCTGGAGATGCTGGACTTGTTCATCGGCGGCATTGCCGTAAAGGAAGCCACCATTTTCCTGTTTGCCCTGCTGTTTTGTATTATCCAGCTGGTGGCGCAGCACTGGGGCAAGCCGGGTCCGGATAAAACGCAGGGAGGAACCAGCGGATGAGAGAGAAAATCCTGGTGGCCGGGGTGGTGGGTCCCACCGCGTCCGGAAAAACCCGTCTGGGGGTCGCGCTGGCCAAGCGGCTGGACGGGGAAGTGATCTCGGCTGATTCCATGCAGGTATACAAAGGTATGACGGTAGGGACAGCAAAGCCCACCCAAGAGGAGATGGAGGGAGTCCCCCATCACCTGCTGGATTTTCTCGACCCCGGTGAGGCGTTCTCCGTGGCGGCCTGGTGCGATTTGGCCCGGGAGAAGATCGCGGAGATCACCGGGCGGGGAAAGCTGCCCATTTTAGTGGGCGGCACCGGGCTATATATCTCCTCCCTTCTCAACCACATCCAGTTCGCTCCGCTGCAAAGCGACCCTGCCCTTCGCGAGGAGCTGCAAAAGCGAGCCGAAAAGGAGGGCGGGGAAGGGCTTTTAGAGGAGCTTCGCAGCTTTGACCCTTCTTCTGCATCCGCTTTGCATCCCAACAATCTGGGGAGAATTATTCGGGCCATCGAGGTGTACCGGCTGACGGGGGTACCCATGTCCCGCCAGCAGCAGGAAGCCAGGGCAAAGCCGTCTCCCTATCATCCCGCTGTGGTGGGTCTCGCCTTCCGGAATCGGGCCTTGCTCTACGAACGAATCGACCGCCGGGTGGACGAGATGCTGGAAAACGGACTGTGCGAAGAAGCTCGGGAGATATACCGGAGCGGCGGGAAGACGGCGCTGCAGGCCATCGGTTATAAGGAACTGTTTCCTTATTTCGAAGGGGAATGTTCGCTCACCCAGGCAGCGGACAAGCTGAAGATGGAAACCAGGAGGTATGCCAAACGGCAGATGACTTGGTTTAAACGGGAGCAATGGGTACACTGGCTGTATTTGGATGATGAGAGGAATTTTCAGGCAATTGCCGATGAGGCGGCAAAATGGGTGGAAATGCAGGGCCTGCTATGCTATAATAACCAACAAGTATAACAAAACGGGACAGCCCCCAACGAAGGGGAAAGGAGGCGGGCTTTCGCAGAATGGGAAAGGTGATACCGAGGGTTTTGCTGGGCCTTGCCGCCCTGCTTTTGTGCGTGTACATCGTCTTTCAGATTTACAGCGCCAACAGCTCGAAAGTCGGGGTGGAGACCGCCCTCTCCATGGAGATGGAAGATACCATTACGGTGGAAGGCCTCGCTCTGCGGGAGGAAACGGTGCTTTCTTTCACGGGCTCCGGGGAAATCTCCTACGCGGTGGAGGACGGGGGACACGTTCCAGTGGACGGAACGGTGGCCTATGTCTACAACAGCGCCCAGGAGGCTCATGCCCGTTCCACCGCCGAACGGCTCGAGCGGGAAATCAAAGAACTTAAGGACATTCAGAATTCCACCGGCAAAGGCGTCATCACGGTGGAGAACATCGATAAGCAGATCAAGGAACGGTTGCTTTCGGTCATCGGCCAGGCGGACAGCGGGCAGTATTCTGCCCTGGAGGAATCCAAGGAGCAGCTTTTGAATCTATTAAACCGCCGTCAGCTGATTACCGGGAAGGCGGAGAATTTCAACGAACGTATTTCTGATTTGACGGCGCAGCTCGACTCGCTTTCTTCCAAGTTTTCCGGAGAAGCCCAGACGATCACCACGACTCAGGCGGGCTTTTTCTTTTCAGAAGTGGACGGCTATGAAAACCTGACCGATCTGTCCACCCTTACCTCTATGACGACAGAAGAGATCGGAAACCTGATTGCCACGCAGCGTTCCGCCGGGAACGGGAACGCCATCGGGAAGGTGGCCGAGGATTCCGACTGGTACTATCTCTGCCTTCTGCCCGAGGAACGGGTTCAGACCTTGACGGCTGGAACTACTTTGGTGATGCAGGTGCCGAGCCTTACCACCACGGAAATTCCCGTCACGGTGCTTTCCATCAGTCCCGCGCAAAACGGCCAGTCGGCGGTAGTGCTGCGGGCCAACACGATTTCCGCGGACCTGTCCACCTTCCGAAAGCAGCCGGTTACCCTGCGTTTTCGCACCATCTCCGGCCTGCGGGTGGACACGAACGCCGTGCACTTTGTGGACGGGAAGATGGGGGTCTACATCCTGGAAGGGATCACCGCTCATTTTGTTACCATCGAGCCGGTTTATACGGCGGATACCTATATGATCGTACGTTCCGACGGAGGCGCCGGAACGCTGGAACTTTACGATGAGATCATTGTTTCGGGAAAGGAGCTAGCCGATGGAAAGGTTGTCCAACGATGAACGGGAAGCAGTCTTTCGCCGGGTGGAGGAAAACATCCGGGTACTAAAAGAAAAGGTAGGCGAGGCGGCAGTCAGGTCGGGCCGTGCGCCGGAGGATATTACCATTCTCGCCGTGACCAAGACGGTGCCGGTGGAGATCATCAACCACGCTATCCACTGCGGCATGACCCATATCGGGGAAAACCGGGTGCAGGAATTTTTGGAAAAGTACGACCAGTTGGATCTGTCCAACTGCAAAGCCCAGATCATCGGCACTCTGCAAACCAACAAGGTGCGCAAGGTCATCGGCCTGGTGGAGATGATCCAGTCGGTGGACAGCGCTCACCTGGCCCAGGAAATCAACCGGGTAAGCGTGCAAAAGGACGTGGTGACCGACTGCTTGGTGGAGGTAAACATCGGGCGGGAGGAAAACAAAGGCGGCGTTCTGCCGGAGGCGTTGGATGAGCTATTGGGAAAAATCGGCGAAATGCAGGCGGTGCGGGTGCGCGGATTGATGGCGATTCCGCCGATTTGTGAAACCGCAGGGGAAGTACGTCAATATTTTTCGCAGATGACCCAACTGTTCCTTGACAGAAAGGACAAAACATCCGATAATATTTCCATGGACTTTTTGTCCATGGGCATGTCGGCGGATTATGAGGAAGCGATCCTGGAGGGCGCTAACTACATCCGGCCGGGAACGGCTCTTTTTGGACATCGAACGTATTCAAAATAACGATAGAACAAAGGAAACGACAGGAGGCAGACAGCATGGGATTCATGGACAAGTTTCGCAATATTATGGGCGCGCCGGACGAAGAGTACGACGACGATTATGAGGATACCCCTGAGGACCTGGACGAGTTCGTCACCAAGCCCGAGGAACCCCACCGGGAAACGGTGACCGAAGCAAAGCGCGGCAACAAGGTGGTCAACATCCATGCCACCGCCCAGCTTCAGGTGGTGCTGGTCAAGCCCGAGCGGTTTGACGACGCTTCCTCCATTGCCGACCATCTCAATTCCAAGCGCACGGTGGTGCTCAACCTGGAAGCCACCAATAAGGAGGTTGCCCGCCGCCTGATCGACTTTTTGAGTGGCGTAGCCTACGCCAACAACGGTCAGATCAAACGGGTGTCCACCAATACGTTTATCATTACCCCCTATAACGTAGGGATCATGGGCGACCTGCTCGACGAGCTGGAGAGCAACGGCGTCTATTTCTAAAGGCTGACGGCCTTTTGGAGGTTTCGTTTGCGGCGAACAGAGAACAACACAGATGAATTGCTTTTGGCCCGTGTAACCGACGCGGCGCGGCTTTGTGCCAAACGGACAAAGCCGTGCTTCGTCGGCTTTCTGGACGAAAGGCAGGCGGCGGTCGCGTCGGCGGCGATCCGCCGGGAGCATGAGGTACAGGCCCACCTGTTCGGCGGCTATGAGGGCGCCCTGCGGGTGGTTCTTGGCATCTTTCCATGGGAAATTTACCCAGAGGAAGATTTCTTTCCCGTTGTCCCCCTAACGGTGCGTTACCGCCCGAGGGATACCCTGACCCACCGGGATTTCCTAGGCACGCTGATGGCCCAGGGTATCCGGCGGGACTGCGTGGGGGACATACTGGTAGGCGAAGGGCTGGCTGTTTTGTTTTTACTCAAAGAGATCGTCCCCTTTGTTTTGAACCAGATGGAAAAGGTCGGGGGCGTGGGCGTGCAGCTCATCGAGGGTTTGCCCGACGGGCTCCCGCAAGGAAAGGGAACCAAGGAGCTTACCGATACGGTTGCTTCCCCGCGGCTGGACGCGGTGGTGGCGTCCGTCTGCCGGGTTTCCCGGGAGGAAGCCGCCCGGCGGATTGCAGCGGGGCTCGTTGCGGTCAATCATCTGCCGGTTACTGCGGTCAGCGGGACGGTAAAGGAAGGGGATACCCTGTCGGTCCGGGGAAGCGGCCGGTTTCAAATCACCCAGGTGGGACCACTTACCAAAAAGGGTCGGCTTCGTCTGAAGGCGGAGCAGTATTTATAAGAGGTTTTTCCGGCGCTATGCCGGATTTTGATCAGAAGGCAAGGGAGGAAGATACCATGCTTACCATTGCACAGATTCGGGATTACGCTATCGGGCGTTCCACCTTCGGTGGCTACAAGTCGGACGATGTGGATGTGTTTCGGGAAGAGGTTTTGGAAACCTGCGAGAAGCTGTTTAAGGACAACCAGGAGCTGATTCAGAAGCTGCAGGTGCTGGCGGCCAAGATTGAGGAGTACCGCAGCGAGAGCGATGAAATACGCGAAATCATGGTCTCCGCCAAGAAGACCGCCAAGGAAGTGCTGGACCAGGCCAATGCCGAGGCGGATAAAATCAAGGGGGACGCCCAGGCCCAGGTGCAGGAAATTATGAAGGAGGCTACCGTGCAGGCGGATGCCATCATCGGCGATACCAACCGCCAAATCGAGCGGGAAAAGGAGCAGCTAGCGAACCTCCGCCAGGAGGTCAGCGGCTTTAAGGCGCGGCTCATCTCCATTTACCGGGAGCACATTGAGCTGATTTCCTCTCTGCCCGACGAGGAAGCACCCAAGGAAGAGGCCGGGGAAGCGGAACCGGATACCCAGGCGCAGGCGCCTGAGGAAAAATCGGGTTCCGAGGCCGATCTCCACGATCCCGACGGGATGAAAAACGAATCCTATTAAGGAGAGTAGAATCTGTTTGCGCAGGAGAAAGGAAGATTTCCCTGCCATCCAATAAAGGAGCGAAAACCGTAATGCCTCAGGACTACAACAAGACCCTAAATTTGCCCAAGACCGACTTTTCCATGCGCGCAGGTCTTCCGAAGAAGGAACCTGCGATGCTCGAAGAGTGGGAAAAGAGCGGGCGCTATGAAACGCTGATGAAAAAGAACGAGGGCAAGCCTCTCTTTGTTCTCCACGACGGCCCTCCCTACGCCAACGGCGACATTCATCTGGGCACGGCCATGAACAAGACGCTCAAGGACATGATTGTGCGCTATAAGAACATGGCGGGCTTTCAGGCGCCGTATGTCCCCGGGTGGGACACCCACGGCCTGCCCACCGAGCTCAAGGCGCGCAAAAAGGCGGGTGTGGAGAACTCCACTACCATTTCGCCGGTGGAGCTTCGCAAGATCTGCCGGGAGTTTGCTTTGGGGTACTTGGACGACCAGCGCAACCAATTCAAGCGTCTGGGGGTCCTGGGCGAGTGGGACCATCCGTATATCACCCTGGTGCCGGAATACGAGGCCAAGCAGATCGAACTGTTCGGCGAGATGGCGCTCAAGGGCTACATCTATAAGGGCTTAAAGCCGGTTTACTGGTGCCCGGACTGCGAGACGGCGTTGGCGGAGGCGGAGATCGAGTATGCAAACGATCCGTGCTATTCCATTTATGTGAAGTTCGCCGTCAAGGACGACAAAGGCAAACTCTCCGCCATGGGAGTAGACCCGGCGAAGACTTCGGTGGTTATTTGGACTACCACTACCTGGACCATTCCGGCAAATGTGGCCATCTGCTTAGGACCGGACTTTACCTATGCGGTCATCAAAACCGGGGATGAATACCTGATTATGGCCGAGGAGCTATATAAGAACGCCATGAAGGCGGCGGGCATAGAAGAATATGAAGTGGTGGGTACTCTGCCGGGCAGAGAGCTCGAATATGTGGTGACCCAGCATCCGTTTTTGGATCGGGAGTCCCTGGTCATCCTGGGCGATCATGTCACCCTGGAATCGGGTACCGGCTGTGTACATACGGCGCCGGGCCACGGCGTGGAAGACTACGACGTATGCAAAAAGAATTATCCTGAGCTTCCCATTGTGGTCCCAGTGGACAGCAAGGGCCGCATGACCAAGGAAGCGGGCGAGCCGTTCGCCGGCCTTTCCACCGACGAGGCCAACAAGGCCATCGCCGCGGAGCTGGAGCAAAGAGGCGCTCTTTTTGCGATGGAAAAAATCCACCACGATTATCCCCATTGCTGGCGGTGCAAAAAGCCGGTGCTGTTCCGGGCGACCGAACAGTGGTTCTGCTCGGTGGAACAGTTTAAGGAACAGGCGGTCAAGGCCATCGAGGAGGTCACCTGGACCCCCGCCTGGGGCCAGGACCGGATTACCTCCATGGTGCGTGACCGGGCCGACTGGTGTATTTCCCGGCAGCGCAAGTGGGGCGTGCCCATCCCGATTGTGTATTGTAAAGACTGCGGCAAGCCCATCGTCACCAAGGAGAGCATTGAAAAAATCGCTTCCGTCTTCCGTATGGAAGGGTCGGACAGCTGGTTTGTGAGAGACGCGGCGGATTTCCTGCCCGAAGGCTTTGTCTGTCCGGAATGCGGCTCCAAGAACTTTGAAAAAGAAAAAGACATCATGGACGTCTGGTTTGATTCGGGCGTTTCCCATGCGGCCGTCTGCGACGCGAGAGACTATCTGCAGTGGCCGGCGGACCTTTACCTGGAAGGCGCGGACCAGTACCGCGGCTGGTTCCAGTCCTCTTTGCTGACCTCGGTGGCCTGGCGTGGCAAGGCGCCCTATAAGGCGGTGCTTACCCACGGCTGGGTGGTGGACGGCAAGGGAGAGAAGATGAGCAAATCTCTCGGAAACGGCATTCTGCCCTCTGAGATCATCGAAAAATACGGCGCGGATATCCTGCGGTTGTGGGTAGCGTCTTCCGACTATCAGGTGGACGTGCGCATTTCGCCGGATATTTTAAGCCAGCTTTCCGAAGCCTACCGCAAAATCCGCAACACCGCCCGGTTCATTCTGGGCAACCTGGGCGACTTTGACCCGGATAAGGACGCGGTGGCGGACAGCGCTCTTGAACCCATCGACCGCTGGGCGCTCATGCGTCTCGATGAGCTGATCGGCGTGGTCAGAGACGCGTACGATTCCTACGAGTTCCACCGGATTTCCCATGCGGTGCAGAATTTCTGCGTCATCGACCTGTCCAACTTCTACCTGGATGTGATCAAGGATCGGCTTTATGTAGAGAAGATCGACAGCCCCTCCCGCCGGGCGGCCCAGACGGTGATCTATCGGGTGCTCGACGCCATGACCCGGATGCTCACCCCGATTTTGGCCTTCACGGCCGAGGAAATCTGGCAGGCCATGCCTCACGATGCCTCTGCCGACAAGGAAGCCGCTATCTTCAATGACTTCCCGAAGGTTTCCGGCCTTGTCCACGACGAGGAGTTCCTCTCCCGCTGGACGAAGATCCACGCCATCCGGGAGGATGTGAAGAAGGCGCTGGAGCTGGCACGTAGCAGCAAGGTAATCGGCGCGTCGCTGGAAGCAAAGGTGACGCTGACCTGTGACGGCGAACTTTACGACTTTGTGTGCTCGGTGGAAAAAGAACTTCCGGCGGTGTTCATCGTTTCCAAGGTGCGGGTGCAAAAGGGAAGCGCCGGTGGCTTCAAGGGTGAAGAGGTGGACGGCCTGTTCGTCACGGTGGAGAAAGCGGACGGCGAAAAGTGCGAACGCTGCTGGACCTATGAAGAATCGGTGGGCAGCGATTCGGAGCATCCGACCCTGTGCGCTCGCTGCGCGGCTATCCTGAAAGCAGAATAACGAATTTCGGTCACGGTGCGCTGGGGGATTCTCCCGGCGCGCCGTCCCTGTGTTTATGAAATACCCTTGCGTAAAGCGGGGAAAGGAGCGTTCGTATGCCCCTGATTGTAATTGCGGCGGTGGCCCTGCTGGTGGGAATTGACCAGCTTATTAAGCTGTGGGCTTCCCAGACGCTGGCGGCGGTGGGAAACATCCCGGTGATCGAAGGCGTGTTCGAGTTTTCCTATGTGGAAAACCGAGGGGCCGCCTTCGGCATTTTGCAGGACCAACGCTGGATTTTTATTGTACTGACCATTGCGGTGGTGATCGCGGCCATCTGGCTGCTTTTTTCCGGCCGGGCCAAAAGCTGGCTGGTGCGAACCCCTATCATTCTGGCATTGGCCGGCGGTGTGGGCAACCTGATCGACCGGATTTGGCACGGCTATGTGGTGGACATGTTCTACTTTAAGCTCATTGACTTTGCCGTCTTTAACTTTGCGGACGTCTGCGTGGTGGTGGGCTGTATCTGGCTGATTCTGTCCATCCTGTTCGTGCCCGATGCCATTCGGTGGCGCAAAGCGCCCAGTATCCCAGAAGGAGAAAACGGTGGAGAAACACACGCTGATTCCAAATAGAGAAGAGGACGGCCAAAGGCTGGACGTGTTTGTGGCCGCCCGGCTGCCGGACCTGACCCGCTCTGCTGTCCAGAAGCTGACGGCCCAGGGGCTTTTGACAGTGGCGGGGAAACCTGCCGGGAAGAACCTGCGGGTGCAGGAAGGCCGGCCAGTGGAGATAACGGTACCAGACCCAGTGGAACTGTCCGCCGAGCCGGAGAACATCCCTCTCGACATCGTTTACGAGGACAAGGACCTGCTGGTAGTCAACAAGCCCAAGGGTATGGTGGTCCACCCGGCTCCCGGCAATCCGGACGGTACGTTAGTCAACGCCCTGCTGTTTCACTGCAGGGACGGCCTTTCCGGCATCAACGGGGTGCTCCGCCCCGGTATCGTCCACCGCATCGATAAGGACACCAGCGGCCTTTTGATGGTGGCGAAGAACGATTTTGCCCATCAGTCCCTGGCCGCGCAGATTCAGATTCATTCCTTTACCCGGGAATACGAAGCGGTGGTTTACGGCAACGTAAAGGAGGACGAGGGCACTGTATCCGTCCCCATCGGACGGCATCCGGTGGAACGAAAGCGCATGGCGGTGGTCAAGGGCGGCCGGGAAGCGGTCACGCATTTCCGGGTCCTGGCCCGGTACCAGGGTTTCACCCATCTGCGTCTGCGGCTGGAAACCGGGCGCACCCATCAAATCCGGGTGCACATGGCTTATCTGGGCCATCCGGTGGCGGGGGACCCGGTTTACGGCCCCAAAAAGGTCATCGAGCGGCTGTGCGGCCAGTGCCTGCACGCAAAGGTGCTGGGCTTTGTACATCCGCGCACCGGAGAGGCCATGCGGTTTGAAAGCGAACTGCCCGGGTATTTCACCGGCTTTTTGCATACCCTGTCTCCCTTATAGGAGAGGGAAATGCCAATGTGGCGCCTGCCTGAATTTTGCCGAGAGGCGGGCGAATTTTTCGCAGAACCTGGCCGCCGGCGGCAGCGGCAAAGAGAACCATTCTATGCAAAAACCATTCGAAGGATTTTTACTGGCGTCCGACCTGGACGGCACCCTTTTAAACGACCAGGGCGTCATCTCCCAGAAGAACATCGACGCAGTGCAGGAATTTGTGGATGGCGGCGGCCTTTTCACCATCGCCACCGGCCGGACGGTCAGCTCCGCCCAGCAGTATGTGGAGAAGCTGGCGGTCAACGCCCCGGTCATCGTGACAAACGGCAGCCTCATGTACGACTACCGCACGAACACCATTCCCTGGGACGCGCCTTTGCCCGAAGAGGCACGAGGCCTTGTGCAGGCGGTCTTGGACCATATGCCTCACGTGGGGGTGGAAATCAGCTCCGGGCGGGAGCTGTACGTCCTGAGAGCAAACGCCACCACCCACGAGCACCTCAAGTATGAGAACATCGACGCGGTTTTCTGTACCATGGAGGAGCTTCCTAACGTGTGGCACAAGGTTCTCTATGAGCTCCCGCCGGAACACCTGCAGGAAATCATTGATTTCTGCGAAAAGGTTCCCTACCGGGAGGTCGAGTACATGCGCTCGGCGAAAATCTTTTATGAGATGATCCCCAAGGGCGCTCACAAGGGCGCGGCTCTCCATGCCCTGGCCGCAAAACTGGGGATTTCACTTGACAAAACCGTCGCAATCGGCGATTATTATAATGACTTGGGATTCATAAAAGCGGGCGGCATTGGGATCACGCCCCAAAACGCCCCCGATGACATCAAGAAGCTGGCTGACGTGGTGGTGTGCTCGAATAACGAGGGCGCCATCGCGGGAGCGGTTTCCTATCTCAGAGGGCTCGTCTCACAAAGCGCGTAGAAGAAGGGAACGGCGTTTTTCTGAGGCGGAGGGTTTCCCGCTTTTTGAACGCTGCGGCAGTCCGAGGCTTTCTACAGCCCGCGCCCGCCGCACATATATTACTTAGGAGGAATGCGTAACCATGGACGATGCAAAAAAAACACAGCTTGCCGTTACGGCGACCCGCGTCCGGATGGGCATCCTGGAAGGCGTTTACAACGCCAAGTCCGGCCATCCCGGCGGCTCCCTTTCCATTGCCGACTATTTGACCTATCTCTACTTTGAGGAAATGAACATCGACCCGAAGAACCCTAAGTGGGCCGACCGGGATCGTTTTGTCCTTTCGAAGGGCCATTGCGCGCCGGCGCTTTACTCGGTGCTGGCTCACCGGGGCTATTTCCCGGTGGAGCACCTTTCCACCCTGCGTAAATTAAGCTCCAACCTCCAGGGCCACCCGGACATGAAGGGTACCCCGGGGGTGGACATGTCCTCCGGCTCTCTGGGCCAGGGTATCTCCGCCGCCGTGGGCATGGCGCTGGCCGGCAAACTGGACAAGAAGGATTTCCGCGTCTACACGGTTCTGGGCGACGGCGAAATCCAGGAAGGCCAGGTTTGGGAGGCCTGTATGTTCGCCGCCGCCAAGAAGCTTGACAATCTGGTGGGCTTTGTGGACAACAACAATTTGCAGATCGACGGCACCGTGGAGGAGGTCAACTCCCCTTATCCGATCCCCGAGAAGTTCGCCGCCTTCGGCTGGCACGTGATCGAGATCGACGGCCATGATTTTGACCAGATCGAAAAGGCCCTGGCGGAGGCCAAGACCGTCAAGGGCAAGCCCACCATGATCGTCGCCAAGACCGTCAAGGGCAAGGGCGTCTCTTATATGGAGAACAACGTCTCCTGGCACGGCTCCGCGCCTAAGCAGGAGCAGTACGACATCGGGATGAAAGAACTCGGCGACGCGCTCGCCGCATTGGAGGTGCAGGTCAATGGCTGATGTGGTGAAGAAGGCAACGCGCGACAGCTACGGCGCGGCCCTTGTGGAACTGGGTGCGAAAAACCCGAATCTGGTCGTATTGGACGCAGACCTGGCCGCCGCCACCAAGACCGGCGGGTTTAAGAAGGCCTCCC